>CALEFI010000090.1 GCA_937876905.1 uncultured Treponema sp.
CCCCTCTACTCAGAAGCGGTGGGTTTCCCCTCCTAAAACCACCCCTTCCCCCAGCACTGCTTAGGGGCTGCCTGCCCCTAAGAACCCCGGTAGCACAGCAGTTTGAATAGCAGGGGTGCGGCAGAGCCTCTTGTTCCGCATGACACGGGTGAAGATGAAGTCGTCGGTGATGTCCAAATCCTCCCACCGCTTGAAGGGTCTGGTTTGTTCTTCCATGCAAGCCTCCGAAAAAGAAAATTCCGTACATATAATTATTCGCTTTTAAATGGAAAAAATGCGTTTTTTCGGGAACTGGTTTGGATTTTTTTAACAATCGGATTCGCAGGTGGCGAGAGCCACCAGTTCAATAGCTTCCCTACAGAACTGACCGAAGGTCAGATTCGCAGGTGGCGGGAGCCCCGCCACGAAAATCACAATCCTCCTTCTCGCCATCATACAACCGCTCCTTTTTGCTCTTGTCAATATAGTTGCCAGTTCCTAGTTCTCAACTGCCAACTCCCACACCGGCTGGGACTACGCTCCCGCACGCTCCGGGACCATGCACTCAGTCGGACTGAGTCTATACTATGGCGCATCATCTTTTTGGGGAAATTTGAAGAAAATGCCTCGTTCGGCAGGCGGCGCTATTCCCTGTTGAAAAACAGCAGGTTCCCTGCTAAGATGACGGGATGAAAGCGCTTGTAATCGGTTCCGGCGGGCGGGAGCACGCCATTTGCTGGGCTCTGGCAAAGAGTCCGTCTGTAACAGAGATCATTTGTGTGCCAGGAAATGGAGGCACCGCCCTAGAGTCTAAATGCCGCAACATCAATCCGGCAGAACATGCCAGTACCCAAAACATGAGTCTGGAAAATGCCTGTGTCACCATCGCCCTGGAAGAAAAGTGCGATTTTGTGGTGGTGGGACCGGAGGAGCCCCTGGCAAAGGGTGTGGCGGACTCCCTGTGGGATGCGGGCATTCCTGTGGTGGGGCCGAAATCCCAGGGAGCTGCCCTGGAGTCAAGCAAGGATTTGGCCAAGGAGTTTATGCAGAGGCACGGTGTGGCCTGTGGTGAGAGCAAAACCTTTGTTGACGAGGCAGCCGCCTGTGCATACGTCCAGGAAAGGGGAGCTCCTATCGTGGTGAAGGCCGACGGACTGGCTGCCGGAAAAGGTGTGGTGGTGGCGGCCACGACAAAGGAGGCATTAGAAGCCATCCATAGATTTATGGGTCAGAAGACCTTGGGCACGGCCGGAGACAAGCTGGTGCTGGAGGAATACCTACAGGGCGTGGAAATATCTATTCTGGCCGCCGTTGCTGTAAGCCCGGAGCTGGCCAAGGCGGGAAGGGCTGCAATTGTGCCCTTTGTTCCTGCCCGTGACCACAAGCGCTTACTGGACGGTGCCCGCGGCCCCAATACCGGCGGCATGGGTGCCGTTGCCCCGGTGTCGGATCTTACTTCTGAGCAGCTGGAAGCCTTTCACCAGAGCATCCTCCAGCCCACCCTCCAGGGTATGATTGCCGAGGGCATGGACTACCGGGGTTTTATCTTCTTTGGACTGATGCTCACCGCCCAGGGTCCCAAGCTGCTTGAATACAATGTGCGGTTGGGCGACCCAGAAACCCAGGCGGTGCTCCCCCTCATGGACTTTGACTTTGCCCAGCTATGCCGCTCCATCACGGATGGCAGCTTGAAGGATTTTCCCTTCCACTGGAAGCCCGGCTTTGTGTGCGCCCCGGTTGCTGTCTCCGGCGGCTATCCAGAAGCCTACAAAAAAGGAATGAGGATTTCCTTGCCCCAGCAGATGGCCGACGGGAGCAAGGTTTTTGTAGCCGGAGCTACAGTTGTCGGCGGAAGTCCTGACTTAGGGGGACAAGACAGGCAGCTTGTTACCAGCGGAGGAAGGGTGCTGGCCACCGCCGCATACGGCGACAGCTTTCAAGATGCATGGAAGGCCGCATATACCATGATGGAGCAGGTTGATTTCGAGGGAATCTTCTACCGCAAGGACATCGGACTGCCTGGCGCAGCGGAATCTGGCAGCCTGTAGCTTCTTTACATCCTGAGCAATCAAATCAAAAAGGGGCTGCCTTCCGGCAGCCCCGAATTCAGGCTCAGGTCATCATAAAGCCAGCCACAATGAACAGCACAGTGGACACGGCGGCAGCGATAAAGCCATAGGGCATCTGGGAGAGGCCGTGCTCAAAGTTGTCGCAGCCACAAGCAGAGGAGCTGATAATAGTGGCGTCGGAGTAAAAGCAGATATGGCTGCCAAGGACTCCGGCGGAAAGGACAGAACTGATAGCCAGCACGGTATTCCCCCCCACGGCCTGGGACAGAGGAATCACGATGGGCAGGGCGATGATGTACAAACCCCAGTTGGTTCCCGTGATAAATTGTGTGATGCCAAGGATAAGGAAGATGATTACGGGCATCAGTTCGGGGATTTTCTGCATGGTGGGCAGTACCCCGTTGATGGTGGTTTCGGTGAATTGAATGCGGTCACTGGCATCGCTGAACAGGAAGGCCAGCACCATCAGCATCAGGGGAAGGAGCATGTTCTTTATGCCCTCCACACAACAGTCGGCGAATTCATCTGCGGTAATGAGGCCCCGCCCCACGTACAGGAAGAACATAAAGCCTAGTGTGATGATGACACCCATCTGCATGTCCAGGTCGGACAGAATGGTGGAAACCACCAGACAAGCGATGGGCAGCAGGAAGTCAAGCATCTTGCCCTGCTGGATGTCGGCATTTGCACCGACAGTCTCTGCCTGGGAGCCGCCGCGGATGTCAATCTTCTCAGAGCCGGGAGGAGCAAGGGGGCCGCCGTTTTTTACCCGCTCATCAGCCTTCTTCATACGGCCGATGGGCGGAATTATCCGAAAGATCAGCAGCAGCACCACAATGAGGGCGACCCAGGCGTAGAAATTGTAGGGAATGGTTTTGAGGAAGTAGGCGAAGGCCTGGTCTTCGGGCACCAAGCCATTGTCCACAAAGAGGCGGGAGGCAAAGACGGCCCAAGTGGATATGGGAATCAGCACGCAGACTGGTGCCGCCGTGGAGTCCACTATGTACGTCAGCTCTTCCCGTGAGACACGGTGCTTGTCGGTGACGGGAGCCATGCATGAGCCCACCGTCAGGCTGTTGAGGTAGTCGTCGATGAAGATGATGATGCCCAAAAGGTAGGTCCAAAGCAGGGTGCCCAGCCGTGTCTTGGCATGGGCAGCCACAAAGCGCCCAAAGGCAAGGCTACCGCCCGTTCGCTCGATGAGCTGGATGATGCTTCCCATCAAACCGCAGACAATGATGAGCCAGCCCGTGTCCTCGTCCATCATAACCGTGGTGAGCCCCGCATTGAAGGAGGAGAGAAAATTCCACCTGTCTGCAAAGACAAAGCACATGAGGGAAGCTAGAACCAATGCCTCAAGGATTCTCTTGGTAATGAAGATGTAAAC
Organism: uncultured Treponema sp.; assembly: GCA_937876905.1. GTDB lineage: Bacteria > Spirochaetota > Spirochaetia > Treponematales > Treponemataceae > Treponema_F. The sequence goes on from CALEFI010000090.1 coordinate 3,436, forward strand.
CACAAGAAAGAGCGCCGGAACCAAGGAGAAAAAACCGATGGAGACACTTTCTGCCCCCTCCTCCATGACAGGCAGGAATGATGTTATCAGCAGGGTGATACCCACAACAACCCCAACCCGAAAAAAGAATTTCAAGACAGCATTCCCTCGGCCCGCAACTAAAGCCTTCTTTTCCAATGCCTTCTCCTAATCAAGTTGATATTTTTGTGATATACCTCACAATTTGGAGACTAGCATTTTTTTTACGCTCACGCAACACAAGAGGGGGCATTTGTCGGCAATTATAAAATAAAATTTTATTTTCAGACAACTTTCCGGCAAGGAATTCGTCTGAATTTGGAGTAAAGGCGGCTTGCACCAGCCAAATACCCCAGGAGCAGACCCAAACCGGACTGCTCCTCCACCAAATTGCTGCAGTCTACCATTTACCGGAGGCTCCGCCGCCGCCGAAGCTACCGCCACCACCGGAGAAGCCTCCACCACCAGAACGAGTGCGACTGGAAAAGCCTCCGGAACCAAAGGAAGTGGAGCCGCCAATGGAGGATGAGGGCATCCTGCCGGAAGCGCCACCCTTGCCCTTGTGCTTCACCGCCCTGGTAATGGCAAAGGTCAGGACGGCAAAATATAGACTGAAGAACACAACGGAAACGACGAGAGACTGGAGGTCGATGTCCTCCTCATCCTCCTCCATGTTGGACGAAATCAACTGGGCATCCTCCGTGGCCACACCCACCATATTTTTGATGCCCTCCACAATGCCGGTTCCATAGTCTCCGTTGCGGAAGTGGGGCGTGATGATGTTTCTGATGATGAGGCCGGACTTTGCGTCGGTAAGCAGGCCCTCAAGTCCATAGCCCACCTCAATCCGCAGCTCCCGGTCTCCCTCTGAGACCACCAGCAGCGCGCCATTGTCCTCCTTTGCCTGGCCCAGCTTCCATGCGCTGGCTGTCCTGAAGGAAAAGTCTTCTATGGAATCGCCTTCAAGACTGGGAACGGTGAGGACTGCCATTTGGATGCCAGTCTGGTGGTTCAGGCTGGTGAGATATTCCGTCAGCTCCTGCTGCTGCTGGGCCGTCATCACCTGGGCAAGGTCGTTTACCGGGCCAGACCAGGCGGGAACCTCCAAGGCTGCGGCTGGAGCCATCAGCATAACCAGCAACAGAGTCAGAACCACTGTCAATTTATTGAAGCTGAAAAACCTTGTCATCACTCCATATCCTCGTCATCAAGAATTACGAGGCCGTCAGGCAGCTCGTTGGGATTTTCTACCGGATCATCGGAACCAGGAAAATGGTCGGCCAGAAGCTCACCGCAGCGCTCCACCGCCCGCACGAAGGCCCTCGTCGCATCCTCGGTGCCAAGTCCCTCTGCCAAGTCCTGGGCAATGAGGTTCCACAGGGCGCCGTCAATCCTGGCGCTAATGCCCGTGTCCGCCAGAATCCGCACCTCCCGCTCCATGTAGGACACAAAGACCAAGATGCCAGAGCGGTTTTCCGTAGCATAGACCCCACTCTCTACAAAATGACGGAGGGCACGGTTGTATACCGTCCTGCGGCGGACACTGGCTGGGATGATGAGCCGGTCTATGGCGGGGACATTGGCTACACAGAACAGCAGGGCTGTAATGCCAAAGTTGGTGATTCCAAAGAAGGCAGGCAGATGCCACACGCTTGCTCCCCACATCACCCTGTCCAAAACCTGCTGGATGGCACCGGAAAACGGAAGCATTACCGCAAAGGTCAAGGCACCTGCGCAAAGGGCTGCCATCAGCTCGTACACGGAATATCCAGCGCTCTCTGCTGTTATCGCCAGGGCAATTTCCCCAGTGGTCTTTGTCTCTGCCTTGGCCACTGCTTCCTTGATGGTGGCAAAGCTGGCGTCATTTAGCTTGAGCCGCCGCAACATGCTTGCTTTTGTCATGGATTCGCTCCTTCCGATGTAAAATGACTGCGAAACTAAAAGGATACAGTTGGTGCTGTCTGGGCGGCGGCCTCAGCAGCAAATTTTTCCTTCTGGCGGAATCCGCTCATGTTGGCGATGATGTTCTGGGGAAACTTGCGGACAAAGGTGTTGTAGGCAGTCACCGCCTCGTTGAATCGTCCCCGCTCCACGGTAATGCGGTTTTCCGTTCCCTCCAGCTGATCCTGCAAGGCCAAGAAGTTCTGGTCGGCCTTCAGCTGGGGATAATTCTCCGTCACAGAAAGGAGTCGCTGGAGCGCTCCGCCCAAGCTGTTCTGGGCCTCTTGAAATTGGCGGAGCTTTTCCGGGTCCTCAAGGTCTGCGGCGGAAATCTGCACCACGCCCCCCACCTTGGAGCGGGCCTCGGCAATGTCGGAGTAGACCTGGGACTCGTGGGCGGCATAGCCCTTCACTGTCTCCACCAGATTGGGAATCAAGTCCATGCGGCGCTGGTACACATTCTGCACCTGTGCCCAGGAGCCGGAAACAGCCTCGTCCAGCTCCACCATCCTGTTGTAGTTGCTGCTATAAAATTGGCAGCCAGCCACACAAACCACCACAATGATGCCTACAAGCACCAGCAGCACCTTCAATCCTGTATTCATTCTGAACCTCCAAGGCGACATCCCGCCGAAAGCTGGTTAGAAGCCACCTTCTCAACAGCCTCTCTCTATAATATATATTTTTTTTGACGAAGTGGACAAGGGGAGCATTGAGCTCCAAGTCCCGGCTAATTGATGATGCTGATTGTCCGTTTTCCTCGGATTGGGTCGGCACTTGCAATTTCTTTCTTCTGTGGATATACTAACAGGACAACACAGGGGAGCTTGTAGTGGCAGGCTGAGAGGAAGTCATTCAACTTCGACCCTTATACCTGATGCGGATAATGCCGCCGTAGGAAGTCGGATTTCAGTGGATTTTTTACCGGGGCATCATCAGGATGCCCCTTTTCTTTGTCTGCCTGGCGTAGCGGCGGCCTTTGGATGGAGGGTGTTGTACAACTTTCTTTTGCAAGGAGCGACTATGCTTGGAACACAACTAGAGAATGTCCGAAGGACTTCCCCTCTGATTCACTGCATCACCAATTACGTTACCGTCAACGATTGCGCAAATGTACTGTTGGCCTGCGGTGCGTCACCCATCATGGCGGATGACCTGGAGGAGATGGATGAGATGAGCGCCATCTGCAGCGGCCTGGTCATCAACATCGGCACCCTCAACAGGCGCACCATCACTTCTATGGAAGCGGCGGGGAAGGCAGCCCGCAAGCTGGGGCATCCTATCATCCTTGACCCGGTGGGTGCTGGAGCCTCCCAGCTGCGGACACAGACCGCCTGTACCATCATGCAGGAGGTGCATCCTACCGTCATCCGGGGAAACATCTCTGAAATAAAGAGCCTGTTCCAAGGCCGGGGAACAACCAAGGGTGTTGATGCCGACAGTGCCGACCGGGTGACGGAGGAAAACCTTCAGGATGCCGTGGCCCTTGTCAAGTCATGGGCACAGGATGCAGGCTGCATCATCGCCGTAACCGGTGCCATAGACATCATCTGCGACGGCAGCACTGCCTACTGCGTCAGGAATGGCCATCCTCTCATGGCACGAGTTACCGGTACCGGCTGCCAGCTTTCCGCCCTGATGGCTGCCTTTGTGTCGGCAAACGGTCAGCAGGCACTGGGGGCTGTAGTGGCGGCAGCCTGCACCATGGGACTGGCGGGGGAAATTGCGCACCGCCGTCTGTCTCCCCAGGAGGGGAATGCCTCCTACCGGAACCACATTATAGATGCCGTGTGCAATCTGTCCGCCGCTGACTTGGAGGCAGGAGCTCGGTATGAGGTGCGCTAGGGACTCCCTACTCCTCTACGCCGTTACCGACCGAAGCTGGACGGGACGGCAGACCTTGCTCCAGCAGGTGGAGGCCGCCCTCAAGGGAGGCGTAACCTGTGTCCAGCTGCGGGAAAAATCCTTGAGTCGGGCTGCCTTCCTGTCGGAGGCACAGTCCATTGCCAGGCTCTGTGCCAGGTATCAGGTTCCCTTCATTGTCAATGACGATGTAGACATTGCCATGGCATCTGGAGCCCAGGGAATCCACGTGGGACAGGAGGACATGCATCCTGCCCTGGTGCGCCAACAAGTCGGTGAGGGAATGATTGTGGGAGTGTCTGTCCAGACGGTGGCGGAAGCTCGGCAGGCGGCAGACAATGGGGCAGACTATCTTGGCGTGGGAGCAATCTTTCCAACAGCCACCAAGCAGGATGCAGCACTAGTGGACAAGGACGAGTTGGCAGCCATTTGTGCTGCCGTGCCGATTCCTGTGGTTGCCATCGGCGGTATCACTAGGGACAACCTAAGGGAGCTCTCCGGTACTGGAGTGGCTGGTGTTGCCCTGGTAAGCGCCATATTTGCCGCCCAGGACATCAGCGGAGCCTGCCGAACCCTCTGCCAGCTGACCCAGCGGATGGTTCAAGGAGCGGGTGCTGAATGATAACCGGCGCAATCCTTGACTTTGATGGCACCCTCTTTGATTCCATGCATGTCTGGAATAAGGCCGGGGAGCGGTACCTGTTCGGCAAGGGACGGATGCCTGCACCGGGACTGAAGGAAAGGCTCAAGGCGCTGAGTCTTTTCCAGTCGGCCTGCTGCCTCAGGGAAGACTATGAGCTGGCCGATTCCCCCCAGGAAATTATGGCTGAAATCAATGCTCTGGTGGAAGAGGAGTATTTTTTTACGGTACAACCAAAGGTGGGTGTGGCGGATTTTCTGGAAGGACTGAGGCTGCGGGGTGTCAGAATGCTGATTGCCACCGCAACGGAGCGCTATCAGGTGGAGGCCGCCCTGAAGCGCTGCCAGTTCTCCCATTTTTTCCAAGACATCCTCACCTGCACCCAGCTTGGCACCAGCAAGACGGAGCCGCTGATTTTCCAGGAGGGAGCCCGCCGCTTGGAATCCAGAATTTCCGGAACCCTGGTGGTGGAGGATGCCCTCCATGCGGTACAGACAGCAGTTGCCGCCGGATTTCCCACCCTTGCGGTTTATGACGCATTTGAGACCCGGCAGGAAAAGCTACAAGAGCTTGCAGACCTGTACCTGCACAGCTACAATAACCTGCAACCAGTATGGACTTATCTTTCAAAGATTCAGGAGGAAAAATGAAGGCCGTTTTGTCAATAGCAGGCAGTGATTGTAGTGGCGGAGCGGGAATACAGGCAGACATCAAGGCTATGACCATGAATGGAGTCTACGCCATGACTGCCATCACCGCCCTCACCGCACAAAATACCACCGGAGTTTCTGCAATTATGGAGGTGCCGCCAGAATTCCTGGAGGGGCAGTTGGAGATGATATTTGAAGATATTCCGCCCCAGGCGGTGAAAATCGGCATGATTCCTTCCGCCGCATTGATGGAGACCGTGGCCTCAATCTTGACCCGCTACCAGCCGCCAAACATTGTCATCGACCCAGTAATGGTAGCCACCTCTGGCTCTGCCCTGATGGAGCGGAGTGCCTTGCAGACATTGAAGAAACGGCTGTTTCCCTTGGCGGCCCTCATCACTCCAAACATCCCAGAGGCACAGGCCCTGTCCGGTGTCACCATCCAGCAGCGGGAGGACATGGAGGCCGCCGCCAGAATCATTTGGGAGGAATGCCAGCGCCCCGTCCTGGTGAAGGGAGGTCATCTCCTGCAGGACGCAGAGCCTGACCTCCTGAAGACCACCAATGACCTGCTGTACAGCAAGGAGGGAGCCCAGTGGTTTTGCGGGCCAAGAATCCACAATTCCAACACCCACGGAACCGGCTGCACTCTTTCCAGCACCATTGCGGCAAACCTGTCCAAGGGCCAGAGGCTGGAGGCGGCGGTGAGCGGAGCCAAGGACTATGTGCGGCAGGCTCTGGCGGCCATGCTGGACCTGGGCCAAGGACGAGGGCCGCTGAACCACCTCTTCGCCCTGCAATGAGCGGCTCTATTTGGCGGGCCGTATACCGAAGTCATGACGGTTCCTTTGCGTATCAGTTTAATGATGACGGCCGGAGCCTCATCCTTGACGGGTATACCTACACCTACGTGGAGGATTATAACGACCTTGCCCCTTCCTTCCTGAATGAGGTAAAGGGGCTGTCTTTGAAGACGGGATGAAAGCACCTGTTTTCCGCCGACGGTTCTGACTGCTACTCCCCTTTTCCATTTGATTTCCCTGTGCTATACTAGTATTCATGTATGAAGTGCGAGTTGAGGCTGGCTTTGCGGCGGCCCATTTTTTACAGGACTACCATGGCAAGTGCGAAAATCTCCACGGCCACAATTACAGAGTTTTTGCCCACGTGCGGGGAACGGAGCTTGACGAGGGTGGAATGCTCTTCGATTTTACCATCCTCAAGCGGAATTTGCGCCATATCTGCGAGCGCCTGGATCACACTCATTTGAACGAACTGGTAGACAAGGATGGCAACTCCATATTCAACCAGAATCCCAGTGCCGAGCGGATTGCCCAGTGGATTTTCGGCCAGCTGCAGGAGGCCATTGATGCGGAGGGGGGCCTGCCACCGGGGAACAGGCTCCATGCCGTAGACGTGTTCGAGACAGACACCAGCCGCGCCCGTTACATTGCTGATGGGAGTTAGGAGCGAGAATCTGCCCATTCCTATTTTCTCCCTTCCACAAAGCACTCCTCCCGCCCGATTCCGGCTCCCGCCAAACCGCACAGGATGCAGACTTCCAGAACCAATGCGGGCAACTGAAGATGCCCCCGGCCGGAACCATGTTGCCGGCCTTCCCGCAAGCCCTGCCATTTCCCCCTTCCGCAGCAAATGTCCAGCAAAACCAGAGCTCACTGTAACATTCCAGTCAATAATGCTATATTTATATGTAACGTTACGCAAAAATCTAGGACTAAGGGCTTGCCACATCGTCATGGCGGGGCAAAAGGAGGAACCATGAAAAAAAATCTTTCCGGCATCCTGCTGGCTGTACTGGTGCTGGCAGCTTCTGGCCTGCCTGCGACGGCAGAGGTTTTCCGCTACAAGTACACGGAAGGCGAGTCCTACCGCATCCTTTCATCCGTCCAGGAAAATGTCTTTTTCAACGGCTACCTCTCCCATTATGCCGAGGTGGTGAACCGCATCTCCGCCAAGGTCACCAAGGTAGAGGGGAATTCTGCCCGGCACGAGGCTACCTTCATGGTGACGGAGAGCACCAGCGGACGGCAGAACGAGATTCCCGTATGGGGCGAGGAATATCCCAGCGTCTTTATGCGTGACGAACTCGGTACCTATGACATCGAAAAGAAATACTTTATGCCGGTGGTACGAGACGTGCCGATTTTTCCCCGCAGGGACGTAAAGGTGGGAGAGTCCTGGACGGCTGAGGGCCACGAAGCCCACGACATGCGGCGCAGCTTTGACATCCAGGAGCCCTGGATTGTGCCCTTCTCCGCCCATTACACCTACACCGGCACCGTAAAAGAAGAGGGGCGCACACTCCATGTCATCGAGGTGCGCTACAACATCTACTACGACAGCCCCACCGTCAAGGACAGGGCCAGCCTTACCTCGGACCTACCCGCCACCACCATGGGCTTTTCTCACCAGACCCTGTACTGGGACAACCACAAGGGGGCTCTGTCACGCTACAACGAGGAGTTCCGCATCGTGATTGAAACTGTGTTCGGCAACACCTTCGAGTTCCAGGGCGTTGCCCAAGCGGAAGTCAGCGACTTTGTGGCTCCATCGGTGGAAAAGATTGATGAGGTACAAAAGACGATTGAAAACCTGGGGCTGGAGGATGTTTCGCTCCGCAAGGACGACCAGGGACTCACCATCAGCATAGAAAACATCCAGTTCAAGCCGGATTCCGCCATCCTGCTGGACTCGGAAAAGGCCAAGCTAAAAAAGATTGCCGACATCCTCAGACAGTTCCCGAACAACGACCTGATGGTCAGCGGTCACACTGCCTTGGCCGGCACTGCTGGCGCCCGACTCCAGCTTTCCCAGGAGAGAGCCAGGGCCGTAGCCGAATATCTGGTGCAGCAGGGAGTGCGCCACGCCCATCAAATCTTTACCCAGGGATTCGGTGCCGAAAGGCCCGTCGCCCCCAACACCACGGAGGCAGGCAAGGCCCGCAACCGCCGGGTGGAAATCACCATCATGGACCAGTAGCCACAAGGCGGGGAGCTGGCAGGAAGCAGCGGAGGCTATGTTCTGGCCCTGCCATCCCCCGGCATAAGGCGCTAGACATTTAAGGGTACTTTAAGGTAGGCTGAGTATATTGATTCCATGTCATTCCAATCTCCCGTGAAGGCAGTATTTTCCTTTTTCCTTGCGAGCCTCCTTGTCGTACAGGCAACGATGCTGCCAGTGGCGGCTCAGGACGGTTCATCACCATCCGCCACAGAAGGTAATCCGGCGGGAATATCCTTGGAGGAGCTTTTGGCCGCCTACATTGCCAACCATAGGGAAATTCAGACGCTTTTGATTCAACTGCAGCAACGGGAGCTTTCCCACCAGTCAACGAAAATCTCTCAGGGGATAAAGCTCAACCTTTCCACCGGTACCATCTCCATCGGCTCCAGCATCATCAGAAGCGACCCCTCCCTCACTGTCTCCCTCCCCCGGCTCAACGGAACCTATGTTGAGGCCCAGGTTCCCCTGCAATTCAGCACGGCAAACGCCGGGAGCCGGGAAGCAGCAGGTGCCCAGGGGCTCCAGGGAGCAAGCGTCTCCATCGGCACGGAAATTCTTGGTGGCAGCGGCAAGGCGGCCAAACTCTCCCTGCTGAAGTCGGAACGGAGCCTGCTGGAGGCCCAGCGTGGGATACAAAACCAGGCATTGACAGTGGAGCGAGAATTCTACACCACCATCAAGGACTTGTATTCCAGCTATGCCTCCCTGCTGTCCTCCCAAAGCGCCGTCTACACCAAGGAGCTGGATCTCCAGACATTGCGAGTCCAAGGATACGGGGCCGGCTCCACCCGATACCGCACCACCCAGCTGGAGGTCCTTTCCGCCCAGCGGACGGCTGACCGGCAGCAACGCAACCTCCAGCGAGAATTGGAGCTCTTTGCCCAAAAATGCAGGCTGGCAGCGGGAACCCTGTCCTTGGAAAGCCTTTCCTCCGCAGCGGCACTGGTGGCCGCCACAGGAATACTGGACACCCTTCCACTGAGGCCAATAGAAGAATATACAGCCATGGAGTCCGCCCAGTGGAGCCTTGCCACTACGCAAATGGAGCTGGACGCAGACTTCCCCGTCACCCTCACGGCGGAGGCGGGCTACACCTACCAGAACCAGTCGGTGGCCGCAGGCTCCCAGCCAGACACGGTGGACGCAGCCCTCTCCCTCCAGGCCCTGGGCGGCAGACTCACCAGTGGAATAGCCATCCCGATTGCCGGTGAGGAGCACGGCCCCACCGCCCAGCTTTCCCTCAGCTGGTCCCCCAACGACATGAGGACTCAGAGCCTCCAGCGCCAGCAGAACCGACTCAATCTGGATCTCGCCCGCCTCAAGATTCAGGATGCGGAGGAGGACTACAAAGAGGCCGTGGAAAATGCAGAGCTCACCTGGGAGGATTTACTTTGGAGCAGGCAGGTTGCCCTGGAGGAGGCAGAGCTGTACCGGCAGCTGGCTGAAGACACCATCAGCCTGTACAACCAGGGCATGACCTCCGAGACCGAATACCGCCAGGCCCTTGTCAACCGAAACCGTGCAGAAATTCAATGTGAGGTGGCTGATTTGGAGCTGCTACTCCATTGCATTTCCACCCGCCAGCTCTTTGTTCAGGAGGTGGACTGATGACGCAGCAAAAACGCCGGCTTCCTCATCCCCTTGTCACTGTAATGCTACTGGTAATTGCCGCCACAGTTATCCTTGGTTCCATCATCATCCTGAGCCAGAGGAATTTCAGAAGCGGCAGAAAGGATCAGACTACCTACCGGGTCATCACGGAGACAGTGACAAACATTATCGAGGTCTCCGGCACCATCGAGGCGGCACAAACACAGACCCTCACTGCCGCAGGCGACGGTACCGTCACCGCTGTCTATGTTGCCGTTGGCGACAGGGTAAAAAAGGGCGACGTGCTGATGGAGCTGGACAAGGCAGACCAGGAGTACGATCTGGCAAAGCATGACTTTGACACTGCCCAAAAGAAGATTAGCGGTAGTCCCAAGGAGCTTGAGCTGATGGCCTACCAACGGAAGGCGCTGGAGCAAAAGCTTGAGGACCGTAACATCATCGCTAACTTTGACGGCGTGGTGGCGGACTTTACCGCCGCTGTGGGAGACTATCTTGAGGCCAAGGACACGGTGGGCACCCTGATTCAGCGGGACTATCTAAAAGCCTATGTGGAGGTGGTGGAGACTGACGCACCCAAGCTCAAGGCGGGGCAGAAGGTGTACTGTAGCTTTCCAGCCTACACCGAGGGTATCATCGAGGGCCAGGTGGTTTCCTATCCTGCGGTGGGCAGCGTCACCAGTCGGGGGGCTTCCATCGTAAAGGTGGAAATCCGCATCCCCAATCCCCCGGAGATCATCCTGCCCAACTATTCCTTCACCGGCGAAATTGAAATCAGCCCGCCGGAAAGCCTCACCCTGATTCAGCGGGAAGCCATAGGACAGGGCATGGACAAAAGATCCTATGTGGAGGTTTTTCAGGAGGACGGCTCCACCCGGCAAATCGAGGTGGAAGTACGGCCCTACGACCGCAGCTATTTTAAGGTGGTCAGCGGCGAGATTCCCCCCAACGCAGTCCTTAAACCCCTGACCGCTCCAAAGGTTTCCGGCACCCGTCCAGGAGATTTCCAGGCGGGAAGCCGCAGTAGACAGCAGGGCAGTGAACCAGACGGAGGCGGATTTGGAGGGCCGGGAATGGGGATGCCGCCTGAAGGAGGACCGGGTGGACGATAAGCTCCCTTCTGATTCCAGCATCGAGTCGGCAGCCGCTCCAGTCTCCCCTAGGGAAATCTGCATCCGCATGGAAAACGTCACCAAGGAATACCAGGTAGCCGATGTCCAGGTGCGGGCCCTTCAAGGAGTGTCATTCAGCGTGCAGCAGGGCGAGTACATCACCATCATGGGGCCCTCGGGCTCCGGCAAGTCCACCCTGATGAACATGATCGGCTGCCTTGACCGTCCCACCAGCGGTGTGGTGGAGATTGGCGGCAAGAGCACCGCCTCCATGTCGGAGAAGGAGCTGGCCTTTCTGCGGAACAAGACCGTGGGCTTTGTGTTCCAGCAGTATTTTCTCCTGCCCTCCATGACCATCCTGGAAAACGTAATGCTACCCCTACGGTATCAGGGAATTCACCGAAAGGAGGCACGGCGGCAGGCCGAAGGAGCGCTGGCGGCCATGGGACTCCAGGAAAGGCTTTACCACACCCCGGCAGAGCTTTCCGGCGGACAAAAGCAGCGGGCGGCCATTGCACGGGCCACCGTCACCCAGCCGAAAATCATTCTGGCAGACGAGCCGACGGGAGCCTTGGACTCCGCCACCGGCCGCCTAGTGCTGGAGCTTTTTTCCCAAATCAACCGGCAGGGAACCACCGTCATCATCGTCACCCACGACCCCAAGATTGGCTGCCAGGCCCCCCGCCAAATCTCCATCCTGGACGGAAGGATACAGCAGGACACCGGAGGACTGCCCGGCGGGGGCGGGTTTCTTGGACAGAACCAGCTTGGCGGCGCAAGCAAAATCCCGGAGGAAGACCTTGCTTGACGACCTCATCTTTGCCCTCAGAAATTTCCGCCGCAACAAGATCCGAAGCTCCCTTTCCCTGCTGGGCATCATCATCGGAGTGGCCTCCGTCATCGTCATCACCTCCCTGAGTCAGAGCGCCACCAAAACCGTGGAGGACAGCTTTTCCTCGGCGGGGCTGGACTTGGTGGAAATCTCGGCGGGCTTTATGCAGCGGCGGCGCAACGCCACCATTACCTTTAACGAAACCTTCCGGGAAAACCTCTTTGACGCAGTGGCAAACATCAAGTCCATCCACTACACCAACTCCCTCAGCATGACACTGAGCCGGGGCGAGACCACCGTCACCACAGGTGCCACTGCAATCGAGCCGGGCTACCTTGAAATCAATGGCCTAGGCCTGGACCTGGGAAGCGACTTCTCCATCTCCGACAATGTAACCGGCCAGCAGCGGATTATCATCGGAGCGGAGATTGCCCAGGGGCTGTTTGCAGACGAAAATCCCATCGGCCAAATCGTGACCGTAGTGGCGGGGAACGCAACCTTTAGCTTTCGGGTGGCGGGAGTGCTTTCCGGCAGCAACGCCATGAACCCCACCGACTCCATAGTCCTCATTCCCCGTGGCTTCTACGCAAAGAAAATCATGCCCGCAGCCCAGGCCTCCACCATCATTGTACAGTGCACCCATCAGGACAGGGCGCCCACAGTGGCAGAACACATCAAGGAGTACATCACCTTTGTGTCAGGCTCGGAGCACGCTGCCTCCGTCACCTCCATGCAGGCCTTGCTGGAGGAATACCAGGAGCTTTCCGGCAGCATCAGCCTGATTCTCTCCGGCATTGCCGCCATTTCCCTGCTGGTGGGGGGAATCGGCATTATGAACATAATGATTGTGACGGTGACGGAGCGGCGAAGGGAAATCGGCATACGGAAGGCCTTGGGAGCCAGCCCCAATGTCATCCGCCTTCAATTTTTGGTGGAGTCAGCCCTGATTACGGTGGTGGGCGGACTGATAGGAATCGCCGTGGGAATTGGCATCAGCGCAGTGGCGGCAAAGGTGATGGGAAACAGGCTGGCCGTCCAGTGGGGAGCCTGCGCCCTTGCCTTTGTCTTTTCCGCCGCCATAGGCATCTTCTTTGGCCTCAGCCCCGCCTCCCGTGCTGCCAGGCTTGACCCCGTGGCGGCTCTGGCAGGAGACTAGCTCCAGTCAGCTCTTTGCCGAGCCTCCTCCACAGTATCCAGTATTTCTTGGCAGGACAGCCTTGGCAGAATAGGCTGAATCTGCTCAAAGGGCGAGCATAGGGAGTCCTCCTCCACAATAATGCGAAAGGAACTGCCATTCCTACCACAAAACCATATAGGAGAACTCGCCCCGATAAAATCCCTCACAGGCCACCTGTCCATCCTCCACCAGCTGTCCCCAATCTACCTCTATCCTAAGAAAGACAATCCTGAATCCATCCTGATTGAGAATCAGGCCATAGTCCGTGTCAGCTACATAATAGTTAGTACCGTGCTCCCGTTTTTTAAGACGTTCAAACAGGAAGTCAGTCACATCAACCACGGAATGGCCCGCTGCATCTAAAGGCAGCAAAATAGTTTGTTGCCGATCAGCCACATCAGTCTCAAAAAAATCATACAGAATCACCATGTTGTCATACTGGGAAATATCCTGTTCAAAATCACACTCGTTTCTGTAGCTGAAAAACTTGAGATTATCAATTGTGGTATCTTCCTCCGGTGGCTTCAGCTCATCTTGGGCAAGGGACTCACGCTCCTTCCTTCGCTTCAGCTCATCCTCAACGACATCATAGTAGTGCCAATAGTTCTGGTCATAGGCTCCCACGGCCGACAAATTCATGCCCCACTCTCTTGTCAGCCTCCCCAAATAGGGGAGGCAGGAGCTGAGGGAGAGCAATTCCTGCTCGCTCATCTGTGCCACCGCCTGCTCAAGCTCATAGGAAGTCTCCACTTGATAACGGTTTAGGACAGCTTGAAGCCTGCCCTGCTGATTCCCAAAGGCTACCCTCGTCCCCTTCAAGGGAGTGAGGGTGGAAACCACCACCAGCGCCACCAGCAGCAGGAAGGAAAGTCTCCGATACTGACCTTGCCACACCAAGGTCGTTACCATGAAGATGGCAGAAAATCCCATGAACAGCAGACCGTACCAGCGGGAGACAGTGAGGCCGTAGGCGGAGATTCGGATTGCCACCGCCACCGCTTGGACTGCAATGAGCGGCAGAATCAGCACCGCACCCCACCTGCGGAACAAGGCCACCAGCCGCTCCTGCTGGAATTCCTCCAGCACAAAGTAAAAGAACATGAACACGGCACAGGCATAGGACACGAACCAGTTGATTTGTCCCACCGGCATGGTCCTCAGCACCAGAATCTTCAGCAGATACAGATACAGCACCACCAGCAATGCAACGTACAGAGGAAACAGGACCCGCAGCACAAACACCCTGAATCCCCTGCCGCTAGAAGCCAGCGGCTCCTTCCTGAAAAGGAGTGCCGCCATCATGCCTGCAAAAATCATGCTGGACAGACTGCAGGAGAAGGCAAAAAAGGCCTCATTCACCGAATCAGGCATCTCCACAATAAGATAGTTGACAGCCATCTGTACAAGTAAAAGCCCCAGCTGCACCGCCAGGCCAGAGGCAAGGGAAAAGCTCAGGTCCTTTGTCAGCATGGAAAGGAAGTTGTTTTCCCTGCGGCCACTGTAGAGGAACAGAAGAACCAGCACAAGGCTGGTATAGACCCCAAAAAACTCCATCAATGGCTCATAAACCTCCAGCGAAATTCCAAACCCGACTGCAATTCCTGCAAGTCCACCCAAGGCCTCCTGCCACAGTTTGGTTCCGCCACGCTCTTCCCTCCACAGCGTGACCACGAGACAGGAGAGTACAGCGGTGAGGCTGATATAAAACCAGTTCGACCAAATTACCATGTCAAGATACTCAAGGTACTCACAAATCACGAGCCCTTCCAGGATGCAGGCTGCTAGAATGAGGCCATACAGGACAGGATGCCCCCTCATGATTTCCATGACAGACCGCAACAGTTTCCTTATCCTTCCCATGGGAACAATCTACCACGGTTGTAGAATTCCATCAACATCGGCTACACATGCCGGTAGCTCCCCTTTCCCAACTCAAGAAAAGGGGTTATAATACAGCTCATTACCTAGATGAGGAGAAACTATGAGACGTTCATTCTGTATGGCACTCGTTCTGTGCTGTTCTGTCCTCTCTCCCGCCCAAGAAGGTGACGGCAACTGGTTCATGGCCCAGACAAAGCAGGCTACAGTCAAGTCTGTCATCGCCACCAGCGAGCTTGTGGAGGCCCAGTTTGACGGCAAATATCTGTATCCCCCCATCAATATTCTGGACGGTGACTTTCAGACCACCTGGTGCGAGGCAGAAGAAGATGGGCCTGGAATGGGTGAGTCCATAACGGTGGAATTTGCAGAAGCAGTAAGCTTTGACGAGATTCAAATTGTGAATGGCTTTGCCACAAAGGATTACTACCTCAAGAACAACCGGGTAAAAAAATTGCTCCTTACCCAGGTGGCAGGCCAGCATTTTCAGCAGAAGGAATACACCCTCCGGGACAAAAAGGATGACTGGCAGTCCATTTCCTTTGACCTGCCCCAAACAGCCCAAACCATCACCCTCAAGATTCTCGACATATATCCTGGCTCCAAGTATGATGACACCTGCCTTGCAGACATCCGTCTCCTGTACAAGGGCAAGGTGATTCCCTTTGCGGGAGTCCAGACCTTGAAGGCTATCCAGGAGGAGAACTCCCGCATACTGATGAAAGACGGCAGCCAGAATTTCCGCCAGCAGTTCATGTCCCTCTTCTACGGAAACGACACCATGTACCTTATAAGTCAGAGGGGGACTGGCACAGGCATCATGGTGGAGAAAGAGGGTGAGACATTACGTATTACAGAGGGGGGGTCTGCCTACACAGTGGATGAGCTGAGGAGAAATAATTACAAAATCGTTGATTATTATACTATTACCGATATTCCTGATACTGCCAAGTACGTATTTGCTTTTGGCTGGTCGTACCGCCGCCCTCCTCAGGGGACACTGGGAGTAGGCCGTCTCTTGAAGACGGAAGTCATTTCCTATGTGGAGACCACCACTGCCATCATCATCAAGATTGAGGGGAACACCATCTGGTGGAACGGGGAGCCATACACCGTTGTGACCGAGAAAGAAGTGTATCTGGAATTCATACCGTCAAAATGAAGTGCTTCCGGTTCATTCCGCAGCGCCCACGCTCCTTCCTGCGGGTACGGCTGGGCATGGCCTACTACAGCGCCCTGCGGCACTGGCTGTGGTGGCGGTGGAGGAAGCGCTTTGCCAGTCGTCACAGCATTTTACCGTGCAAGGAGGCCGCCGAAGCCTTTCCCCATGTAGCGGCAAGTCATCGTACCCCATTGCGTCGCAATCTTTCCCCGGAGGACACAGCCTTGCAGGAGGGAAAGATTGTCAACCTGCAGCTTGCCACCAGCCGACTGAACGGTGTGGTGGTGGAACCAGGCAAGGTCTTCTCCTTTTGGAGGCTCATCGGTAACCCCACCAGCAGGAAGGGATACCAGCAGGGCATGGTTCTGCTGAACGGCCGCCCATCCTCTGCCGTAGGAGGTGGCTTGTGCGCCCTGTCCAATCTCGTCTACTGGCTCACCCTCCACACGCCGCTTACCGTGGTGGAACGCTACCGCCACAGCTATGACGTGTTCCCCGACAGCAACCGAACCCAGCCCTTTGGCAGCGGGGCCACCTGCCTCTATAACTACCGTGACCTGATGATTCGCAACTCCACTTCCCAGCCCTATCTCCTGTCGGTCTGGACAGACCACCACTACCTGTACGGTCAGTGGCGGACGGGGCAACCAATTGTCCATCATTACGAGGTCTATCAAAAGGAACACTGGATTACTGCTGAAATCGGCAATGCCTATGTCCGCCACAACACCATCTGGCGGCACCATTATGTAGATGAGGACGGAAAGCGACACACCCTTCCCGATGAATTCGTGGCGGAAAACCATGCCCTCATGATGTATGAACCATTGTTGGAAGAGAGCAATCAAACATGACAGCGAAACAAGAAAAGGTCTTTTCTACCGTCCTTCTTGCAACAGCCTTCACAGCCCTCTTCCTTGCCCGCCTTTTCATGCTGAATCAGTCGCTGGAGCCAAATGGACTGGACGGCTACTACTACGCTTTGCAGGCAAAATCCTTGATGGAAACCGGCAGGCTGGAAAACCCCGGTCTCCAGCCTGGCTATTATTTGTGTGGACTAGGCGGCATTCTGACAGGTGATGCCATTCAGGGAGTCAAGCTGTGGGCAGCCCTTTCCGCTGCCCTCACCAGCCTGGCCATCTGGAAATTGCTCTTTGTCCTGACCAAGAGCAGCTTCCTGTCCCTCCTGGGGTTCATTGTCTGTGGATTGTCCCCGTCCTTCGCCACCATGAGCGTGAATTACATCAACAACCAGACAGGCATCTTTCTTCTCCTGTGTTATGCCATCTGCATTGCCTTCTGCATCAAAAAAATCACCTGGCCACGGATAGTAATTGCCCTGGTTTTTTTTCTACTGTCTATGGCCAGCCATAAAATCACCATGGTCTTGTCTATAGCAGGAAGCCTTGGCATTTTTTTGTGGCTGCTGGTTTCACGAAAAATGGCCGGACGGAAACCTCCGTCAAGAGCCAAGCTCATTGTTGCTGGAGCAAGCGTGGCATTTGTTGCCATCTTGGGATTCCATTTCTTTCAGCTTCACAGTCCGAGATTCTTCCAGTCCTTCTCCCTGCCCCAGCTACCATTCCAATCCTCCTCTTTCCAGCGGGTGATAGGAAAGTATGCGTCATGGGAAATTGCAGCACATAGTGTACTCTTGTACCTTGTTGGCCTCTTCTCCTTCATAGTACGGATTCCAGGAAGAGCCTTGGCCCTGCTGATTCCAATCCTCTACTTTCCCTTCTGGAATTTGGAGAGTGATATGGGACAGCGAATGCTGCTCAATGGCCTTCCCTTGGGAATTCCGCTGGTATTGTATTTTGGATGGAGCCTTCTGACAAAGCTTTCGGACAGGATTTCCGCAGGAGGCAGCAGCTTTCCGCCCATTACCGGGAAAAATTCCCTGCTCTTTTGTTCCACGCTGTTGTTCGTGCTACTCGTTCCTTCCACCGCAAAAAACTACGACCCACAGACAGACCCACCCTACAGCTATTACAGGGAGGTCATCCAGTCAGTAAGCTTGGAGGAGGACAGCCTGCTCATCGCCCACTTGGGGCTGAACCACGTCTATACATATCACAAGGACTTGAAGGACGCCCTGAACTGGCTTCCCAATTTCTACATTCCACCGGAAAAGACATGGAGAATTGCCTGTGGTCCAAGCCATCACCACATGGCTGCCTTTTTTCCAGATTTGGGCTCCCAAATCAATTCCCTGATTCAGCATCTGGACGGCCCATACACCTTGATTCGGGAGGATATATGGCAGGAATATCTTAGGCGGGAGGACAAGGAGATAGCCGAAGCATATAGAAACTGGTTCAATCCCCATCAGGTACGGCCAGACTACATCAGAAAGTCCAAGGAGACACCCCAATGATTTCACTTGTCCGCTTCATCCTCAGCTTTTTTCTGGACATCCTCCCCTCCTCCTGCTACGGCTGGAGACGGCTCATCCTAAGACTGATGGGAGCAAGGGTACATTCCACCGCAAGAATCAATGCAGGATTCAGACTCTATGGTTCCGGGAAGCTGGAGATTGGCCGCCAGACATGGATTGGCCGCAACTGCCACTTTTACACCATCGGCAATTCCTGCATAAGAATCGGTGAGGGGTGTCAGGTGGGGCCGGAAACCATCCTGAACTGCCAGAGCCACCACCTGGGAAGCAGCCGGAGCAGGGCCGGCGACTGCATCATCCAGGACATAAACATAGGATCAGGATGCTGGATAGGAACTCGTTCCACCATCCTGTGCCAGGAAATTGGCTCTGGTTCCGTAGTGGGCGCCGGCTCACTGGTACTGAACACGGTTCCTTCCAATGCCATGGTGGCAGGAGCTCCTGCCACCGTCAAAAAGCACTACAAGCCAGACTGAACCCTCTGATTCGGCTTCACTCGGCCTCCATCTCCACCATGACATAGGCAGTGGAAGACTCTGAATCATACAGGGAATTCACCACCCGGTAGTCATGGCTGCGGCTTGCCACCGTCTCCACCACCTCGTAGAGCCGCCGCTCCTGATTGGTTTCATATCCACGGCTTTCCCTTGCCACGGTTATGCTGATGGCAGAAATTGCCTCTGCCACCGCCGCAGCCTCTGCCAGCTCCAAAGCCACAGCCCTGTCCTCATGCCGCTTCATACCCCGGCCAGCAGCAACACCTGGGGAGGTGTCCAAATCAGCCGCAAACCACAGGGGCGGAGGATTTTTCCTGATTTCACCGGCAAGGTTCTTGGAAGCGGCCTTGGAGCCACCGGCGAGCGTCCGCCCCATTTCCTGCCCCAACTTTTCCTGCAGCTGCTGGGAACCGCTGGTAGCCACATAGTTGACTTTCGCCTCCTGGGGGGCCATCATCCCGGTGCCGAGCGTCTTTGTAATTGAGGACACGGAAATGGAGCCGTCAAGCTCCACCTGTCCGCTGGTATACACTTCAGAGGAAAAGGTCATGTCATACATGCCGGCCATGCCGGAGCGGGTAATCATTTCAAGATGGTAGTCGATGCTGCCGTCCGGCTGCACCACCAGAGGCCATGGCTCAAAGTCATCTTCTTTGGGCTGGGCATAGTGCCAGAAATACAGTCCATCCTGAACCAGCACCTGTTGCTCCCGCCCTGTTCCCGGATCTGTCAGCACAAAGCTTCCGTCATATCGTGAATCCGCCCGATCCTGAGCACGGGAGGGAAGCAGCTTGCCCCGCACCAGAAGGTTCCGCAGGACACCGCCGGACTCCTCCACCCCCTGCCAGTAAAAGGTTCCGTCGTCATGATATTTTCCTATTACGGAAGCATTGTCCCGACTGGAAATCCGTCCCGAAGGTGAAATCTCCAGCAGGTAGCCGTAGTCCGGCTCCACAAATCCCGAATCCTGCATCTGCACCACCACATTGGAAGCTGTCTTGGTGTAATCCTGATACATCCTCATGCCTGCCGACTGCTGGTACAGATAGCAGCTTTCCGTGAAGGAGAGCAAAAGCTCATAGTCGTAGGTGTAGAAATTCCCCGCAAGAGAAGCCTTCGGCACCGAACCACAACCTGCAAAACAAGAAAACACCACGAGGACAAGCAAGGCCCCTGCAATTTGATGACAGCTCTTCCTTCCCATGAAATTACCTCCATACGGGGGAAGTCTACCACAACAAGGACACAGGAACAAGATTCACGAAAAGGAAGCGGCTCTGGCAGGAGACTAGTCCGTCGCCTTGCTGTGGACATAATGCTCCATCCCCCGGTTCCGCCACTGCCAAGCAAGGATGAGAGCCCCGGACAGCACCAGCAAAACGCCGCAAATCCGCACCAGCAGCACACCCACCTGTGCCGGGATGACGAAGAGAATTACCGCAAGGATGATTGAGCCTACAATCTCGCCGTAGTAGGGCCGCGCGTCAATCCCAGAGGAGCGCAAGCGTATCGTGGCAAAAAGCTCCAGCAGGGCGGACACCAGCAAGTAGGCGGCCAGTATATAGACCATGGTGGTCCAAATTGCGGCGGCTAGGGCCAACGGCAGAATCACGGCCACCAGACCCACCACCAGGCTCAGCAAGCCCCGGATGATAACGCTCCGGCGGAAATAGGCATCGTCAAAGACCCGCCGCACGTAAATCAGGTTGAACAGCCCGTTCACAATGGCTGCAATCCCAAGGACAATCACCATCACCTTGGTCCACGCCTCTGGGGAAAACAGCATCAAAAGCCCCGCAATAATGGAAAGCAGTCCGATTCCCAAATATGACTTGCTCATATAAACCTCCTGAAAGCAAGGGCCAGAATCCTCCAGCCCACAGTAATAGTATAAGGGGAAATTTGCCGGAAATCCAGCCTGGCTTCCAAACGGAAAGGACACTATCCCGGTTTTATCTTGATTTTCCACTTATATACCCATATACTAAACATACAATCCAATGCAAAGGATGGCAATCTTATGGCAGCTGCAAATTTTACTGTAAGAATAGATTCCGAGGTAAAGTCTCAAAGCGAGGCCATCTTCAACGACCTGGGCCTGAACCTGACCACGGCCATCAACGTGTTCCTACGGAAGGCAATCCAAGCAGGCGGCTTTCCCTTTGACGTGCGGCTGGATGCCACCAGCAAGGAAAGCCTTCTGGCAATCCAAGAGGCGGAGGCAATCAGCCAGGAAATCAGGGAGGGAAAGCGCATTCCCTTCAATTCATGGGAAGCGGCCAAGGATTCCCTTATGAGATAACTTAAGATAAGAAGACTAATCAAAATATCTATTGGTTGTATGGAAGGAAATTATATGAATCAAAGACTTAATATAGGATTAGCAATAAAAATTTTATCCGACGCAATAACGTTCTCATCTCTCAATGAAGTTGATGGTGACCAATTTTATGAATCGAATAAGAAAAAAATTAGTAGAATGGCAGAACTTGACCTATCAAAAATGACTAACAATGATTTTGATATATTGATAGATTTTTCAAAAAGAATTGATAGATGGGCTGAATGGTCAAAAGAAAAAGGATATTTGACAGGATTCCAGCAAACAGCCATATCTGATTTTTTTATGATTTTATTTGAGGCTACTCAACTGAATCCCCCTTTAACCAAAGAAATGGCAGAACATTTTTTTTGTTATGCATTAGCAAAAGTTCTTTATTTCCAAATACAAAACCGTAGAAAAAACAATCCAAATGAAACCAAATATGAGGCAATGTATTGGACTCTTTCACTATTCGATTTTTTTGGTGATGATGAAAATTATAAAAAAGATTTTACACCTATTGCAAGTTCATTTTCTCTATTAAATTCTTGGGTCAAAGATATAAATAAAGTAATAAGGTATTGGGAAAACCAGATAACGGTAAATGGGAAACGAGAAAGTCCACTTGATTTAAAACTGTATATATCTAGATGGAAAAAAGGAGTAACACCATCTTGGAATATAATAAAATTATTCTTCGACAACGATTTATCATTGCCTATAGAATATTTTATTGATGATCCAGATATACAAAAAGATGGATACAGAGCTTTCAAATCAAATCTTTATATGGCATTTTTAATTACCAATTTATTTGACTCTCTCGAAAGAAACAAAATTATTTCAACAGAATCACGAATGATGATACGAAATGGCATGAAACTATATTTAAAAGATTTCTTCGTTATCAGGAATGAAAATGTTTCAGTTGATTTTGAAAAAGAAGCAAAGCAAAACCTGATGTTTAGAATCTTGTTCAGTATGCTTGATGGGGAACTATGGAAAATACCTACCGTTAAATATTTGCAAGTTGTCTATAGCAATCCCCAGTATCCTATCATTTTAGATTAATTAAATTTTAAATGCCTAACCTCAAAGATTTATCTCTGAGGTTGACGAGATATGAGAAATCCCGCTTAATCATGAACCAAGAACTCCTTTCTTCCTTGTATTTTATGATTGTCAATTCTTCCTGCATTTTACAGATAAAGATTTTTCCCCTTAGAAATCCAGCGTGGCTTCCAGCTCGCAGCCCTGGCAAGATTGCATTCCCGCCCTTTTCCGTGTATAGTTTCAGGCAAGGAGGCCAAGGATGGTTAGCTCTTTTACCCTGAGAACAGAGGAATTGAATGCCAATTTTATTGAGACCATCAAGAATTTGTTCGCTGACAGGGAAATAGAAATCATAGTGCAGGATGTCCAAACCGACACCGACTACCTGCTGAAAAGCCCGGAAAACCGAAAACACCTGCTTCTGTCCATCGCAAGCCTAGAAAACGGACAGCGGCTCCATGTCCTCTCGGAGTCCGACCTGTGAACATCGTGTTTTCAGAGGAATCCTTCGTTGACTATCACACCTGGGCAACCGAAGACAAGAAGCTTTTCAGGAGAATCAATGAACTGATACGGGACATCCTTCGCTCTCCCTTCTCTGGAATCGGCAAGCCAGAACCACTTAGACATGAGCTGTCTGGCTATTGGTCACGCAGGATAAACCATGAGCATCGCCTCGTGTACAAGGTTTCTGAAAATTCCATCCTCATCGCTTCCTGCAAGTACCATTATTAGACAGCCGTGGAAATTGGTTCCCAGCGTCGCCTGTTCAAAATGGAGACCAAGAAAATCCAAACACCCGCTACAACACCACCTGAAATCCAGCATGGCTTCCAGCTCGCAGCCCTGGCAAGATTGCATTCCCGGCCTTTTCCGTGTATAGTTTCAGACAAGGAGGCCGGTTTTATCCATGTTTTTGGAATATTGATTAAAATGAACTGGAAAGACAATGACAAACATCATCTGCCACATTTCCATGCTTACTACAATGAATTTGAAGCGTCCTTCGACCTGAATGGAGAAATAATCACAGGGTCATTTCCTGCAAAGCAGACAGCCTTCGTGAAGGCTTGGGCGTTGCTCCATCAAGATGAACTGGCAGCGAATTGGAAGCTTGCGGTAGAAGACGAGCAAGTGTTCAAAATCAAACCCTTACAGTGAGGAATTTTCATTGGAAGAGATTATCTACGGCCAGCCCTTGCTCCCCCGTGCAGTTTCTGTGGAGGCCCTGCCGAATTTCATGCTTAAAATCAAATTCACCAGCAACGAGGAACGATTTTTCGACGTAAAGAAAATTTACCACCTGCCCTGCTTCGCATCCTTGAAAAACAAGGAATTCTTCAAGAATGTCCGCATAGAACACGGTAGCGTTGCTTGGAACAATGACATAGACTACTGCCCAGACTGCCTGTATGAGGAAAGCACACCATCGCCTATTTAAAATGGAGGCCGCCCGCATCCAGTCAGTCTAGTCCCGCCACAATCCCACCGCAACCTAATCCTTTCCTTCATTTTCCCAAAAATCCCGTTTTTTTTATTTTCTTGCCAAAACCCCCTTGACAAGCAGGTATAGGGGGGGGGGTATAATCGGATTTAACTTTTTCATTTTCAAGGAGGTTTCTATGAAAACCAAGCTTTTTGTTGTGGCGGTCCTAGCGGCAGCCCTTGTTTTCTCTGGCTGTAGTACTGCGCCAATCCAAGGAAGCAGCGTCGTGGTCACTGCCCACACCAACTTCGAGGTGCTCGGACGAGTTACCATGGAGTTTAGGAAAAACCGCTCCGGCTTCACCCTGCTGATGGACGAGGCCAAGCGGCAATATCCCGAGGCCGACGACATCATCAACATTTTGATAGACAAAAGGAATGGCAAGAAAGACATCATGTCCGCCGTGGTCATCAAGTACGTGAGTCCCGCCACCGCCCAGTAAGCTACGAAAAGGCCATCGGCGGCCAAACCGACACCGATGGCCTTTGCACCAGCAGGACAGCAGGCCCACAACAGATATGCTACAGCACGGAAATGCCAAAGCTGTTGACCAGGGCGTCCAGCTTCTGTCCGTTCTTGCAGTAGGGGCACTCCCGGTGGTCATAGCTCCTGTAATCGGGGAGATCACTCACACTGTAGACTGAACGGACAGGATACCCCAGGATTTCGTCTACAGCGCGATATATTGCCGCAATGCCAGCCACATAGCCCCCATAGTAGCCAATGGCCTCGATGGAACGGCTGGCAGTAAAACCGGTGGTAACAGAGGCCATCAGAATCAGAACATGCTTTCCCTGAATCATGGGTTTGATGTTGTCCCTAAAAATGAGCTGGGAATTTGTGTTGTACTCTGGTTCCAGGACATAGATGGTCTGGTGCTGGTTGATGGTATAGAAGCCGGTCTTGGTCAACTCCTCGGCAACACAGGTTCCCAAAACAGTCGTGCCGTCCAGACACAGGATGGTATCCACCGGAGTATTGTTGATGAAGTGGGACACCAGCTCGTAGGCACTGTCCTTGGCCTCGCTCAGGCGTGTCTTTTGATAGGTGATGTCGATATAATAGTTGATGTGGGAATGGTTGGTCGCAAAATGACCATGCGCAACCCGCAACGGAACCCTTCCATGCTGAATTGGCAGATTTGTAACTTCAATCATGAGCTGTACCTCCATAACTCTCATAGATAAAAACCGCTTCTCAAAATCCACAGGAAGCGCTCCTATCAGACACCTGAAAAGTGCCTTCAATTATACTCCGAATCCCTCGGTTTTTCAAGGCAAATATCAGAGCGAGTCCAGGGCTTCACCGGAGGATTTCCGTTGCCGCTGTCCGGAATGGCGCAAAACTCAGGGGAAAAGCCCATCCCTCAGCCCAAGGTGACATAATTGACAAAAGTGTCAGAATACCCTACTATGCTCCACGACATCGATTCTGTGCATCCGCAGTTTTTTTCCAGAAAGATGCAACCTTTTTCCATGGGACGGTGTCAAAATTCTACCGGGCAGTCCGAGGAAAACCGCCCGAATGTGATTTTTGCAAGAGGTCTTTTGTAGAATGATGTTCCAAAAATATGTAAAGGGAAATTCCGATTACAATAACTACCAAGAACTAAAAGACAATTTTTCCATCGCAATCCCAGAAAACTTCAACTTTGCCTATGACGTGGTGGACGAATATGCTCGCACGGAGCCAGAACGAACCGCCCTGGTCTGGTGCGACGACACGGGGGCCGAGCGAACCTTTTCCTTCCAGGACTTGAAGGTGGCTTCCGACAAAACAGCTAACTTTCTTTTGTCCAATGGGATAACGAAGGGCGATGCGGTAATGCTGATTCTCCGCCGCCGCTATGAATTCTGGTATTTTTTGCTGGCCCTCCACAAGGTTGGCGCCATCGCAGTGCCCGCCACCAACCTGCTGCTAAAAAGCGACATTGAGTATCGCACCAATGCGGCGGCCATCAAGATGATTGTGTCCCTGGAGGACAAGGAGCTCCAAAAGCAGATTGACCTTGCCCGCCCCGGCTCCCCCACGGTGGAGAGGCTGGTGACAACCGGTGCTCCACGGGAAGGCTGGATTTCCTTTGCAGAGGAATACCCCGCCCTTTCCGCAGACTTTGCCCGCCCCCAGGGAACGAATGCTGCAACCAATGAGGACATCATGCTGCTCTACTTTACCTCCGGCACCTCCGGCTACCCAAAGATGGTGCAGCACAACTTTACCTATCCCCTGGGCCACATCGTCA
>CALEFI010000091.1 GCA_937876905.1 uncultured Treponema sp.
CATGGTGTTTTTTACACGGATATGAAATATCCGTGTGCGGCCGCCGCAGCCTACTCATTCCGTATTTTTCGGGAAACCGTTAAATAAATATTTTTTAGGAGGAAAAAGAAATGAATTCCAACCTGAGAAAGCTTCTGTCTCTGGCTCTGGCCATCGTCATGGTTGCTGGTATTCTGGCTGGCTGCGGCGGCAAGACTGAAGCCCCCGCTGCTACCGAAGCTCCCGCTGCCACCGAAGGCGCTGCTGCCGCTCCCGAGGCACCTGCTTCCACCGGCGCTGACACCATCGTCTACGCCAACGACTACATGTCCGAAAAGTTCAGCCCCTTCTTCGCTGACACCCAGTATGACCAGGACGCTGTCGGCCTGACCCAGGTCACTCTGCTGTCTTCCGACCGTGAAGGCAACGTTGTTCTGAACGGCATGGAAGGTGAAGTCATTCCCTACACCGGCACTGACTACACCTACCACTCCCTGGCAAACTGCGAGATCGTGGAGAATGCTGACGGCACCGTCACCTACAAGATCACCATGCGTGAAGATGTGACCTTCTCCGACGGCACTCCCCTGACTGCTGACGACGTTATCTTCAGCATGTACGTTCTGACCGACCCCACCTACGACGGTTCTTCCACCCTGTACTCCCAGAAGATCGTTGGCATGGAAGCATACCGCGACGGCATGGACACCCTGATGAACCTGCTGTGCGCTGCCGGCCGTGACAACACTGACTTCACCAACTGGGACGAGGCTACTCAGACCGCTTTCTGGGCCGACCTGGACCAGGCCGGTGCCAAGTTTGCACAGGAAATCGTTGACTACTGCATCGCTGCCGGTTACGGCACCAACGTTTCCGAAGGCGCTGCCGCATGGGGCTTCGAAGGCCTGGCCGCTGACGCTACCGCTGCTGATTTCTTTAATATGATGTTCGACGCCTACGCAGGCGACCTGAACAGCCTGAGCGGAACAGAAACCGCAGGCTCTTCCCTGTTCGACCTCATGGAGAACAGCGAAGCTTACACCGTGGGCGTTTCCACCGGTGCAGGCGCTCCCAACATCGAAGGCATCAAGAAGACCGGCGACTACTCCCTGGAGATCACCGGGGAGAAAATCGACCCCACCTTCATCTATCAGCTGACCCTGCAGGTCGCTCCCCTGCACTACTACGGCAACGCCGACGAATATGACTACGAGAACAACAAGTTCGGCTTCACCAAGGGCGACCTGGGCGGTATCCGCGAGAAGACCACCAAGCCCCTGGGCGCAGGCCCCTACAAGTACGTCTCCTACGAGAACAACGTTCTGTCCTACGAAGCTAACGAATCCTACTTCCTGGGCGCTCCCAAGATCAAGAACTTCAAGTACCAGGGCGTTTCCACCGCTGACAAGCTGACCGGTATGACCACCGACCTGTTCGATGCCACCGACAAGGCCGAGATTAATCCGGCTACCCTGACGGCCTGCTTTACCGAGAGCGGAGCCGCCTACGAATACCCGCTGGTTATGACCGCCCACTGTATGGCCATCAACAAGGCCGCCTTCGAGAAGGCTGACGCCCTCCAGTATATCGATCAGGAAACCCGCACCTGGACCACCGACAACTTCTTCAAGGCTGTCGAGGCCCTTTACAATGCCGGCTATCAGAACGTTGGCGCAGTGTATTGTGTCGGACAGGGCGGAGATCAGGGAACCCGTGCCCTGGTGAACAACCTGTATGGCGGAACCTTCACCGATGCTGCCCACACCAGGTACACTTGGGATGATCCCAAGAACGTGCAGGCCCTGGAGAAGCTGTATGCCACTGATGGAATCAACTTCGACGCCGGCATCGCTGGTGGTGACGAGATTGCCCTGTTCTACAATGGAACGCTGCAGATGGCCTTCTGCTGGAACATTGCCCAGCAGCTGAACCCCAACTCTGCCAACACTGGTGCCGCCAAGACCCTCAATGGAGAGGACATTATGTTTGTGGCCTTCCCCTCGCAGGCTGGAACTGACACCAAGCTTCAGGGCGGCATCTGGGGATTCGGAATCTTTGACAACGGCAATGCCGACAAGATTGCCGCTGCCAAGACCTTTATCAAGTATATGTGCGACTCCGCCGCCACTGCTGATGCGGTAAAGGCTGCCAATTACTTTGCCGTCCGCAATACAGCCGAGGGCGTGGATCTGTCCAATATTTGGGCTGACAATGCCATCATGGACGAGTATACTGTGCTGATGCCCTACCTGGGTGACTACTATCAGGTAACCACCGGTTGGGCTGAGGCTCGCACCCAGTGGTGGAACATGCTGCAGCAGGTTGGTGCCGGACAGGATGTTGCGACCGTCGTCGCCCAGTACGCCGCCAATGCAAACGCCACTGCACAGTAGCCGGCAGTTACTGTAGCTATGGATAAAAGTCCTTCTCCATGAAGTTTCAATCATGAATACCTTCTTGGAGGGGGACTTTTTTACTAGGTGGAGCCTGGCTCAGGCAGATAGCTGTGATGTCCTTTGGATTATAGTTTAAATTGTTGGTTTTAGAGTGTTGCTGATGGTGCATTCTGAAATGTATTCGTAGCTTTAGTTATGGAGGAAACCTTGGCAAAGGTAAAACTTGCGGCAGGTTTTGGCAAGAAATCAAGCCCTTTGCAGAATCGTCTTGTTCGTCATGAGACCATCTCTGCCTATTTGTTCTTGCTGCCATTCTTACTGTTCTTCGTCATGTTCGTGGTGTATCCCATGTTTATGTGTGTGTTCACCAGTTTCTTTGATGCCACCATGGGGCGGGATGACATTTTCATCGGTCTTGGGAACTACCAGACCCTGTTCCAGGATGAGGTCTTTTGGATAGCCCTGCGAAATACGTTGGTGATTGTGCTGGTGTCCGTTCCCATCACCTGTTTCTTTTCCCTTTGGGTTGCCTCCGTTATCAGCAAGATGCACGTTGCCGCCACCTCGGCCTTCCGCTGCATCTTCT
Organism: uncultured Treponema sp.; assembly: GCA_937876905.1. Taxonomy (GTDB): domain Bacteria; phylum Spirochaetota; class Spirochaetia; order Treponematales; family Treponemataceae; genus Treponema_F. The sequence goes on from CALEFI010000091.1 coordinate 2,962, forward strand.
ATCTGCCCGTTGTCACCGGTTCCGTTGCCGTGGCCATGGTATGGAAGTGGATGTACAATAACTACTACGGTGTGTTCAACTATGTGGGAACCTCCTTGGGACTGCTGGAAAGCAACATCAACTGGCTGGGAGACCCCCGCTTTGCCTTGGGCTGTATCATCCTGATTCTTTTGACCACCTCGGTGGGTCAGCCCATCGTCCTCTACGTTTCCGCCCTGGACAATGTGGACAAGTCCTTGATTGAGGCTGCGAAGGTGGACGGTGCCACCTCCTTGATGGCCTTCTGGAAGGTAAAGTGGCCCCAGATGATGCCCACCACCCTGTACATTCTGGTCATCACCACCATCAACTCCTTCCAGTGCTTCGCCTTGATTCAGCTTCTGACCCTTGGTGGACCCAGCAACTCCACCATGACCATCATGTACTACATCTACTACAACGCCTTCAAGCTGTTCAAGTATGGATACGGCAATGCCATGGGTGTCATCCTGGCTATCATCATCGCCGTATTGTCCGCCATCCAGTTCAAGCTGGGACAGGAAAAGTAGGAGGAAGTCATGGCTAATCAATCGAACTTGATGAAGAAAAGTCTGAATACCAGCCGGTGGAACTACCTTTCCTATGCGGTCATCATCATCATCGGAATTCTGTTCACCTTTCCCCTGTACTGGATTATTACCGGTGCCTTCAAGACTGGTAGGGAAATCAACGCCACCGTTCCCGTGTGGATTCCCTCCCAGTGGATTTTGGACAACTTTGCCCGCCTTATGGACAAGCGGTCGGCTCCTCTGTTCACCATTTTTGGACTGGACGGCCCCACGGTGCCCGCCGCCATCCGCTGGCTTTTGAACACGGTGTTCATGTCCGTGGCCTCCATGCTGCTGACCTGCATCACCGCCGCCATGGCGGGCTATGTGCTGGCCAAGAAGCGCTTTGTGGGCCGCACCTTGATTTTTACCCTGGTAGTCTGCGCCATGGCCCTGCCCAAGCAGGTTATCCTGATTCCCCTGCTGCGGGAAATGTCCGCCCTGGGACTCTACGACAGCCTGTGGGCGGCAATTTTCCCCATCGTTGGCTGGCCCTTCGGTGTCTTCTTGGTGAAGCAATTTGCCGAGGGAATTCCCACGGAGATGGTGGAGGCCTGCCGCATTGACGGTGCCAGCGAATGGCGCACCTTTACCGACGTCATGTTCCCCATGATTAAGCCCGGTGTTGGTGCCTGCGCCATCTTCACCTTCATCAACTCATGGAACGACTACTTCATGCAGTTGATTATGCTGACCTCCAACAAGAACCTCACCATTTCCTTGGGAATCGCCACCATGCAGGGCGAAAGCTCCACGGACTATGGACTGCTGATGGCGGGAGCCGCCTTGGCTTCACTGCCCATTATCATTGTGTTCTTGATTTTCCAGAAATACTTTACAAAGGGCATCACCATGGGTGCTGTCAAAGGTTGATGAATATGAGCGATTTGACGAAATATCAGGGAATCATCCCTGCCTTCTATGCCTGCTATGCTGACGACGGTTCCATCTCTCCTGAGAGGACCCGTGCTCTTACCCAATTGATGATTGACAAGGGGGTGAAGGGACTCTATGTCTGCGGCTCCTCCGGCGAGTGCATCTATCAGGGGAAGGAGGAGCGGAAAATCACCTTGGAAAATGTGATGGCCGTTGCCAGCGGCAAGCTGACGGTGATTGCCCACGTGGCCTGCAACAATACTGCCGACAGCATGGAGCTGGCTGCCCATGCAGAACGCTTGGGTGTGGATGCCATTGCCGCCATTCCCCCCATCTATTTCCGCCTGCCCGACCATGCCATCGCCCAATACTGGAATGACATTTCCGCCGCCGCCCCCAACACGGACTTTGTCATCTATAATATTCCCCAGCTGGCGGGTGTTGCCCTGACGGTTCCCCTGTTCCGCAAGATGATGGAGAACCAGCGGGTCATCGGCGTGAAGAATTCCTCCATGCCTATCCAAGACATCCAGATGTTCAAGGCTGCTGGCGGCGAGAATCACGTGGTGTTCAACGGGCCCGACGAGCAGCTGGTGGGCGGCCTGGCCATTGGTGCCGACGGCGGCATTGGTGGTACCTACGGCGTGATGCCGGAGCTCTACCTCACCATCGAGCGGCTGGTAAGGGCTGGCCGCATAGGTGAGGCCCAGGAAATCCAGTACCTGGCCAACGACATCATCGCCGCCATGTGCAGCTGCCACGGCAACATGTATGCGGTGGAAAAGAAGATTATTGCCCTGCGGGATGGTGTTGAATGTGGCGGCGTGCGGAAGCCTCTGGCCAACCTGATTCCTCAAGACATGGCCACTGTCGAAAAGTGCCGCTCCATGATTGATGCGGCTGTGGACTTCTGCAGCAGGGTGAGGTAGGAGCTGGTATGGACAAGACTGACTTGAAGGCTACCCGTGACTGGGTGAGATCAGAGCTGGATGCCTGCGTTGACTTCTGGCTCAAGAACGGAATCGACAGGAAGCATGGTGGCGTGTACACCTGCCTTGACCGCACCGGCCGCCTCTATTCCACCGACAAGAGTGTGTGGATGCAGGGCCGCTGCGCCTGGACCTTCTCCTATCTGTGCAGTGTCTATGGAAAGCGTCCTGAGTGGCTGGAGGCTGCGAGGTCGTGCCTGGACTTTCTGGAGGACCACTGCATCAACCATAGGGCTGGCGGCCGCCTCTACTTCCAGGTGACTGAGGATGGAAAGCCCCTGCGCCAGCGCCGCTACTGCTTTAGCGAGGGCTTCTATGCCATCGCCAATGGGGAATACTACGGGGTCACTGGAGAGAAGGAGCATCTTGAGCGTGCCCGACGCGCCTACAGGATGATCTACGAGCTGAACAACGGCCTGATTGCCGATCCTACGGGAATGGGGCCCAAGGTTGAGCCGGAGACCCGCCAGGGACGGGGACTGGGAGAGCCCATGATCTTCCTGAACATCACCAGCGTCATGCGCCGCATTGACCCGGACAATGCCGCCGAGTATGACAGGCATGCCGCCGAGTGTGTGGATGTCATCTTCACCTACCACATGCGGGAGGACCTGCAGTGCACACTGGAGACGGTGGGGCGGAAGGGCGAGTTCTGGAAGGAGGTGACGGCAGGCCGTGTGGTGAATCCCGGCCACGACATCGAGTGCAGCTGGTTTTTGATGGAGTACGCCAATCATCTGGGAGGTGCGGAGGGCAGGGCCATCCATGACAAGGCTATCACCATCTTTGACTGGGCGGCCAGGGGTGGCTGGGACAATGAGTACCAGGGATTGCTGTACTTCACCGACTGTCTGGGCAATCCCCCGGAGGCATACGAGCACGACATGAAGCTGTGGTGGCCCCACAACGAGATGCTCATCGCCAGCCTCATGATTTATCGTGACACTGGCCGCCAGGAGTACCTGGACTGGTTCAACCGGGTGGTGGAGTACTGCAAGGAGTATTTCTGTGACCCGGAGTACGGGGAGTGGTATGGGTATCTTCGCCGTGACGGTAAGCCCACCATGCCCTCCACCAAGGGCAGCACCTTCAAGGGCCCCTTCCACGTGCCCCGCTGCCTGATTATGCTGGACACCATGCTGGGGCAGCTGCTGGAGGGCTGAGGTTTTTGTAATGCTGATATGCCTCAAACAAAGTTGGAATAATCCTCTTATTCAATCTCGAAATGTCGCACTGGCCGCACCGCTAGCCTCCGTGCTGCCCCGTAGAGTCCGGGCCTGCCCTTCTTGAAGTTGTAGCCCCACAGGGCCATGCTCTCCTCCTGATTGGATGACCAGTAGGTCTCCTTGTCGTGGAGGAGGCCGGGCTTCACCAGATTGTAGTAGATGCTCTCCAGTTCGTCCTTGGAGGGCAGGTACCAGTTCTCTAGGGAGTCGATGTGGTATTCGGTGCAGATTCTATAGGCCCGGTCCCAGGTCATGTGGCCGAGGAGTTCGCCCACCTCCCAGACGGTGCTCTGGGATATGCTAAAGATTATGCCGCCGCCGGGGCCGCGGTCTCCAATCTTGTATTGTGCGGGTGCTGGTTCTTGTGCTGAAAGGCCCGCCAGAATGAGTAGCGGCAAGAGGCCGGCCAACAAGTGTCTTTTCATCAGTAACCTCCTTGATGGATTTTCGGACAGTATATTGTCGAAGAAAATGGCTGTCAATCTGTTTACCTTGTCGGCCCCTCATTCCTGTCCTGAAGTGCTCCTATTATTGCCCTGCCAAATCCCATTATCCGAGGGAGGAACGAAACGTTAGGAGCGAGGGTGTTCTGCTGAGCACACCTCCCTGAGAAACTCCAATGACTGTCGTACCGGAGAAAATACTTGGATACTAGCTTTCTGAATCCTAATGTGTTATAATCAGTTTGCTTCGTTGCGGAGCAAATCCTTCAATTTCTTTCGAGGAGAAAATCTATGGTATATTCGACAGAAGTGGAGCACATGTGCCCACTGATTAAGTCCGCCTATCATGGACCAGCTCCCATTCCCCAGGAGGGAAGGTGGGTGCAGGCAAAGGAGGTCAAGGACATTTCCGGCTTTACCCACGGTGTGGGTTGGTGCGCGCCCCAGCAGGGAGCCTGCAAGTTGACGCTGAACATAAAGGAGGGTGTCATCCAGGAGGCACTGATAGAGACTATCGGCTGCTCCGGCATGACTCATTCTGCTGCCATGGCTTCCGAGATTCTCATCGGAAAGACGATTTTGGAGGCGCTGAACACGGATCTCGTTTGTGATGCCATTAATGTTGCCATGCGAGAGCTGTTCCTGCAGATTGTGTACGGTCGAAGCCAGTCAGCCTTCAGCGAGGGCGGCCTGATGGTTGGTGCCTCTCTGGAGGACTTGGGCAAGGGCCTGCGCTCTCAGGTTGGAACCATGTTCGCCACCTTGAAGAAGGGCCCCCGTTACCTTGAGATGGCGGAGGGCTATGTTGAGCAGGTTGCCGTGGACGAGGAGGGGGCCATCATCGGATACAAGTTCATCCACTTCGGAAAGATGATGGACTTTATCAAGAAGGGCGACGATCCTGCCACAGCCATGGAAAAGGCCCGTGGCTCCTATGGACGCACCACCCCGGAGGACGGTGCGGTAAAGCTCATTGACCCACGGCACGAGTAAGGCGGAGGTAGAAGATGGCAGAGAAAATTACATTTGAGAGCTACGAGCGCCGCATCGACAAGATCAACAAGGCGCTGAACGAGAACGGAATCGCCTCCATCGAGGAGGCCAAGGATATTTGCGACAAGGCTGGCATCAATCCCTATAGAACGGTGGAGGAGACCCAGCCCATCTGCTTTGAGAACGCAAAGTGGGCATACGTGGTGGGTGCCGCCATCGCCATCAAGAAGGGCTGCAGGAATGCCGCCGATGCTGCTGAGGCCATCGGAATCGGATTGCAGGCCTTCTGCATTCCCGGCTCCGTTGCCGAGGATCGCAAGGTTGGCCTGGGCCACGGAAACCTGGCCGCCCGTCTGCTGCGGGAGGAGACAAAGTGCTTCGCCTTCCTAGCAGGCCACGAGTCCTTTGCCGCCGCTGAGGGTGCCATCAAGATTGCGGCCAAGGCGGATAAGGTGCGCCAGGAGCCCCTGCGCTGCATCCTCAACGGTTTGGGAAAGGATGCCGCCCAGATTATCAGCCGCATCAACGGCTTCACCTACGTCCAGACCCAGTTTGACTACCACACTGGGGAGCTGAAGGTGGTGAAGGAGATTCCCTATTCCAAGGGGGAGCGCTCCAAGGTGAAGTGCTATGGTGCGGACGATGTTCGTGAGGGCGTGGCCATCATGTGGCACGAGGGTGTAGACGTTTCCATTACTGGTAACTCCACAAATCCCACACGCTTCCAGCATCCCGTAGCCGGAACCTACAAGAAGGAATGTGTTGAAAAGGGAAAGAAGTACTTCTCAGTTGCATCCGGTGGTGGAACTGGTCGTACCCTGCATCCCGACAACATGGCAGCTGGCCCCGCCTCCTACGGTATGACAGACACCATGGGACGCATGCACTCTGACGCTCAGTTTGCAGGCTCCTCCTCCGTTCCCGCCCACGTGGAGATGATGGGCTTCCTGGGAATCGGAAACAACCCCATGGTAGGTGCCACCGTTGCCGTTGCCGTTGACGTTTCAACTGCACTGAGCAAATAAGGGTAGAAACTCATTCAGCAAGCCACCAGGCTTGCGACTGGATGTTAGCGCAGCTTTCAGCAAGTAGAAGTTGTTTTCTGAATCATGCCTCGTTGTCCATACTGGATGACGGGGCGTTTTTTTGTCCAAGTTGTCAGTTTTTCTGCAAGTACTTTCATCTTCTGAAAATCTTGCGTCTGGTTTTCGTATACCTCCAGTATTCCAAGATTGTTCGGCCATGCGGCAGAAGCGGCGTTGTATATACAGCCACGATGGGTTTCCATTCGGACGGGCTCCCTGTTGTGTCGAGATGACTTCCGGTGAGTAGGGAGAATGCAGGCCGTTGGTTTCTGGAGCTTTTACCATCTCCAATTCCCTCCAATGTCATCTATTTTGTCATTTTTTCGCAATATACTCTTGAAATATCGTGGGAATAGGTTATAATGGTATAGAAATGGATGTAAAGGAGCAGATGTTCGGTGTGCTCTCGGACGGTTCTGATGTTTCCCTGTTCAGGGTTTCCAACGGGGCTGTCTCCTTTGTTGCGACGAATTATGGGTGTGTGCTGACGAGTCTCTTAGTACCGTCCAAGGATGGCGTTGTGGACGACGTAGTGCTTGCTCCACCCACCTTTGGCTCGCTGGTGTCCTCCAGTGCATCCTTCGGTGGCATTGTAGGCCGATTCGCCAACCGGATTGGTGGGGGGTGTTTTATCCTCAACGGATTGGAGTACCGACTTGACAGGAACGAGGGACGGAACTGTCTCCACGGCGGCTTTTTCCGCTGGGACAAACAGTTGTGGGCTGCCGAGGTGGTGGAGACGGAGAAGGGAACAGGCGTTACCTTTTCCCGTGTCTCGCGTTCCGGTGAGCAGGGGATGCCTGGCACCGTGCAGGTGAAGGTGGCCTATCTCCTGGATGATGAGAACAACCTGACGATGCATTATTCTGCTGTCAGCGATGCGGACACCATCATCAGTCTCACGAACCACTCCTACTTCAACTTGGCCGGCCATGACAAGGGCAGTGTGGACAACCACCTTCTGACCATGGGATGCTCCCGGTATCTGGAGGTGAGGGATGGTATTCCCACCGGAGCAATTCTGCCGGTGGAGGGTACGGTCTTTGACTTCACCAAGGAGAGGCCTTTGGGACGGGATATTCATTCTCCGGAGCTGCAGGAGACAAGGGGGTACGACCATTGTTATTGCATCGACTCTGGAAAGGGGCGGCTTGTTCCCTTTGCCAGTGTTCGCGACCCTAAGTCGGGGCGAACCATGACGGTGGCCACAGACATGCCTGGCGTGCAGTTGTACACTGGCAACTGGCTGCAGGGGGACTTGGGGAAGAATGGGATGCGGTATGATGCCCGCGGGGGATTTTGTCTGGAGACCCAGCGCTACCCGGATTCCCCAAATAAGTTGTTTGCCTTCCCCTCTGCGGTGCTGAGAGTGGGGGAGGAGTTCACCTCCACCACGGTGTACGGATTCAGATGGTAGGAACGAGGCCGCTGTCGGCTGGTAACAGTATATTATTATTGAGAGGTCATAATGGACGTTCAATTACAGGAGCTGATCGACAAGATCAAGAAGGATGGAGTGGCTTCCGCAGAAAGTTCCGCCGCTGCAATTATTGCGGAGGCGGAGAAAAAGGCGGCCGCAATAATCAGTGATGCAGAGACCAAGGCGGCAAGCATTGTAAGCAATGGCAAGAGCGAAACCGAGCGCATGGAGAAGGCCAGCGTGGATGCCATTCGTCAGGCAGGCCGGAATCTCTTGCTGAGTTTCCGGGATGGAATCAATGCCCAGTTGGCTGCCATTGTCTCCGTTCAGACTGCAGGTGCCCTTTCAGCTGATGCTTTGAAGACCTTGGTGCCGGAAGCTGTCAAGTCTTGGACAGCCAACACTGCGGCGGAGGACATTTCCGTGCTGTTGCCTGCGAAGGAGCTGGCAGCGGTGGAGGCATCATTGCAGGCCGCCTTGAAGGATGAGTTGGCAAAGGGGCTGGAGCTTAAGGCTGACAAGAGCCTGTCTGCTGGTTTCCGTATTGGCTCCAAGGATGGGGCGGCTTACTATGATTTTTCTGCCGAGGCAGTTGCGGATCTTTTCTCGGCATATCTGAACCCCCGGACTGCGGCCATAATGAAGGAAGCCGCCGCCACTGTGGGGGAAGGAAGCGTCTAAGTGGCAAGCTGGTATTATCTGATGTCGCAGCTGCCCACCGTCAACGCTACAGGTGAGCGGGCACCGCTGCCAATCACAGAGGAATACTTTATGGATCTCTGCTCCCGGTTCCTTGATGCCAAAAGCATGGGGATACTGCAGGATTTGTCGTTGGAGCCGCCCCGTGAAGGTAAGAAGACGGGGTCAGCCTTTGTGGATGCCTGGTATGACAGTGAGCGTACCCTGCGGTATTCGTTGGCAAAGATCCGGGCTCTCAAGATGAAGAAGGATGTAGAGATTCCCTTTCTGTCTGCCCCTCCTGATATTGTTCAGGCAGCGCGGGCAGCCTGCGGGATGGATAGCCCCCTGGAGGCGGAGCAGTACCTGAATGAGGTGCGGCTAGCCATGATGGATCGGGTGGCTCCTGTGGACCATTTTTCAACCGACTCCGTGTTCATGTATGGATTGAAGTTGAAGCTGGCCAAAAGAATGAAATCGTTTACAGAAGAAGCGGGATCTGCTTCCTATCGTGCGATATATGACCAGATACTTGGAGAATCAAAATGACGGATACAAGAGGAAAGGTGGTAGCCGTAAACGGAAACATGCTCAGCGTCGCCTTTGACGGTGTTGTTTCCCTGAATGAGGTAGGCTATGTACACGTTGCAGGAAAGAGGCTGAAGAGCGAGGTAATCCGTATTCGTAACGGACAGGCCCAGCTTCAGGTATATGAGATGACAAAGGGCATAAGTACCGGTGACGAGGTTGAGTTCACCGGAGAGCTCTTGTCTGTGGAGTTGGGCCCCGGCCTTCTCGGTCAGGTCTTTGATGGACTCCAGAACCCTCTGCCCCAGTTGGCTGAGCAGGCAGGATACTTTTTGGAGCGGGGAATCTACCTTGATGCTATCGGAGACGAGCGGGTGTGGAGCTTTACTCCCGTGGCTAAGGCTGGTGACACAGTGCGTCGTGGTGATGTGCTGGGTTCAGTACCAGAAGGCCCCTTTGTCCACAAAATTATGGTTCCCTTCGGAATGTATGGTACCTATACTGTAAAGTCTATCAAGGATGCCGGTGACTACAAGCTCAAGGATGCTGTCGCTGTCCTTGTTGACGAGAAGGGAGAGGAAACACCAGTTTCCATGAGCTTCCAGTGGCCGGTCAAGCGGGCAGTGGATTGCTATGCCGAGCGCCTCAAGCCGGAGGAGACCATGGTCACCAAGGTTCGCCTCATCGACACCTTTTTCCCGGTGGCAAAGGGCGGTACCTATTGTATTCCCGGCCCCTTTGGTGCAGGAAAGACCGTGCTCCAGCACACCACCAGCCGCAATGCCGACGTGGACGTGGTAATCGTCGCCGCCTGTGGTGAGCGTGCCGGTGAGGTTGTAGAAATCCTCAAGGAGTTCCCTGAGCTCACCGATCCCCGGACTGGACGCTCCTTGATGGAACGAACCATCATCATTTGTAACACATCATCCATGCCGGTTGCCGCACGTGAGGCCTCCGTCTACACTGGTGTTACCCTGGCAGAATACTACCGCCAGATGGGACTCCACGTTCTGCTTTTGGCGGACTCCACCAGCCGCTGGGCACAGGCACTCCGTGAGATGTCCGGCCGCCTGGAGGAGATTCCCGGTGAGGAGGCCTTCCCCGCCTACCTGGAGTCCTACATTGCCGCCTTCTACGAGCGGGCGGGTATCGTCCGTCTCAGCGACGGCTCCATTGGTTCCGTAACCATCGGTGGTACCGTATCTCCTGCTGGTGGTAACTTTGAGGAGCCGGTAACTCAGGCTACCCTGAAGGTTGTCGGTTCATTCCACGGACTTTCCCGTGAGCGCTCCGATGCCCGCAAGTACCCCGCCATCAACCCCTACGACTCATGGTCAAAGTACAAGAGTGTCATCCGCAAGGATTGGGTTGACTATGCTCGTGGTTGCCTCTTCCATGGTGCCGAGGTTGGCCAGATGATGAAGGTTGTCGGTGAGGAGGGAACGAGCCTTGATGACTTTATCCTCTACCTGAAGAGCGAGTTTCTGGACTCCGTGTACCTGCAGCAGAACTCCTTCGATGAGGTTGATGCCGCAGCGGATGTTGAGCGGCAGACCTACGTGTTCAGGCTGCTGCTGAAGGTGCTGGGCTCCGACTTTGTGCTGGAGTCCAAGGACGAGGCCCGTGGATACTTCAACCAGCTGCGGCAGAAGTTCATCGACTGGAACTACAGTGTTTGGCAGGGCGATGATTTCAAGAAGAACGAGGCTGACATCAACCAGTTGTATGCCGCCAAGTCCGGTAAGGAAAATGCAGCTGTAGCAGCCCTGCTGAAGGACGGTGAATAAGATGAACAAGATTTATAGCAAGATTGAATCAATCAGCGGAAGCGTTATTACGGTTCGTGCCGAGGGAATCAAGTACAACGAGCTGGCGGAGATTGAGACCGCCTTCGGAACGTCGCTTGCCGAGGTAAACCGCATCGACGGAGACTTGGTTTCCCTGCAGGTCTTCGCCGGAGGTCGCGGTGTCTCCACCGGAGACAAGATTCGCTTCCTGGGACGTGAGATGGAGGTGTGCTTCTCCGAGAACCTGATGGGACGCATCTTTAACGGCTCCGGTGAGCCTCGTGACAAGGGTCCTGCCCTGCGGGACAATCCCGTGGAGATTGGTGGGCCTTCCGTCAATCCCTCAAAGCGCATCATGGCCCGCCGGATGATTCGTACCGGTATCCCCATGATCGATATGTTCAACACCTTGGTGGTTTCCCAGAAGCTGCCGATTTTCTCCATCTCCGGCGAGCCCTACAACGAGCTTTTGGCCCGTATCGCCATGCAGGCGGAGGTTGACGTCATCGTTCTCGGTGGAATGGGTTTGAAGTATGACGACTATCTTTACTTCAAGAATACGCTGGAGGAGGGTGGAGCCTTGAGCAGGACGGTTATGTTCGTCCATACTGCCGCCGACCCCACGGTAGAGTGCCTCAAGATTCCCGACATGAGCCTGGCAGTTGCCGAGCAGTTTGCCCTGCAGGGTAAGGACGTGCTGGTGCTTCTCACCGACATGACCAACTTTGCCGATGCCATGAAGGAAATTGCCATCACCCAGGAGCAGGTTCCCTCGAACCGTGGTTATCCGGGAGACCTGTACAGCCAGCTGGCCAGCCGCTATGAGAAGGCCGTTGACTTTGACGATGCCGGCTCTGTGACCATCCTGGCAGTAACCACCATGCCCGGTGACGACGTTACCCACCCGGTTCCCGACAACACGGGCTACATCACTGAGGGTCAGTTCTATCTGAAGGGTGGCCGCATCGAGCCCTTCGGCTCCCTGTCCCGCCTCAAGCAGAACGTCAACGGCAAGACCCGTGACGACCACCGTGCCCTGATGGACGGTATGATTCGTCTCTACTCATCATACAAGGATACCCTGGAAAAGAAGTCCATGGGATTCATGATGTCCGAGTGGGACGAAAAGCTTTTGAAGTACGGTGAGATGTTCGAGAAGGAGATGATGGATCTCTCCGTGAACATCCCGCTGGAGGGAGCTCTGGACAAGGGTTGGACTATTCTTGCCGCCTGCTTCAAGAGCGAGGAGACGGGGCTGAAGTCCGAGCTCATTGCTCAATACTGGCCCAAGAGCTAAGGGGTTTGGCTGATGGCTACGATAAAGCTGACAAAGAATGAGCTGAAATCACAGAAGGATGCCCTCAAGATGTACAACCGGTATCTGCCTACCTTGACGCTCAAAAAACAGCAGCTTCAGACAGAGATTCGTTCCATTGACGAGCGGGCCAGGGAAGTTCGGGCTCGCCGCAAGGCACTGGAAGCGGAATTCACCAAATGGATTGCTGTTTTTGGGGAGGCGGATGCCTTCAAGCCGGACATGGTTACGGTCAGCAACATCCGCAAGGGTGTGGGCAACATCGCCGGTGTCACCATCCCCGTTTACGAGGGGGCGGACTTTGCCCGTGGTGACTACGACCTGTATTCCACGCCCCTGTGGATAGACTTGGCGGCAGACAAGATGGAGCAGGCCCTCTCCCTTGACCTTGAGGCCAACGTGCTGGACGAGCAGGTGCGGCTACTGAACATCGAGTTGCGCACCACCACCCAGCGGGTAAACCTCTTTGAAAAGGTCAAGATTCCTGAGACTAAGGCCAACATCAAGAAGATTACTGTTTACTTGGGCGACCAGCAGGTTGCTGCCGTTGTCCGTGGAAAGATTTCCAAGAAGAACTTGGAGCGTGCAGCTGAAAAGGCAGACAAGGAGGCAGCCGAATGATTGTGCCTATGAAGAAGGTCTCCCTCGTGCTGTTGGAAGAGCACAGAAAGGAGGCCCTCAAAAAACTTCGGCGGCTGGGAGTGGTTCATCTGGAGAAGGTGAGTGGCACAAGCCAAGAGCTCACTGAGTTCAGGGACTGCCATTCTAAGGCCGAAACCGCCTATTCCATTCTGTCAGAGATAAAGCTGCCCAAAAAGGCAGCCCCACGTAATCCGACCTTCGACCGGGACAAGACCCTGGCCAAGGCAGAGGAGGTGGTATCTTTGGCGGAGCGGAAGAAGCAGTGTGCCGACCTCATCACTGCCCACACCTTGGAACTGGAGAGGTTTTCCGGTTGGGGAGATTTGGATATAAATGATTTCCAGTTCCTTGCAGAAAAAGGAATTATCTTCTCACTTTACGAGGTTCCCCGTGATACCTACCTTTCCATGCCGGATTCCGTGGAAACCTTGGTGGTCAACGAAGGTAAGTCCATAGTGCGGATGCTGCTGATTCAGTATGGCGAGAAGGGATCTACCCTAGCCGCTGCCTATCGTCCTGCGGAATTGCCTGTGGAGGCCTATGCTGTTCCCATGATCAGCTCCTCCTCTCAGACCCTACGGGACGAAATCGCCTCTCTGAGAGAGGAGATTGCCTCCATCGACAAGGAACTGGCGGTGGCAGCTCTGGATAGGGAGCATTTCAAAACCTATTGTTCCGTGGTGGGAAAGGACATCGAGTTCGAGAACCTTTTCTCCGGCATGGGGCGTGAGGAGGATACGGAGGATGGCCGCCCTTACATGGCCTTGGCTTGGCTCACTGGTTTTGTTCCTGTAGAGGATGTGGCCGGTGTGCTGGCTGCTGCCAAGGAGGAACATTGGGCTGTGGCTGTATCTGATCCAGGAGAAGAGGACGAGGTTCCCACCAAGCTCAAGAACAATAAATTCGTGAGCCTGATTTATCCGGTATCGGACTTTTTGGGCACGGTGCCGGGATACCGGGAATACGACATTTCCGGCTGGTTCCTTCTGTTCTTCTGTGTGTTCTTTGGCATCATCTTCGGTGACGGGGGATATGGAGCCTTGATGGTGGTAGCCGCAGTTCTTGCGGGTATTGGGACAATCGCCAAGGGAAAGCGAATTCCCCCCGCATACAACCTGCTGCTGCTGCTGGGCGTGTTCACTATGGCATGGGGAACGGTAACCTGTACTTGGTTCGGTTTGTCGCCTGACCTGCTGCCCGGCTGGCTTGTCGGCCTGTCCTTGCAGCCCATATCGAATGCGTATTCGGCACTCTCGGCGGAGAATGAGGCATTGGTAAAGCAGAATTTGCAGATTTTCTGCTTTATGCTCGCCCTTTTCCAACTGACCGTCGCCCACTTGAAGGGTATTGTGCGGTATATCAAGTCCCCCAGAGCCCTGGGTGAGCTTGGTTCCATGCTGATGGTGTGGGGAATGTTCTTCGTGGTGCTGAACATGGTGGTAAAGGTGCCGGTGTTTTTCGGTGTGGAGACGATGGGTACCCCAGTGATTTCCGTCATCGGTGTGGGCTTCGGTCTGAGTTTTATCTTCTCCAACTACGACGGTAGCCTTGGGACCTCCATTCTGGAGAGCTGCAAGAACATCGTATCCGTGATGCTGGGTGTGGTGAACGTGTTCTCTGACATCGTTTCCTACATCCGCCTGTGGGCCGTTGGTCTTGCGGGAGGCGCCATCTCTGCCACGGTGAATGATATGGCAGGCCCCATGCTGGGCGGAGCCATCATCTTCCTTGGCGTCCTGCTTTTGGTGTTCGGTCATGGCTTGAACATGATTCTGAACGTGTTGTCGGTTATTGTCCATGGCGTCCGCTTGAATACACTGGAATTCTCCAGCCACCTGGGAATGTCATGGTCTGGTTTTGCTTACGAGCCGTTCTGTGAGACGGCTGAAAATAAATGAGTTTCTTTATTGATAGGAGTATAGTATGATTGGACAGTTTGGTGCAGCATGTGTTCTTGGTATTGCAGCTATCGGTTCTGCAATTGGTATTGGTTGTGCCGGTCAGGCAGCCATTGGTGCTTGGAAGCGTTGTTACATGAACAACAAGCCCGCACCCTTCATCCTGACAGTTTTTGCCGGTGCGCCCCTTACCCAGACCATCTATGGATTTCTGCTGATGCAGAATATGATTACTTCTACCAAGGACGGTATCTTCCTGCTGGCTTTGGGAATCTTCTCCGGTCTGGCTATGGCCGCCTCCGCCGTGTTCCAGGGAAAGGCTGGTGCCGCTGGTTCCGATGCCCTGGGTGAGACTGGAAAGGGATTCGCCCAGTACATCATGGTTGTTGGTCTTTGTGAGACCGTCGCTCTGTTCGCAATGGTATTCTCCATGATTGTTCTGTAAAATAAGGAAGCCTCATGCATCACACAAGACAGGTGTTCATTGGTGGTGCGGGAAGGACACGTCGGATGGGTATTGGCGGCGATTCGCTGGTATCCATCCAGACGATGTGGAAGGAGGGCATTACCGAAATCCTTCGGGATCGGGATGCCCTCTTGTCTATTGTCCACCGCATGGAAAAATTGCAGTCCTTGGGCTGCGACATCATCAGGTTTGCCGTCCCTGACATGGAGAGCGCCGACGCTCTGGTGCTTTTGGCCAAGGAGACGGACATCCCGCTGGTGGCGGACATCCACTTTGACTACAAGCTGGCCCTGCGTTGCCTGGAGGGTAATGTAGCCAAGATTAGAATCAACCCCGGCAATATCGGCAGTCGTGACCGGGTGGAGGCGGTGGTGGCCCGCTGCAAGGACAAGGGTGCGGCCATTCGGATTGGTGTGAACACCGGCAGCCTTCCTCAGGACATTGCCGCCGAGGTGCGGGATGGCAAGCTCACCCGTGCCCAGGGCTTGTCCCAAACAGCGGCCCGGGAGGCGGAGGTGCTGGACGGCTTGGGATTCGACCAGTTCGTGGTCTCCATGAAGGCTTCCTCCGTGGCCGAAACGGTGGACTCCAACCGTGACTTTGCCGCCCGCTTCGACATTCCCCTCCATGTCGGTGTGACGGAGGCAGGCCCCCTGGTGGGTGGCATCGTCAAAAGCACCTTGGCATTCAGTCGGCTGCTGGAGGAGGGAATCGGCAACACCATCCGGGTGAGTCTTTCTTCAACTCCAGACAACGAGGTAATCACTGCCAGGGAAATCCTTCGGGAGACAGGGCATCGTGGTGGCGGGGTAAAGATTGTGTCCTGTCCACGTTGCGGCAGGAATGGATTCGATGTCCACGCCTTTATGGATCGTTGGGAAGCCGAATTGCTCTCCATGGACAAGGACATCACCGTGGCGGTCATGGGCTGCGTAGTAAATGGGCCTGGGGAGGGTAAGCACGCCGACATCGGCATCACCGGTGCGGGAGACAAGGTGACAATCTTCAAGCACGGAAAAATAGTCCAAACGGTTTCGGCTGAATCTGCCGATACTGTATTTAGAAAGGAATTGTTGAGCCTGTGATGATGAGAAAGCTTGTATTTGCCAGTGTAGTGTTGCTCATGGGGGCATCGGCCTCCGCCATTGACCTGCCTCTGCTGCAGAAATCTGCCCGGATGCTGGAGGATGCCCAGTATGCCTTCGACTCAGGAGAGTACGGGCAGGCCCTGCTTCTGGCGGAGGAGGCAAAGCTTCTGCGGCAGCAGGAGGTGGACGAGAGCCTTTCCGCACTGACTCAGGCCCTGCGTCCCATGGAGGTGCAGGATGCCGGGGATGACATCCAAGCGGTGATGACGGTACTGCGCTCGCGGGATGTGTACGATGTGGTGAGCCTGATAGAGTACATGGTGACTCTCCATGGGGAGTCATTTTTCGGCAGCTCAATCTACGGACTGCTGGAGCACCTGGAGCACAAGCGGGTTCTGCCGGAGGCATCCCACCTCATGGCGAAGATTTATGAGTACGAGGGTGAGTACGACCTGGCCTACTCATACTATGAGGATGCCTGGACCCATGCTGCCGTCTTGGATATTCCTCAACGGAAGTTTGACATACTATACGATATGGCAAACCTGTCCTA
Source organism: uncultured Treponema sp. (assembly GCA_937876905.1). Taxonomy (GTDB): domain Bacteria; phylum Spirochaetota; class Spirochaetia; order Treponematales; family Treponemataceae; genus Treponema_F. The sequence goes on from CALEFI010000091.1 coordinate 19,536, forward strand.
TAACTTCAGCGACTACGAGAACTGTGAAAAGGCCCTGATGCTTATTGTTGCCTCGGATCCCAATTACGCTAACGAAAGTTTTGCCACCGCATTGACCAATTCCGTAAGAGATAAGATGTACAGTGCGGACAAGGTCTTTGACCTGTACCGTTCGGATTGCTACCGTTCCATCCCTGCATTCTACCGGCTCACCGAACTGTATGTAGAGCAGGGGCGGTATGAGGAGGCATTCAGGATGTCGCTCTTCGGTGTCCTGACCTCATTCACTCACATGAATGGCTTCCTAGAGGAACGACTGACCGAGTTCGAGTATAACAATCTGGCTGACTTCTTCTCTATTGCCGTTAAGAACTATGAGCTAGCCGAATGGTCCGTGGAGCAGGGTTTTTGGAGATGCTTTTTTAGGTTGGCAGATTTAAGTGGGCAACTATTTCCTGATAACAAAGACTTTCCCGACCAGCTTTTCCTTGTGATGGCGCTGACTGCGCCGGAGGGATATTGGCGGCAGCTGGCGGTGGGAAGGATGTAGGGCGGCTGGCTCCAGCTGCACTTGTGGTGCGCCCGCCTTCCATGACGGATGGCCCTGTCGTTCCCGTGTTTCAATTCATAAAGACGCTGCACTTGCATGACCAGCCCTCCATATCCGGGATGGCTTGGGACTCGCATGGTCCCAGCCAGGCCGAAATCTCGGTCATTTTCCCCGCAGATTCCGATCCTCACTTCTAGCCCCTCGCTCCCCGCTGGAATGGCCGTGATGTAGGGTGTGTCACAGGTCTTCGATGTTGCTGCGCAATTCCATGGGAGGGTTTGGGACTGAGCTCCGATTCTCCGTTCCTACCGCCTCGCTCCTCCCCCTGCCCAGTATCTTGTGAATTCATTTTCCTCATCAAACCGCCGATATTCTGATAGTATGGTCAGATACCCTTGGATTGCAGGGCTGTATCATGCAAGGATGAAATCAGCCTGACTGGAGGACACAATGAAAAAGACCGCTGCCGTCATTACGCCGCGCTGCCCCTACAGCGCTGACCGGCTCTACGGCATCCGCATAGAAAAGCGGGGGAACACCTGGGTCAAGACCTGGAGCTTTTCCCTGAAGGAGGAGGTGGCCCAGCGGGAGCACTTTTCCTCCCAGATTGAGATTGAGAATTTTATCGATGACGCTGACTTCCCCGGCTGTCCCTTTTGCTCAGCCCACCAGCTGGCCCAGTGCGGGGAGTGCAGGAAAATCTACTGCTACAAGGACGAGGACAAGGTGAAATGCCCCTGGTGCGGCAGCGAGAGCGAGGTGGTCTTCGGCCAGTGGGAGACGGTGTCGGGAGGTGGCTACTGATGCCCAGCCTGAGACGGGGGGCTACACTGCGTACCCTTGACGGGGAGGGCCTCCAGGTGGTGGACCTGCTGGGCGAGGGGGGGCAGGGCTTCATCTACCGCATTCGGTTCCGGGAGGAGTACTATGCCCTCAAGTGGTACAAGAAGGTGGAGTCTGACAGGTTCTACGAGAACCTCAAGGAGAACGTGAGGCGTGGCTCGCCAGCGGAGACCTTCCTGTGGCCTCTGGCGGTGACGGAAAAGGACAGCAGGGGGGGCTTTGGCTATGTGATGCGGATGAAGCCCGAGGCCTACAAGGACTTTTCCCTCTTTATCCTGAACCGGGTGCGGTTCTCCAGCTTTTCCGCCGTGGTGAACGCCGCCCTCCAGATCACAGCCAGCTTCAAGACCCTCCACAACCGGGGCCTGAGCTACCAGGACCTGAACGACGGCAACTTTTTCATCAATCCTGACACTGGCGATGTGCTCATCTGCGACAACGACAATGTTGCCCATGACGGGGAGAATCTGGGCATACAGGGAAAGCCCCGCTATGTGGCGCCGGAGGTGGTGATGGGACGGCACAAGCCCGACACCTTCAGCGACCGCTTTTCCCTGGCGGTGATTCTCTTCCTGCTGCTGTTCCGCAATCATCCTTTGGCGGGAATGCGGGATGAGGACGGTGACGATCCCGACGGCAACGAGCTGAACCTGTACTGCAGGAATCCCCTGTTCATCTTTGACCCGGAGGACGACTCCAACCGTCCCAAGGCGGGAATCCACGTGAACGCGCCGAAATTCTGGCCGGTGTTCCCCTCCTACATCCGGCAGCTGTTCCAGCGGGCCTTCCACAAGGACTTGATGCGCAGTGACGGAGCCAACCGGGAGGAGCGGATCATCGAGCGGGAGTGGCTCAAGGCCCTGATGCAGCTGCGGCGGGACCTGTTCTTTTGTCCTGCCTGCGGAGAGCTGACCTTCTATCCCAGGGAGGAGGACGAGGCGGTGTGCATGAACTGCCGCCAGCCGGTGGAGCGGCCCGCCATCCTGGAGGTGCTGGGGCAACAGATTCCCCTGCAGCCGGGATTGCGCCTGTATCGCTATGACATTGATTCTACCAGCGACCTTACGGTGGAGAACATAAAGGAAGAGATTGGCCTGGTGGTGCAGAACCAGAAGGATTCCCGGATTTGGGGGTTGAAGAACCTCTCCGACCTGCCCTGGTACCGCCGCAGTCCCGGCGGCAAGGAGGAGCTGCGCCGGCAGGGGGAGGTGATTCCCGTCATCAGGAGCAACAGCATAAAATTCGGCACCCTGAGCGAGGGCACGATACGATGATTTGGAGGACAATATGGGATTGTTGGATGAGGTAGTTGAGATTCCCCGCAAGACGATGGCGCTTTTCTTTTTGATTGACACGTCGGGAAGCATGAGCGGCTCCAATATCGGCCAGGTGAACGATGCCATGCGGGAGGTGCTGCCCGACCTGAAGGAGATTTCCGACACCAACGCCGATGCCAAGATAAAGATTGCCGTCTTGAGCTTTGCCTCCGGCTGCGAGTGGCTTACCCCGATGCCGGAGGACCTGGACAAGTACAAGTGGACCAACCTGGCCGCCGAGGGCGTTACGGATTTGGGGGAGGCCTGCCTTGAGCTGGACTCCAAGCTGGACCGTAACGCCTTCCTGCAGGATGCGGTGGGCAACTACGCCCCGGTCATCATCCTCATCAGCGACGGGGAGCCCACGGACAACTTCAAGGCGGGCATCCAGAGGCTGAGGGAGAACAAGTGGTTCAACTCTGCCATCAAGATTGCCTTGGGCGTGGAGGGGGCTGACCTGAGTGTGCTGAAGGAGTTCACCGGCAGCACCGAGACTGCCATCTACCTGGCGGACAAGAACATGCTGAAAAAGCTCATCCGCTTTGTCTCCGTCACCTCCTCAAAGATTGGCAGCAAGCGCACCGGTCCCGACGCCGCGCGGACCCGGCAGGAGGAGGTGGCCGCAGCCATTCAGGAGAAGATGGCGGAGCTGGACGCTGAGGACAGCGTGGACGAGGGCTGGTAGTTCCCATGGAGCTGACGTTTCCAAAGGGCGGGGCACCTAGGATGGTGTTCTCGGCGGCGGTGCAGGGTGAGAGCCACCTGAAGCGGGAGCTGGAACGGGAAAATCTGCTGGCGGGAAGGCGCTTTCCCTGCCAGGACCGGGCGGTGGCCAACTGTTCCCTGGTGGCGGCTGACGGCACTCGGTTCAGTTTTATGGGGGTAAGCGACGGCCACGGCGGTGCCCCCTATTTCCGCAGCCACAGGGGAGCCGAATTTGCCCTGCAGGTTGTGCAGGACATTGTGGTCCGCAGAATGGACCGGATCGGGGAGCTGGCTGCGGCAGGAGATTTTGACACCATCCGTTCCCAGCTGGCCCTGGCCATTGTGAAGGACTGGCACAAGCTGATTGACCAGGATTTGTCGGAAGGTCCCATCACGGCGGCGGAGCTGGAATTTCTGGAGCGTGAAAAGCCCCTGGTAGCCGCCGCCTACCGGGAGGGCCGTGACTTGTACTCGATTTACGGCTGCACCCTCGTAAGCTACATCGCCACGGAGCGCTTTTGGTTTGCCATCCAGATTGGGGACGGTGACTTTGCCCTCTCCCTGGACGGGAAGGAATTTGCCCTGCCCATGCCTGCCGACGAGGACTGCTTTCTGAACCAGACCACCTCGTTGTGCGATGATGCCGCCGCCAAGGAATTCCGTTCTGTGGCGGGAACCCAGCTGCCCAAGGTGGCCCTGTGCTCCACCGACGGGGTGGCAAACTCCTTCAAGACGGAGAGCCAGCTGAAGAATTTCTACCGCTCCATGTTCAACCTGCTGACTACGTCGGAGTTCCCCCAGTGCCAGCAGCTGCAGTGCCAGAACCAGGACAAGTGCGACATCGGCTGCAAGGCTTCCCTGGTGGGCCAGGAAATCCGCCGCTATCTGCCGGCCCTGTCCAAGGGGGGCAGCGGGGACGACATTGGCCTTGCCGCCATCGTGAGTCTTTCGGCGGCTGACCTGAAGGAAATCCAGGCCTTGCAGGACTACCTCCACGGCCTCCACATCAAGCACAATCCCTCGGCGGTGCCGGCCAGCGGAACGAGCGCTGAGCAGATGATGTTCGGCTACTTCACCAAGGCGGAGCGGGGACGGAATGCCAAGGCAAAGTTCGAGCTGGCCCTCTACTACTACAACAAGGCCGAAAGCCAGCTGGCGCTCAAGAAGATGAAGGCCGCCGCCACCGCAGGCTATCCTGACGCCATGGTGCAGCTGGGGGACTGGTATGCCGAGGGCTATGGCGGCAGCCCGGATCCCAAGAAGGCCCGCAAGCTCTACCAGAAGGCCGCCGCCCTGGGAAGCAAGGTGGCCAGCCAGCGGCTGGAGGAGGGGTAGGGGAGATGGGGTCGGTGGCACTCTCCTCCCAAAAATGCCGCGCGCTTTGCGGGCGGTTGTTGGCTCGAAGCAAGCCGTGACAATATAAGGAGCAAACCATGCCGAGCAGTGAGCTGTCCCCCGTTCTTCATCCCATCCCGCCGGTGTTTAACTCCGACTCCCGCATCCTGATTCTGGGGAGCTTTCCCTCCGTCCGCTCCCGGCAGGAACTCTTCTTTTACGGCCACCCCCGCAACCGCTTCTGGCAGGTGTTGTCCTGCATCTTCTGCGGAGAAGGCTCTGACTTGGTGGCAAGAAATTCTACGGCGGGGGCGGGGCTGGTTCCTGCAACGGTGGAGCAGCGGCGGCGCTTCCTTTTGGCCCATAGGGTGGCCCTGTGGGATGTGGTGGCCTCCTGTACCGTCAGCGGCTCCTCGGACAGCAGCATTGCCGAGGTGGTTCCCAACGACATCGGCCCCATTCTCTCCGCCGCCCCCATCAGCCGCATCTACACCAACGGCCAGAAGGCCCACCAGCTGTACAAGAGGCATCTTTTGCCACGTACCGGGCGTCCAGCCATCTGCCTTCCCTCCACCAGCCCCGCCAACGCCTCCTGTTCCCTGGAGCGCCTGGTGGCAGCCTGGCGGTGTGTGGCGGAGGACTGGTGAGCCTCTGGAAATGGATGCCCCTTTGCGCCGCCGACTTGCCCAGGACATCCGCCGTATGCAGGAGGAATTCGGCTTCGCCGGCATCTTTGTCACCCACGACATTGAGGAGGCCCAGCTGGTGGCGGACCGAATCGTCAGGATGGAGGCTGACAGAAGCATGGCCTCAAGCTGAAAGGAGAATCTTTTTGTACCAAAAAGAGAATGTTTTTGGGCTGTAGGAATAATGTTTTTGTACCAAAAAGAAAATGTTTTTGGGCTGTCGGAATAATGTTTTTGTACCAAAAAGAAAATAGTTTTGTACTGTAGGGAAAATTTCTTTCAGTCTGTGGCATTGTTGGGGACAGGGACTGTGGTAGAATGGAGATTGCGGATGTAAATTTATTTGAGTTTGTACTATGATGGAGAACATGGGATGAAGGCGGAATATTATGGATGGGCACATTTTGTTTGGGGATGAGAATGGCCGTATTGCATCTGACTCAAAAGAGGAATTGATAGGTTAGGGGGTACCAACCATGGCGAAAAAAAAGGCTGAGACCGCCGGGCGGTTGGTCAGGGTTTCCGGCCCCGCAGCCAGATGCGGATCCTGTTTAAAATCCTTCCTAGGAAATCCATTCCGTACTCCCGTGAGAAGCTCCGGGCGGCCACATCCAGGCTGTAGTCGTTGCCGAATTTCTGCTTGAGCTCGTCCCAGTACCTTATGAGCCACACGTAGAGGTCGGCCGGAGTCCGCCCCTTGAATCTGCGGAGGATCCGCTGCTGCCTGATGACCGTGATGACGGGCAGGTAGACCCTGTTGAACCAGGAGGCGATGGCCTCTGCCATGCTGATTTCCTCGCTTTGGTTCTGGTTGATGTAGTACTTGTGAATCTGAAGGTGCTGGAATATGACATCGTACTGGCCGGTGGTGGTAAAGTCCAGGCTCCAGCAGTCGGTGATGTCGCCAAAGTGGGTTTCGCCGTAGAAGAGTCGCTTTTCGTACTGGATCACCTGGCGAAGCATCTTCCTTGGACTGGAGCAGGGCCTGAGCCGTATCTCGCTGTGAAGGCTCACCACCTCGGCATCCAGCTCGGCGATTCCCTGGGCCTTGGCCACTGAGACACGGTGGTTTCCGTCTCGTACAAAGTACAGTCCGCCGAGCTCATAGAGGGTGATGGGCGGCAGGATGATGTCCTCAAGGTGGGCCTGGTCGATGTTTTCCCAACGGTGCTTGAGGTGCAGGTTCTTGGGGAAAAAGTGGTTGTCAAAGTCACGGTAGCGGCCCTCGCTGCCCACAATCAGCTCCACGGGAATGGTCCGCATTCCCTGGTAGACTTCGCCGGTGGGCTTGAGCATCCGCTTTGCGTCGGAGAGGGAGAGGAGCTGGGTTTCCTCCGGGTTGAGGAAGTGCTGCAGCTCGTTGAACAGGGCCTTGTTCCGGGCCCGGTAAAAGTCTTCTTGGGATTGGGCGCGTTGGCTCATGCTAGTTCCTGCTCCAGGGAAGGTCAAGGATATAATGGCCGAAGACATTGATGATTTGAGTCTGATGGTAGCTGGTTGTGCGGGGCTCCTGGAGGTCGTAGAGATGGATGTGGCCGTGAACCATGTATTTGGGGGAGAACCGCTCCAGGAACCAGCGGAAGCAGGCAAAACCACGGTGGCAGGGATCCTCCCGGTCTCCCAGATGGCGGGGAGGTGAGTGGGTCAGAAAGATGTCCACATAGCGTCCGTACCGCAGCTTGTTCCACAGGAGCCGGGGGATGAGTGTCAGGAGCCTGAGCCGCATCTCCCATTCCGTATACTGGGCCAGCCCCTTGTTGTATCTGAGGGATCCTGATGCGCCCACCAGCAGCAGCGGCTGGCCGGGAACCAAGGTGGGAATCCGCAGGACTTTAAATCCCGCATAGGTTGCCCCGCAGGAAAGGGGATGGAGGTCCAGCAGGTCTCCTGCCCCAAGCTCTCTGAGGGAGCTGTGGAGCAGGCTGAATTCACTGAGGTTGTGGTTGCCGCACACAAAGAAGGCGGGAAGGTTGAGGGAGGAGACGATAAAGTCGATGTAGTCCATGGGAAGGTCTCCGGCACACAGCACCAGCTCCACGTCGGAAAACCGCTCCTTGATGGAGCCACTGTACACCAGAGGGTCGATTTGATCCGACACGCAGAGAATCTTCATGGGATGGAAGCCCTAGATTCCCGCCTTGTCCAGGTACATCTCCAGCTTTTGCTTGTTGATGAGCTCTATGGGGCGGCTCTCGGCAAAGTTCAGGGCGGACCGACTAAATCCTGAGCTGGTGCAGACAAAGGCCTTGGAGTAGTTTTGCTTTTTCACCTCGTCGGCAATCTGGCGTACCACATTGTCCTCAAGGGGATCGGGATCCCGGAAGAAAAGTACATAGAACAGCTGCTGCCTCATGTTCATCCAGTTGTCGTTCTTTGACTCTGTGGCCACCATACGGCAGCCATACTTGGTGGCGTCGGCGTTCTGGGCGGTCAGCCCCATGGCGTTCTGGGCGACCTTCTTGCACAGCTCCACAAAGGTCTCCGAGGGGCTGGTCAGATATTCCTTCATGCTGTCGTTGTTCTGGATGTCCCGGTACTCGGAGAGCTTGGTGGACGTGTCCAGAAAGTTCTTGTTCTTGGCGCAAATCTTTTCCCACTGCTCGACGGCCAGCTCTATCTTGTGCATCCGCTCGTAGCAGGCAGCAAGGAAGTAGCGTGAATACAGGGTCTCCTGGCTGGAGTCGTTCCTGGACGCCTTGACCGCCCGGTCGAATTCGACGAAGGCCCGGTCCGGGTTGTCCACGGCCATAAAGCAGGAGCCCCGCTCCAGCAGGGCGCGCTGCTTGAACTCCGGATCCCGCAGGGCCTTCTCGAAGGCATCCACGGCGCCCGGATAGTCCTTGGCGTCCTTCAGAATCTTGCCCAGGTAGAAGTAGGACGAGAATTCGTTGGGGTTCAGGGAGATGGCCAGGGAAATCTCACGCTTGGCCGCCTCCAGCTGCTTGGTCTTGTACAGCATCATCCCCAGGGAGGCATGGGCCTTCACGTGCTTCTTGTTCAGGCCGATGGCCTGCTGGTAGAAGCCGATGGCCTGTTCACTCTTGTTGGCCTGCTCGAAGAGCTTGCCCGCATTGTAGAAGTGGTCTGGATTCCGGGGATCCAACTTGGTGAGTAGTAGAAATTCCTTGAGTGCCTCGGCGGGCTGGTTAAACTTCAGGTAGAGCTGCGAGATTTGCTTGCGGAACTCCGTCTCCGGTATGTCCGAGTCGAAGATGGCGTTCTGGTTGACAATCTTGAATTCCATGAGGGCCAGCTCCGGCTTGTTGTCCGCCATGTATGCCTTGCCCAGGTAGTAGTGGGCGCGGAAATCCCTCTGGTCCTTTGCGATGATTGACTTGGCCAGCTTGACTGCCGCCGCGGTCTTGCCCTGCTTGATGAGCTTGTTGATTCCCTCAACCCGTTTTGGAGTCACCGTGGACTTTACAATAAAATATGCGAGGAAACCCACTGCCACTGCCGACACTGCGATAATAATTATCTGAACCTCTTCCATTAGAACTCCGATACTATAATGTACTTAATTGTTCTTGCAAGAGTATCTTTTTTATGCGAATATGTCAAATGGGTTGTTCTATAAATCCAAGAACTTGGGAGGTTGTTATGACGAAACGGAAGCTTTTTTTGCCGGTAGTTTTGCTTGCCGCATTTGGTATACCCTCTTTTGCATCCGACGCCTTTGAGACCGGGTACAGGCTGTTCTCCTCGAACAAGCCCGCCGAGGCCATTCCCCACCTGGTGGCGGCCATGCAGGACCCCACCGTATCACCGTCGGTGTACATCTACCTTGGAATCGCCTATTACCAGACGGGGCAGTATTCCGAGTCCTTGGACGTATTCATCAGGGGGCTTGATACCCCCGGTGCGGACAGGAAGGTCATAGCCTTCAATGCAGGCAATTCCGCCTACGCCCTGCGGGACTACGGCAAGGCGGAGGAGTTGTTCACCCTGTCCTCCATCCAGGATCCGGCCTTTGCCTCCCCCGTGCTGAACAGGGCGAACACCCGCATCTCCCAGGACAAGCTGCAGGAGGCTCTGGAGGACTACGAGCGGTATCTGGTGCTGGCTCCGCACAGCAGCCAGCGAGAGGAGGTGGAGGCCATCATCAGGATTCTGAAGGAGGATCAGGCGGAAAAGGAGCGCCTCGCCCAAGAGGAGCAGCGTATCAAGGAGGAGGCAGCCCGCCTCCAGGCGGAGCAGGAGCGTCTAGCGGCGGCGAAGGCGGAGGAGGAGCGCCGGATTGCCGAGGAGGCGGCCCGCAAGGAGGCCGAGCGTGTGGCGGCGGAGAAGGCAGCCGAGGAGGCGAGGGTCCAGGCGGAGCAGGAGCGTCTAGCGGCGGCAAAGGCGGAGGAGGAGCGCCGGATTGCCGAGGAGGCGGCCCGCAAGGAGGCCGAGC
>CALEFI010000092.1 GCA_937876905.1 uncultured Treponema sp.
AGCCCAGAGCGGATTTGCGCCGGACTTTCCGTCCTGTGGACAAAGCCCGACTCCTGCGCCTATGAAGTCGTACTGATTGGAGAGGATTTAGGATTTTAATTATAATTTTGTAGGAGAAAATGATGAAGTCAATCTTGATTAAGGACACTACCAAGGAAGAACGAATCCGTATCGTGCAGCAGTCCCTCAGTGCCTGCGGCACCGAATGCGAGTTCTGCAACGGCTGCGACAACCTCGGCGGCGGCATTGTGGACCATATCTACCAGCCCTATATCGACGGGGAAAAGGAGATTGCCCAAATCAATGCCGAATACCGGGCGAATTTCGTGCGGGGCTAGCTTCCCCTCAATTGGCCACCTGGCGGAAGCTATTCGGTTGCCGCCGCCAGTCGTCTCTGGTATTCGGACTCCATGGCCTCGTGCTGCTCTTCCAGCAGCTCCATGATTTTGTCGGCGGTGGCCTGCTTCGGGTCAATGCCCCGCTCCTCCGGCCTTTCACCAAGGCTGGCAATCACCTCCTTTCGGAAGGGCTTGCATTCAATCACCGGACTTGCGGTCATCAGGATGACATCCTTGCACACGAGGTCGGAGAGCATGTCGTTGGGACTTTCTGGATTGATTCTTAGGCAGTTTCCATTGATGGAAATCAAAATCATCACGTCAAACATCCGCAGGTAGGAGTCAATTTCACGCAGGCCCCGTTTTGTCTCCGGCTTGCCGGGGCGGTAGCGGGTTCCGCTGGGAAAGACCAGGACTGTCTGGCCCCGCTTCTTCGCCGCGTCCATGGCCCGCATGGATGCCATGTTTATCTTGCGGCTCTTAGACTCCTCGGCGGCACGCTCCTCCGGGTCGGTGTAGGCAGCCAAACTGCGGCTGGGGTAGATGACAATACGGGTAAATCCCTCCGCCCATGCCTTGACGATGGGATTCTCCTCGTTCAGCTTCATACCCGCCATGGCGACGATGCGGCTGGACAAGTCCCTGCCCTCCTCGGAATCTTGCTCCAGCAGGTAGCACAACACCGGCAGGTCCATGTTGCTGTAATGCTCCATCAGGATGAGCCCACGCTTACCGTCCTTCAGCTGGCCCAGGAATTCCATGAAATTCTCCCTGTTCCCCAGTCCTGAGCCAGGCAGCAGGTTTTCCGCCACCATGGAGTTCATAATCTTCCGGGTGCCGGGATTCCATTCCTGATACACGTTGGTGTCGTCAATCCTGTCCGCCGCCTGTGCCAGCCGTGCCAGCTCGCCGAAATAATGCCGGTAGCGCTCGCTTAATGATGTGTCTGCCATAAAACGGAACTCCTCGTGATGCTTGTGTCGATATTGTCCACAAATCTACCCCGATTCCGTTCATGTGTCAAGATTTGTGGTTTGTCCAAGGGAAGCTGGAGCAGCCCCTTCCTCATCGGAATGGCTATGCCGAGCCAGTCCAAAGTCCTTTGACAGAGGGGGCGTTGGCTGTTGCAAGACGCTTGCCAAGGCGCAGGAAATGGAATAGGGCGAAAGGATTTTGTCCGGCGGGAGCCGTCGCCGGGAAGCTAAAGTTGGAGCGAGTCACAGCATAGTGCGGGAGCATAGGCTCAGCCAGACTCCCTAGGTTTTCCCGACAGGGAAAAGTCGCTGTCCATTTACGGAAAGGGCTTTTTCCACTATATTTAGAACATGGATAATAAGAAAACCCTCCAGACCATCTTTATCTTTGCCCTTTTCGTCCTGATGTTTGCCCTCATCGTCAGTATGCTCTTTCCCTTCTTTACGGTGATTTTGTGGACGATGCTGCTCTACGTCCTGTTCAACCCACTGCACAAGCGGCTGGTGAGGCGGCTTGACCCTGGCAGAAGGCTCTACGAGTTCAAGCGGCATGGGCTGGCGGGCCTCTTTGCGGTGGGAATCCTGGTGGTGATTATCGGGCCCATTGCGGGAATCATTTCCATGCTGATTCAGCAGTTGAATGCCTTCTTGGAGGCGGTGGGGAAGTTTATCCAGTCAAATCCCGACTTCTTTACGGACTCGGAGGTGGGCAAGACCCTCGGCAGGCTGGTAGAGAAGGTGGGCCTTAGCTTTTCGGACTTACGCAGCCTGAATTTGCGTGAGGAGCTGCTGGGGTTCGTCCAGCGGCACAGCTCCAACCTGCTTTCGGTGGGAACCAGCATCATCAGCGGCACGGGGCATTTTGTGGTGTCCATCCTCTTTGTTATCTTTGCCCTGTACTTCTGCTTTTTGGACGGGCAGTACCTTGCCTCCCTGATTGGCCGGGCGATTCCCATTGACCCAAAGTACATGGCCACGCTGACGGGGAAGTTCGTGGAGATTACCCGCCATCTCTTTTCCGGCTACATCCTGGTGGCCCTGTACCAGGGGGCGGCAGCCTTTGTCATCATGCTGATTTTTGGCGTGGAGGGGGCGCTGCTTTTTTCCGTAGTGCTGATGTTCGCCTCCTTTATCCCGCTGTTCGGGGCCGCCATCGTGTGGGTTCCCATCGGGGTGGTGATTTTCATCACCGATTCCGCCGTCAAGGGCATCCTCTTCCTGATACTGTGCGGCCTGTGCGTGAGCTTTCTGGACAACTTCCTGCGACCCCTGTTCCTGAAGGACAGGATTCATGTGCATCCGCTGGTCATCTTCTTTGCGATTCTGGGAGGAATCCAGGTCTTTGGACTCAACGGCCTGCTTCTGGGCCCAATGATTGTCATCCTGTTCTTTACTGTGCTGGACATGCTGGTGAACAGCGAGGCGAAGGGACGGGAGAAGATGGCGGGCCCTCCAGACAAGGGCTAGTGGCCGCCGCAGGGCAGGACGGGCAGTCACCTGTGCCGCTGCAATCTGTTATACTTGGTGTTGAGGTTGACCATGTTTTTGAAGGGCAAGTTTTTCCCCATGAGCTTTTTGTTTTTCTGCCTGCTTGCTGTGCTGCCTGGAGTGGCGGCCGCCCAGGTTCCCGCCGCCGGTTCCGTGTCCTATCCTGAGTCCTACTATGCTTTCAGGGACAATATGCTGAACAGCCAGGGAAAGACGGCGGATCAGTTCCGTTCGGAGTATGCGGCGGTGGTGCAGGAGATTGAGGCTGCCAGATTCGGCTGGGAAAGGGAGGTGCTGGTGGCACGCTGCGACTACGTGCTGGGCCGGGCCTTCCGTTATCTTGGCATGAACAAAGAGGCCTCGGAGTGTTTTGACCGTGCCATCGACAGCTGCAAGAAGATTCTGAAAAAAACTGAGTTGGTGGAGGCCTATGTGGTCTATGCCGATGCCGTTTCCCAAAACTGCTCCATCAAGCCCAAGACCTATGCCATGATCCAGGGGCCAAAGATTAAATCAATGGCGAAAAAAGCCCTGAAGCTTGACCCGGCCTACGGAGCAGCCAAGTATCTGGAGAATTCCCAGAACATCTTCACTCCGGAACCCTTCTGTGACATCGATGAAGGCATGAGGAACCTTGACCTGCTGCTGGACACCGACCAGTTCCGCATGGACAAGTCCGACCGCTACAGCGCTCTGTCTGCCCGTGCCTACGGGTATCTCCAGCGTGGCATGAAGGAGGAGGCCCGGTACTGGTATGGCAAGGCCCTGGAAATCTATCCCGGAAATGTGGCGGTGCTGGAGATTCTTCCCACCATCAAATAGTTTTGAGCAGGGCGGCCATTTATGGTAGAATACTTCCATGGCAAGCCACGAGAATGTACCTGGTGTCTATGTTCCTGCTACGGGAATCAGCTACCCAAAGAATCCCGACCAGCCGATTCTGTTCCCGAAAAAGGTGAGAACCGTCGTCTTGGATGAAAATTATCCGTATCTGGACAAGCCCTTCCCTGCCCGTTTACGCCATTTTTTAGTTTATCTTGGAATCTTCGTGCTGGTGTTTCCCCTCCAGAAGCTCTGCTACGGCCTCAAGATTGAGGGGCGGGAAAACATCAGGAAGAACAAGGCTTTGTTCCGATGTTTCCAGAGTCCTGCCGCTGGGACTTCTACCAGCCCATTCGCCCCTTCAAGAAGGGCGCTTTTACCATGGCCATCCGCTACCAGATTCCCGTCCTGCCCCTGGTCATCAGCTACCGGGAGGCCACGGGGTTCCAAAAGCTCATTGGCACCAAGCATCTGATTACCATCCACATCGGAGAACCGCTGGTTCCTCCGCCAGAGCTTTCCCGCAAGGAGGCAACTGATTGGCTACGGGATGAGGCGCACAAGCAGATGTGCTCAATGGCGGGAATCAAGAAAAACTGCTGGCCTGCAGCAGGGGATTAGATGGAGGGTGGGAGATGGTGGTTTGGGCATTCCTGTCCTAGGCGTATTGATAAAGGGCTATGGAGTCCAGTTCGCTTGCCTTTGCTCGTTCCACTTCCTCAATGTCATAGGCATTTTGCAGCCCAAGCCAAAATTCTGGGCTTGTTCCAAAAAAGCGGGAAAATCGGAGTGCTGTGTCTGCGGTGATGGAACGCCGGCTATGGATTATCTGTGATATGCGTGTAGCAGGAATTCCAGTTTCCTTTGCCAGCCGATAGGCGGAGAGCTGCATGGGTTTAAGAAATTCCTCCAACAGAATTTCCCCCGGATGAACATTGTCCAGCCTCTCCTCAGTGATAGTCGATGATTCTGACGTCATGGGCTTCTCCTTCAATCCTCCAGCGGCTCCATGCCCTCCAGAACCCATTTCGCAAAGTCCTCCCAGCTCCAGACGGGGTGGTGTGCCTCGATGATTTTTGTCTTGTGGGTCTCAATCTGGATGAACTCCATGCCGGTTTCCCTAGCTCCGTCTCCGTCGGTGTCGTCCCGGTCTCCCACTACCAGGCACTGCTCCGGCTTTACCCCAAGCTGGGAGGCAATCTCCAGGAAGGGACGGGGAGCAGGCTTTTGGCTGCCAAAGTCCTGGGCCGAAAAGATGCCGCTGATGGTAGTCATGGTCTCGTCAGAAAAGTCCAGTGCCCTGATGCGCTGGTGGACTCTGGGGTAATCGGAAAAGACGGCAATCTTGATTCCCTTTTGCTGCAGATGAGTAAAAACCTCTTCTAGCTGTGGACGCTGGGAATAGTAGCGCTTGAGGAGAAAGCACATGGTTCCCATGTAGCGGTTCGCATACCAGTTGAGGGCATCCTGGCTTTTGAAGTCGGTTTTTTCTGCCATGAGCCGTCCGTATTCTGCAAGATAGGCTTCCGGTGTGGCAAAGTCGCAGCCCTTCAGCTTTTTTCGGACCTCACGGTCGGCCTTGATTCTGAGTACGTCGGTAGGGAGGGACCACATCAGTCTGAGGGGAAGCCACTTGAAGTTGTAGAGGGTGCCGTCTAGGTCGAAGATGACAGCCTTGATGTCAGAAAGCATTGTCGGTAAAACTCCCTTGTGAGAACAGGATAGAGACGAGGACAGGCCCCGTCAAAAAGGAACCAGCCAGGGTGCTGCTGGCCGGTTCTGGCAATCTTATTTTTTGATGAGCTCCTTGAACATGGCATGACGCTTCTCGTCCTGCATCAAAAGGTTCATCTTGAACTGGCCGTCACGTGCTCCACGCTCGATGCTGCGGGCCTTGAAGGTCTCGAAGGATTCGGGCTGCAGCAGGAAGGTTGCCGGGTCCTTTACCCGGAAGGAGTCCCGCTTTGCCTCGTACTCGCAGTTGAGGGCCTTCAGCTTCTTGTCCACAACCTGAGAGAATTCTTCGGCCCTTGCCTGGTCAATGGACTGGTCGGCAAACTCGTAGTACCAGCGGTAGTTGGAGTTTTCCAAGTCGGCAAAGCCCACGAAGAAGCGGGTGGTCATGCCGGTCTCCTTTTCCGCCTGGTGCACAGCCTCGATGAACTGCCGCTCGTGGAGTTTCTCGCCGGTGAGGGAGATGATGCCGTTCACCTTGTAGACCTTTGTGTTGCCGCACTTCCAGGTTGTCAGCACTTGGATGTTGGGCCAGTAGTGCTTGGACAGGATGGCAATCTCTTTGAATGTGGCAGGACAATGCATTATGCTTGTCTTGCGGGGCGGCTGGTTTGGCTCCGTGCCTTTCCGTTGACACAAAATGCTCAAAAGGCTTATAATTCTACAACTTTTATTGATTAGGAGATTCTTGGTATGGTTAAAGTAGGTATTAACGGTTTTGGTCGTATCGGACGGATGGTGTTCCGTGCCGCTGTGGAAAACTTTGCGAATGACATTCAGATTGTGGGTATCAATGACCTTTTGGATCCCGATTATCTTGCCTATATGCTCAAGTATGACTCCGTGCACGGTCAGTTCAAGGGCGACATCAAGATTGAGGGCAACACCCTGGTGGTGAACGGCAACAAGATTCGCCTCACCTCCGAGATGGATCCCGCCAACCTGAAGTGGAATGAGGTGGGGGCTGAGGTTGTGGTGGAGTCCACCGGCCTGTTCCTGGAGGACGAGAAGGCCCGCAAGCACATCACCGCCGGAGCCAAGAAGGTCATCATGTCCGCTCCCTCCAAGGATGCAACTCCCATGTTCGTATACGGCGTGAACCACACCACCTATGCTGGCCAGGACATCATCTCCAACGCCTCCTGCACCACCAACTGTCTGGCTCCCATCTCCAAGGTTCTCAATGATACCTTCGGAATCAAGCGTGGCCTGATGACAACCATCCACGCTGCAACTGCCACCCAGAAGACTGTGGACGGACCCTCCAAGAAGGACTGGCGCGGTGGACGTGGAATCCTGGAGAACATGATTCCCTCTTCAACTGGTGCTGCCAAGGCTGTAGGAAAGGTTCTTCCTGAGCTGAACGGAAAGCTCACCGGTATGTCTGTTCGTGTTCCTACTTCTGATGTTTCCTTCGTTGACCTGACAGTAGAATTGAACAAGGAGTGCAGCTATGATGACATCTGTGCCGCCATGAAGAAGGCTGCCGAGGGCGAGCTGAAGGGAATCTTGGGCTACACTGAGGATGCCGTCGTCTCCACAGACTTCCGCCACGATTCCCGCACATCCATCTTTGACGCAAAGGCTGGTATCCAGCTGGACGGAACCTTTGTGAAGGTCTGCTCCTGGTATGACAACGAGTGGGGCTACTCCAACAAGGTGCTGGAGATGGCTCGTGTCATCTCAAAGTAGGCTGACTTTCTGAGCCTCTCCTGTAGCCGGTTCCGGGGTTTCCCCGAATCGGCTTTTTTATGCCCTAAAGCCTAGTCAAGAAAGCTCCAATATAGTACGATAATGAAATAATGGGGATTGGGTATTTTATTTAAGTTTTGATAATATCCCTCCCCCCATCCGACCATGGGCTAGCGTGGAGGGTAGTATGAAAAGTTGCAGATGGAAGGCGGTTGTGGGCTTGGTCCTGTCCGTCCTGATTTTGGTTGCCCTGGCTCTTGGCGGGTGCAAGGACCTCACCTTCAACGGGGACATGAAGGGCTACCTTGAGTACTGGACGGCCACGGTGAGCGTGGCCGCGGCAGACTCCAACCTGGGTGATGTCGGCCAGCGGGACTCCAGCGGCAGGACCACGGTGGCCACCAACGCCACCATCACG
>CALEFI010000093.1 GCA_937876905.1 uncultured Treponema sp.
ATCAATATTTACATTGTGCAAGTGATGGGATATACTTTCTTCATTGGAAATGCCTGAGTTCAGGCGGTTAGTCTCCCGAACTCTACCAACGAAAGTTGGAAACGAGATTGAAGGAGGCGTGCGAATGACAGCTGAATTGGTCATTGGATTGGCGACTTGTGTTGCCACCATGATTAACACTGTTTTCGTAGCTCTTTCCTACCTTAAGGGTAAAGACAAAGAGTAAAAAAATAGCCGCCACATAGTTTGACCCACTCGTGGCGACTTTTCGTCAAAGCGTGGAGACGACCAAAGGAACTTGGGCGTTTCCTCTTTTTTTACTATAGCACAAGCACATCCTTTCGTCAAATGCTATTGCCACAGGTTTTTGTGGGTGGCGTTGGTATTGAGGAGCGAGTCCTAAATCCTTTCTCCCGCTAACTTCTCGTACAGCTTGAACAACTGTGCCACACACTCGATTTCATCACGGCTGTATTAACCATTGCCATTCAGTCTTCTTCTTTTCCGTGACCATATTCTTGTTTTGTAGAATCTTGCAGTTCAAAGAAATTCCTTGCGTTCAATGGACTAACGACAGTTCTCCCCGTTTTGTCTTCCAATTCCTTTCGGGCAACAGCAGCAACTGCCCCACCTTCCAACGCACATTGAGCATTCTCTGTCAAATTTTGTGGATTCTTTGCCTTTGTGATGCTTGTTGTAGAAAGCTCTGCAAGCATATTGAGAACCAGCTCCTCATTTGTCATATTATCCCTTAAATTTTCCTTTTTCAATCCTTTGAATTGCTTATATTCCCTTGCCGTTTTACCGGCCCACGTCTGATAAATGATGTCTGTCAATACTGCAAATTGAATGCCATCGTTTATATTGTGTTCTTGCCATTGGTCAGTCAAATCTTTTCGAATTTCAATAGATTTAAGTCGCTGATTTATCCAATTATCTGAATATCCTAGTTTCTTATAGTCTTGCAAGGCTTGGTGTACGGAAAGTTCAGGGTCTTGAATTTGGTCTAGACGCTCCGCCCCAACTTTTGCAAGCCACTGCTTAAATGGCTCAGCCTTTTTTGATGGAATTGCCTGTATTATTCTAAAAAGCCCTCGCACTGTACTTGCTTGTATTTCCCTGCTTTTCCCATCCTTCCCCAGCATTCGAATGGGGGTACAAATTGTACCCCAGTTGGAATTCAACTCTTCATCCCTAGAACGCATTTTTTTGATATATTGTTTGGGATCCTTGCTGTCGGTAAGGATTTCTACTACATCAACAACTGAAAAATACCATTCTTCTTGTTCTTCATCCCAAATGGAACGAACCAATTTGTCTTCAAAAAGTTTAATCGCATTTTGCTTTGCCACGTACATTCCTCCTTATTTTTGCCTAGCTTCTGCACCCTCTTGGAAGCTGCGTTGCGGGAAACGGAATCTCTGAAAAAGAACACAGGTTTTCGCTTTGTTTTTGTGGGCGGCGTTGGTGCTGAGGAGCGTGTCCTAAATCCTTTCTCCCGCCAATTTCTCATACAGCTTGAACAACTGTGCCACACACTCTGATTCTGTCATTTTGATGCTGAATCCGTAGGCCGCCATTACCGCACATCTTTCTTCACAAGCTCCCAGTGCCCAGTCTTATTGCTGCCGACTCGTTGAACTAGACCTTTTTCCTGCAAAACTGTCATGTCGCGTTCTATAGTCTTGCGGCTTACGCCAAGTTTTTCTGCCAAATCATTTGAATTTAATGCGACATTTGTTGCGACATTTAATGCGACATTTTCGTTCAGAAGTTGGAGTATCTTCTGTTGCCGTTCTGTCAAAGAAGTATCGGTTTTTGAAAGTTCGCTTCCCTGATGGCTTTTGAGCGTTTCAAGGATTTTTTCCAGCATGAACTCTATAAACGAACTACACTGAGCGTCTTCTGTGCTTTTATTGATTGCGTTGTAATAATCTTGCTGGTGAGCATACACGATATTTTCCACCGGAAGCTGCAAAAAAAGCGGATGAAGTTTTCCCAAAATAAGCGACTGCCAGAGCCGTCCTATTCTGCCGTTACCGTCTTCAAAAGGATGAATAAACTCAAACTCATAGTGGAACACACAGGATTTTATTAACAGATGGTCGTCCGCCGCTTGAAGCCATTCAAACAAATCAGAAATCAAAAACTGTACACGCTCTGCAGGTGGAGCAAGATGAATACACTGGCTTCCTTCAAACACTCCTACCCCGCCAGAACGGAATTTTCCTGCATTGTCTACAAGTGCATTCATCATAGCACCGTGGGCCTTGAGCAAATCTTTATAGTCAAAGGGATTAAGTGAACTTATCATGTCATAAGCTGCAATTGCGTTTTTGACTTCCTGAATGTCACGGGGAGGAGCAACAACATGCTTTCCGTCAATAATGTCGCTAACTTGAGATTCAGTCAGTTTATTACCTTCGATTGCAAGGGAAGAATGAATTGTTTTGATACGATTGGTTTTTCGAAGATGAAGGGCATCTTCCATTTCAAGGCGGATTGCATAGCGTTCAATCTGTGCTGAAATATCTGCAACCAGCGTAATGATTTTGGATGTAATCGTAAACGGCGGTGTGTACATCACTTCCCCTCCGCCAACTTCTCATACAGCTTGAACAGCTCCGCCACGCACTCTGATTCTGTCATTTTGATGCTGAATCCGTAGGCTTGCATCACTGCTTTGTCGTTGGCTTGATGGGCCTTGCGGAGTTCCGGCGGCATGGTCAGTTCGTCATACAGGTCAGCAAGGCTTGTCTCTGGATATTTTGCCCGTGCGTCCAGAATTGCCTGTGCTGTTTCCTCAATTTTCTTTTTCTGCTCGTCGGTAGGGGTAGGCCAGGGGAAGTTATTGTAAACAATATCTTTGGAATAACGATAATCACTCTTTAAGCGACCACATACCGCACGCACCCAAGCCATGTGCACATTAGAAGTTAATATACCAAAGTGATACAATGTTGCATTTGTTATCAAAAATACCAAATCACTTGCCAAAATATCGGGTGTCAGAAAACCAATAGGTATATATTTGCGTTTTTCAGATGATACCTTTGGAACAATAATATAGTTTCCTTTGGGCATATTTTCAACGTGGAATCGGGTTGGTGTGTCGGCAAGTTTTACTGTGCCTGCACTCGAACTTGAAAGCCTAAAATTTCTGACAGACTCTACTCTTTTTAGACATTCGGGCATCTTCCGCAATTCATTGGGAGGACATTCTCCAAGCCACAAGCAGTATCTAAAATATCTATTGATAAATTCGTGAGAACCAATCCAAGGTCTAAACCACTTTTCCGCTTGAGGTTCTATTTTTATAAATTCGTCCTTCTCTTCTTCAGTAAAGAGGTAGAATCCGCCATCTATAGGCTTGTTGCCTATGCCGATTTTCGGAATGTCGCAAAGAGGATTTGTGCGGCTCTCAATGAAAACATTATCTGCATCTACCAAATAAGCATTAATCTTGTCAACGACCAACGGTCTATCCCCAGTATAAATAATTTTTGCCTTGGTAGAAGGCGCAACGCTGAAACCAATAATAACGCAATGAACGTGTGCCTTGATGCTTGCTTCACTGTCCCAGCGGAACGTGCGGTGAGCAAAATCAATGTGAAGGCCATCTTCAAAAAGCGGTTTCCAAAGGATTGCAACACTTTCGCCTTGCGAAACGGAATTTGTTGAAACCAGTGCGGTACGGATATGAGTGCCTTTCATCAAATCGGCAGCTTTTTTATACCAACAAGAAACATAGTCAAGATTACCCGCATTTTTCCATTTTGCACCAAACACATCGAGCACATCGTCTTTTTGGTCCCTACTCATTAAGCGTGCTCCCACAAAGGGAGGATTTCCCAAAATGTAATGCAGCTCGTTCTTCGGAACAAGGCTTTCCCAATCAATGCGCAGGGCGTTTCCCTCTACGATGTTGGCATAGGATTTCAGGGGCAAAAAATTGAGGTCCTTGTCGAGGATCTTTGCGGTTTCCTTCAGCATCTGGCTTTCTGCAATCCACAGGGCGGTTTTTGCCACAACTGCGGCAAAATCATTTATTTCTATGCCGTAGAACTGCTGGATGGACACCTGGATCAAATCATCGTCATTGTAGGCAAGGGGAAGCTCTCCCTCTCCTATGTTCAGCTCTGCCTTGATGCATTCATTTCCCAACCTGCGGAGGCTGAGATAGGTTTCTGTCAAAAAGTTTCCTGAGCCACAGGCGGGGTCAAGGAATTTGAGGGTGCCAAGCCTTTTGTGGAACTCCTTGATTTTGCTTATGCGGGTGGTGGTTGTTTTGATTTGTGTCAGCTCCTCAAACTCCTTCCATAGCTCGTCCATAAACAGCGGGTCTATGACCTTGTGGATGTTCTCGATGCTGGTGTAGTGCATTCCGCCGGAGCGTCTGGTCTCCGGGTTCAGGGTGGACTCAAAGATTGCGCCGAAGATGGTGGGGCTAATTTCGCTCCAGTCAAACTCGCTGGAGGCGTGGCGTACCAAAAGCTCCTTGATTTCT
The DNA here is from genome assembly GCA_937876905.1 of uncultured Treponema sp. Taxonomy (GTDB): domain Bacteria; phylum Spirochaetota; class Spirochaetia; order Treponematales; family Treponemataceae; genus Treponema_F. Next base: position 4,508 of record CALEFI010000093.1, read on the forward strand.
TCGGTCAGCTGGGGGATGGTCCTGTCCGCCTCGGTAAAAAGTCCGCCGTTCACGTAGGGAAAGGCAGCAAGGCCTTCTTCCAGGTATTCATCCCGCTCATCCTCTTTTTGGTCCAGAACCAGAAACAGGTCCAGCAAGGCTCGCCGCAGATTTTTGGCTTCCTGCTGTTTGAGGTAGTCTCCAAACATGGATTTGTGCCCAAATATTTCTGCATCCTCGGCATACAGGCAGAACACAATGCGCACACAGAGCATATTGAGGCTTTTGAGGGTGGCAGGACTGGGATTGTCTGCATCTTTGTATTGATTCAGGATGGCATCATAGATTTCTCCAATAATGTCTCCTGCCTTCTTGGAGATTTCAAGCTCCTTTTTGAGATGAACATTGCCTGGGTCAGTTAAAAAAGAAAGCCGATAGTATTCCTTCTCAAGATTTTCCAAGAGGATTTCTTCTGGCTCCCCATTGGGATTTTCCATGTCGTACACCAGAAATGACTTGAAGTTACAGGTGACTACCCAGCGGGGATGTTGTGACAGGGGCAGTCCTGCAATATATTTCCGTGCCTGCTGGAAGGGATTCAGGAGTGAGCCGTCAGATTGCTTGATGGGGGAACGCAAGTCTTTGTCCTGGCTTTTTTGCTCTATCATCACCTTGGTGGAGGGAATGTATATGTCTATGAAGTTTGTAATGGTTTTATCGGTGAACTGCTCTTTTATTTGATTCTCAAAGTAAACAAAATTGGCGAAGTCCTGCACTCCGTAGACGTTGCAAAGGAGATCCAGCCAAAACTTCTGGCTCTCTCCCTTTTCGTATCCTTTGCCCTGCCAATCTTGGCTGAACCTCTTTGCGGCCCGCTGTTGTTCTGTCTGTGTCATGGAAGCAGTATAGCATGGGTGCCCTGAATGTAAAAGTGGTGAAGGTGTCAGTAGGCCCTGCTGGAATCCTCTACAAAACTGTTAAGTCTAGTCTTCATAAAAAAAGGGAGAAGCCCCTGCTTCTCCCTTTTCAATCTTAGCTTAACAACATTCTGTCGTTGGCAAGGTCGTCTCCGCTGACGGTGTGGAATTTCTCCAGCAGGTCGGAGACTTGAAGGTTCTTCTTCTCCTCCCCAGACACGTCGTAGACAATGTTTCCCTCCAGCATCATGATGAGGCGGTTGCCGTAGTGGATGGCGTTCCTCATGTTGTGGGTCACCATGAAGGCGGTGAGCTTGTCCCGGCCGATAATTTCGTCCGTCAGCTCCAGCACCTTGGTGGCGGTCTTGGGATCCAAGGCGGCGGTGTGCTCGTCCAGCAGCAGTAGGCGGGGCTTCTGGAGGGTGGCCATCAGCAGGGTCAGGGCCTGCCGCTGTCCGCCGGAAAGGAGTCCCACCTTGGAGTCCATGCGGTTTTCCAAGCCTAGGTCAAGGTGGGCCAGCAGATCCTTGTAAATCTTTGTTTCACTGTGGGTTACTCCCCACTTTAGGCCACGCTTTTTGCCACGGCGGTAGGCCAGGGCCAGGTTCTCCGCAATGCTCATGTTGGCGGCAGTTCCCATCATGGGGTCCTGAAACACTCGGCCCAGGAACCTGGCCCGGTTGTGCTCCTTCCAGGTGGTGACATCGATGTTGTCCAGCAGGATGGAGCCACTATCCGGGATATGGACACCGGCAATCAGGTTCAGCAGGGTTGACTTTCCCGCCCCGTTGCCACCGATGACGGAAACAAAGTCCCCCTCCTTCAGCTCCAGACTGATGTCCTTCAACGCCTTCTTTTCGGTGATGGTTCCCGGATTGAAGGTCTTTGATACATGGGTCAATGTCAGCATGTCTGGCCTCCCTGGGGCTGAGGTACAGCCTTTGTTTTCTTGAACTTCTTCTTCAATACGGGCAGGGCCAGTGCCAATGCCACGATGATTGCGGTCAGCAGCTTCAAGTCGGTGGACTTCAAGCCCAGCTGCAAGACCACTGCGATGATGATGCGGTAGATGATGGAGCCCATCACAACGGACATGAGGTGGTACCAGAAGGAGAACCGCCTGCCAAAAATAACCTCACCGATGATGATGGAGGCCAGACCGATGACAATGGTTCCCGTCCCCATTCCCACGTCGCCGTAGCCCTGGCTCTGGGCAACCATGGCACCGGAGAGGGCCACCAGGGCGTTTGAAATCATCAGTCCAATAATCTTCATATTATCTGTGTTCACCCCCTGGGCACGAACCATCCGCTCGTTGTTTCCTGTGGCCCGGATGACGCTGCCCAGCTCCGTGCCGAAAAACCAATACAGAATCAGGATGATGACAGCGGAGAACACTAGCCCACTGATAAGGGAACTGAGGGTGCGGTCAATGCCGAAGGCGACCTCCAGCTGGGACATAAGAGTGTCCACGCCCAGAAGCGGCGTGTTGGCCTGCCCCATGACTCGTATATTGATAGAATACAGCGCAATCATGGTGAGGATGCCAGCAAGGATGCCGGGAATCTCCAGCTTGGTGTGGAGCAAGCCGGTAACAATGCCGGAGAGTCCTCCGGCTAAAAAGGCAATCAGGAGGGAGAGGAGAGGATTCCAGCCGTTGACTAGAAGCACTGCCGAGACAGCCCCACCCAAGGCAAAGCTTCCGTCAACAGTCAAGTCCGCAAAATCCAGCACCTTGAAGGTGATGTACAGTCCCAAGGCCATGATTCCCCACAGGACACCCTGGGAGGCAGCACCCTGTATGGCTAGTAAGATACCCATGCTTTCTTCCTTATTGATATATGTTTGCCTTCTGTGTGCAGCTTGCAAGAAGTTGGCAATGGCTGGCATTCTATCAGATTTTGGCGGTAATGTCATTGGCATGGAGGCAAGAAAATAAAAAGGCCCAAGCCTCAGATTCGGCTTGGGCTTTGATTCCATCTGACAAGACAGGCTCCTGTCAAGATGGACTACTGCAGCTGTGCGGCCAAATCTTCGGGAATGGTAATTCCCAGCGCCTGGGCATTGTCCATGTTCACATAGAGGTCGCCGTTGGCCAGATACTCGATGGGCATGTCGGCAGGCTTCTTTCCCTCCTTCAGGATGGCCACCGCCTGCTTAGCAGTCTGCTTGCCCAGCTCATAGTAGTTGATGCCGTAGGTGGCAAGGCCACCCAGCTCGGTCATACCCTGCTCGCCACAGAAGACGGGAAGCTTTGCGGGCTTGGCCACCAGATCAACGGTTGCCATGCCAGCGGCAATCATATTGTCGGTGGGGGCATAGATAGCATCAACCTTACCCACCAAGCTCTGTGTCACCTGCTGAATTTCATTGGAGTTGGAGACAGTGGCCTCCACATACTGAATTCCCAGCTGGTCACAGACCTTCTTGGCAATGTCAATCTGGAATTTGGAGTTTTGCTCACTGGAGCAATACAGGAAGCCGATGGTCTGCAAGTTGGGAATCAGCTGCCTTGCCAACTTGATTTGTGCCTCAACGGGAGTCAGGTCGGAGGTTCCGGTAACGTTCGTGCCGGGCAGCTCGTTGGAATTCACCAGCTTGGCAGAGGCGGGGTCAGTTACGGCAGTCACCAGAATGGGGATGTTGCGGGTCAGGTTTGCCACAGCCTGGGCAGCAGGTGTCGCAATGGCCAGAATCAAGTCGGAACGGTCGTTCACCAGCTTCTGGGCGATGGTGACGCAGTTTGCCTGCTCACCCTGGGCATTCTGGTAGTCAATCTTGATGTTCTGTCCGTCCACCAGACCAGCCTCCGCAAGACCGTCAACAAATCCTTGGTAGGAAGCATCCAGGGCGGCGTGCTCCACCAGCTGGACAACACCAATCTTGTAGCCACGGTCCTTTGATCCGCCCGCAAAAATCATGCCTGCACATGCTAAGGCCACCAATCCGGCCGCCACACACTTCATCACTCTCATTGTCATCTCCTTTTAGCATTTCCCTGTCCGAGGGGACAAAATGAAATTACCTGCAATTTATTTACTATAATCAAACTCTTGCGGTATAGTCAAGGGAAAGACTGCCGCAGGGATTGAATAGTGGTGTGAAAATGCAGCCTGCACACAACCCCCTGCGACGTTGTTGCGAATACGGCCCGCTTTGTGTATCATGTCAGGATGACAGAAAAACTTGGAACACAAGGAGTTTTTTTGATGACGACAGGCAAAAGGACTTTGCTTGGAATTTTGTTTCTATTGATTGCAGGCACCGCATGGTCACTAGACTGGCTGGCTTACGGAGGCTCCCTTGGCACGGCGGCGGTGGTGACTGGTGATGAGGCTGCCCGTACCATTGTGAGTGATTTTCATCGTGTAATCCTGGAGATGGATGCCACCGCTGAGTTCGTGCTGCATCCTGCAATCCGAGTGGCCCTCGGTTCCATCCTGCTGACTGACTTTACGTTCAAGGATGGTCAGCATTACAATTCCTTGGACTACAATTTTTACACCGGCCTGCGGGTCTATCCGGGACTGGGTGGCCTGCGGCTTGGCGTTGACTACAATTTGGGCCGGCGAACCGACTTTATAGACATGGAGCTGGTGGACAAGACCCTGTCCACCAGCTGGGGCAACGGATTCCGCTTTCTGTTGGAATACGACTTCAAGTCAGGAGGCAACGGCCTGGCCCCCATCATCGGCGGCAGCTGGCGACATGTCCCCAGGGGCGGCTTTTCTGACCACATCCTCTCAATCTACTTCAAGCTCTTGTATCGATGACAAAGAAAAACCTAGGCGCTTGCCTAGGTTTTTCTTTTATCGTGCATAGTCCACGATGCGGGTTTCCCGAATCATAGTAATCTTTATCCGTCCGGGGTAGTTGACATCGGTCTCAATCTGCTTGGCGATGTTCCGGGCCAACTCCTTTACCTCGCTGTCGGGGATCTTCTCATTGTTGACCAGAATGCGCAGCTCGCGACCCGCCTGAATGGCATAGGCCTTCTGTACGCCGTTGAACTGCTCCGCAATAGCCTCAAGATTCTCCAGCCGCTTGACGTAATTGTCCACTGTCTCACGACGGGCTCCGGGACGGGCTGCAGAAATGGCATCAGCAATCTGCACCAAGACAGACTCGACGCTGTTCTGCTCGATGTCATTGTGGTGGGATCCGACGGCGTTCACCACAATGGGATGCTCCCCCATCTTGCGGGCCATGTCCATCCCGATTTCGGCATGGTTCTGGTCGGAGTCGCTTTCCGCTCCCTTGCCAATGTCGTGGAGGAGGGCGCCGCGCTTTGCAAGCTCCTGGTTCACGCCCAGCTCACTGGCCAGCATACCTGCAATCAGAGCCACCTCCTTGGAGTGGTATAGCACGTTCTGGCCGTAGCTAGTGCGGAAATACAGGCGGCCCAAGGCCCGGATTCCGTTCTGGCTCATGTTGTGGATGCCCAAGTCAAAGAGAACCTTTTCGCCCTCCTCGTAAATCTTCTGCTGAATCTCCTTGGTTACCTTTTGCACCACCTCTTCAATGCGGGCGGGATGAATCCGTCCATCGGTGATGAGGCGCTCCAAGGCCACCTTTGCAATCTCCTTGCGGACGGGGTCAAAGCAAGAGATGACCACGGCCTCCGGCGTGTCGTCTATGATGATGTCCACACCAGTTAGCGTTTCCAGGGCACGGATATTGCGCCCCTCCCGGCCAATAATCCGCCCCTTCATCTCGTCGCTGGGCAGGGAGACCGTAGAGACCGTGACCTCGCTGGTGGTCTCCGTGGCAAGCCGCTGGATGGTGGAAACCAAGATGTCCCTCGCCCGCTTTTCGGCTGAAAGCTGGGCATCCTGCTCAATCTTGTTGATGAGGGCTTGGGCGTCGTGGCGGGCCTCGTTCTCCAGGTTCTGGATGATGAGGTTTTTGGCCTCCTGCGCCGTCAGTCCTGAAATCCGCTCCAGTTCCTGCCGGTAGCGCTCCTCCTCCCCGGCGAGCTCGCTTTCCCGCTGGGAAATCTTCTGCTCCCGTTGGACAAAGCCCTGCTCGAACCTGTCCAAGTCCACCTTGCGCCTGTCCAGGGTTTCCTCGCGGCGCTCAAGCTTCTGCTCAATCTTGTCCAGGTTCGCCCTCCGCTCACGATGCTCGCGATCCTGCTGCTTTTGTTCCCGAATGAGTTGGTCCTTTGCCTCTAATAGAATTTCCTTCTTCTGTGCTTCTGCTTCTTTTATCGCATCCTGCTTAATGCGTTCCGCCCTTTGTTCGGACGCAGAGAGTTGAAATCTGGCATACAACCAGCGAATGGTCCATCCAAGAACAATTCCTACAGCAGGGAGCGCAACGTACAAAATGATGTTGCTCATGTCTAACTCCTTACTTAAGTATAGAATTGATTAGGATACAAGTTACCATAAGTCGCCTTGATTGTCAAACTGAAATTATTCCAATTGACCGTAAGGCAAGCAGTAAAATCCAATTTCCCACAAAAAGGGTTTCCAGCCACCTGTCGCACAGGAAGCTCAGGACAAAACCGAACCTCCCCCGCCCAAACCCAGCCTGCCGGAGGAGACAAGCGGGAGGCGCAACAGGTTTCCCTGCCGTTCCTTTTTGCCAGTTTGTATAATCCCCTGGTATCTTATTGCCCAAAAACGAAAAAAAATGTATAATCAAGCACACTTCAAAGTAAAAGGTATTAGTTCTTGTATGGAAAGTAAGTATAGAATTCCCCTCAGTGCGATTGTCTTCAATTATCTTATCTACATTGCCCCGATAGGATTCCTTGTCTTTGAGATTCTCCTCACTGGTACTATCGGCAAGGATGTGTCAGGGGCCTTCTTCCTGAACCCATTTTTTCTCATTTCTGCGGCTCTGACCGTCGCCACCCCGACCCTCCTCTGCGGCTATGTCGGCAAGTCGATTGCGGCCTACGACGGCTCGGAGGAGTCATGCCGGAGGGCAAACAGGGCGGTGCTCCTGTTTGCCAAGCTTTCCATCTATTGCCCCATACTCATGTCTTTCATGCCCTTTGTGGCGGCTTTATTTGTTGAGGGGGTAAAGCCTTCCGTAATCTTCATGCAGTCCTTTGGCGCATGCTGCTTTATGTCCCTGGCCAGCTACATCAGATTCATCCAGATATTCGAGGACTCCCTCGACCACCTTCCCCTCACCCAGAAGGACACATCCATGTCGCTGGTGCTGCGCAGTTCCCTCGTGGGCTTCTTTGTCTGTACAGGTGGTGTCCTCATCCTCTGTGCCCCGCTGGTGAATTTCAACAGCCCCGGAGGAGTACAGTTCAGCCTGTCTAAGCTCATTCCGCTGGGGATATGCAGCATGGTCTTGGGGCTCATGGACTTCTATCTGCTGATGCGGTCGGTGGGCAAGCGCATCCAGGCCATCAGCTACGCCATGAACCAGGTTTCCCAGAGCAACTTCGACAAGGCCCATGTGCGTGTCCAGTCCAGAGACGAGTTCGGCCTCCTGGCCAATGACATCAACTCCTTCATCACCAAGGACAGCGAGGTCATCAGGATTGTATGCGATGGCGTGGAAACCTGCACCACCTCCATGAACCTGCTGGCAGAAAAGGTGGAGACCTCCAACGGGGCCGTCTCCACCGTGCTCGGCTCCATCTCCGACGTAAAGAACGAGATGATAAAC
>CALEFI010000094.1 GCA_937876905.1 uncultured Treponema sp.
GAGTCAAAAGGCGGGGTGTCCCGAGCCCTCTCCTTTAAAATCCAACTGGACGAGAAGGGGGCCATCGCCAACTGCCAGGTGCTGAAAACCCTGGTGCAAGTAAAGCGCTACACCTACCAGCAGGCCGACCAGGAAAAGGACGGGCCGGAGTTTGCCCCGCTCTTTCTGATTGCACGGCGAAACGAGGAGCGGCGACTCCACAACGGCGCGGTGTCCATCACCCTGCCGGAGGTCCACATCTCAGTCAGCGGGGAGCAGGTGGAGATTGTCCCCTCAGTTTACCACGAGTCGGCCGACCTGGTGCGAGAGTTCATGCTGCTGGCAGGCGAGGCGGCGGCAAAGTTCGCCTTTAGGAACGGCATACCCTTTCCCTTCGTGAGCCAGGAGCGGCCCGACCTGCCTGCCGAGGTGCCGCCCGGCTTGGCAGGACAGTACAGGCTGCGCCGCTGCATGAGGAGCCGCAGTGTGGGTGTCACACCCATGCAGCACGCCGGCCTGGGCCTTGGGATGTACAGCCAGGTTACCAGCCCCCTGCGGCGCTACGGCGACCTGGTGGCCCACCAGCAGCTGCGGGCCTTTATCGACGGGCGGCCCCTGCTGGACAAGGACAGGGTGCTGGAGAGGATTTCCGCCGGGGATGCCTCCGCCAGCGCCGCAGTCCGTGCCGAGCGCAACAGCAACCTCCACTGGGTTCTGGTCTACCTGAGCCTCCACCCGGACTGGAGCGGGGAGGCGGTGGTGGTGGAGCTACGAGGAAGGCAGGCATACTGTCTCATCCCAAGCCTTGCCAGAGAGACCCTGCTGACACCAAAGGCCGCGGTCCAGCCGAACCAGGTGCTGCAGGTAAAGGCCGGAAACATTGACATCAGCTCCCTGGCCGTCACCTTCCAGGAGATCTGAAGTAAAAAGCCCCTCACCGCTGCCACAGAGACAGCGAGGGGCATAGCCTTCATTGACTTCATCGAGGCCTAAGAACCCAGCTCCGTGATGGGACGGCCGGTCGAGACTCCGCCAAAGTTGTACTGCCAGTACAGGCCCATCCTATACCCAGTAAAAGCTTCCGTATTCTTGTGCACAATTTCGATGACAGACTCACCTGCCATCTCCCCTTTTACGATTATTTCCCCTGTGCTATACTACACTCCATGAATTTCCAGCAGACACATTTTGTGGGCGTGCTTGTTCCCGCCGACATCGAGGCCATCCTGGAGGACTGCCGGCGCCACATGCACCAGCGCTACGGCTGCAGGAGCGGCCACGGCACGCCAGTCCACGTTACCCTGGTGCCTCCCTTCCTGCTGCCCGGCAGTCTGTCTACCCGGAGTCTGGTACAGGCCATCCAGTCCGCCATCCATCGTCAGGAATTGCCCCCGCCCTTCACCGCCACCGTGTCTGGATTCGATGCCTTTGGCGACAGGACAATCTTTGCCAAGGTTGAGCCCGATGAGCGCTGGAGCCAGCTGCGGGACTCGGTGCTGGTCCAGGTTCTTGCACTCGTCCCCGGCTGCATCCGCAGGGACCGCCGCCCCTTCCGGCCACACCTCACCGTGGCAAACCGTGACATTCCCGCCGGAGCCTCCACGGAGGCGCTGGAGGTGCTGTCTGGAATGGGACTCCACGACAGCTTCCCTGTGGACAACATCACCATCTTTGAGCGGCGGGGCCGGCAATGGATTGACGTGGTGACACTGGAGTTGTGAGCGGGCGGCGTCTTGCAGCCAGGACGAGAAGCATCCCTTTTTGCAGCTACTCCCTCCTGCGCATCTGGGCGGTCAGAAACAGCTCGTCCTGATACCAGTCAATCCGCAGGCTGAACACCTCGTCAACATAGTCCGGGGACTGGGCCATAAACCGCCACACGCCGCCGGTTTTGAGTACTCCCCTGTCCAGGCTGTCCAGCGGAATCCAGCGCCCCTCGTACAGGACAGAAAAGCTGGTGCGCCCGGTGAGGCTCCTCCCGCTCTCACTGTCCACGGCGGAGCAGTGGACAGTGATGTCCCGCGACGCATATGGTGTCAGGTCCAGATGGGCAGTGGCAGCCTCCCGCTCCATAAAGAGCGACTTCCACCACACGTAGGGGCCCACCGCCACCTTTATCCGGTAGGCGCCCGGCCGCAGATACAGGTCCTTCGCCCGGTACAGCACTCCGTTCCCTTCATTTCCCGCCACATCAAGGCTCCTGCGGGATCCGAAGAGCTCAGGAATCTTGTCCCCGTCATTCCTGAAGAAAAACACCCGCAGGGGCAGGTCCGCCTGGGCGGAGGCAGTGGCCGGCAGGGAGACGGAGACGGACAGGGGCTTAAAGAAGGGGCTGAGGATGGTCCTGTGGAACACATTTCCCCGCCACAGCGCCACCATCCCGAAGACAGCCATGGCGGAGGCGCAGGCGATAATGCTCACATTGCGGACAGTGCGCTTCCTCGACTCGATGACCGGAGCCTGCAGCGCCTTGTCCCCGGCCTGGACCATCCTCGCCAGAATCGTGCGCAGGCTGTAGGTGTCATAGTCATTCAGATAGCGCTTCACCAGCTTGACCACAGGCTTCATGGACTGGAAGCGGCGCTCAGGCCGTGGCTGGATCATCTTCCAGATGAGAAACCGGGGAATCAAAGAGATGGATTTGTCAACCTTTCCCGGAGCGAGATACCTCCCCCTCAGAATCAGCTCCTTGGTAGCCTCCACGGTGCTCCCCCTGAAGGGCTTGGTGCCGGTCAGCATCTCGTAGAGCATCACCCCCATGGCGTAGATGTCCGCGCGACGGTCCACGGAGCCGCTGTCCTGGAACTGCTCCGGCGGCATGTAGGAGGGGGTTCCCACCGTCACGCCGGTCTCGTCCACCGCCTCGTCCAGCTCCTTGTCGCTGAAGGCAATGCCGAAGTCGGCCAGCTTTACCACTGCCCGCTTGGAAATCAGGATGTTCCCCGGCTTGATGTCCCGATGGACAATGCCCTTTGCATGGGCATACTGGAGCCCCATGCAGGCGCTGTAGAAAATCATCATGGCCACCTGCTCCGGGAGCACCACCTGCTTTCTGATGAGCTTGTCCAGGGACATGCCGTCCACGTACTCCAGGGCGATGTAGTGGTGGCTCCCCTCGACAAAATAGTCGTGCATGTGGACAATGTTCTGGAACTGTAGGTCGAGGAGTATGCGGGCCTCCTGCTTGAACCGATCCCGCGCGGTGGAATTCCCCCGGATGGTCAGCCGCTTCAGGATGATTTCCCTTTTTAATCCAGGATGGAGCACCTTGTACACGGTCCCCATGCCTCCCCTGGCCACCACGGAAATCACCTTGTACTTTCCTATCATCTGGGGTGGCTCCGACCGGGAGGGAACCTGTATCGGGGGCCTTTGCGTCCGCGTCCCTTGGGCCGGCGCCCCCTGCGCCTTCTCCCTTTGTGCAGCTGCCCTTCCCCTGGAGGATGGCGGCTGCGCTTGACTCCGGGGCTCCCGGCCAGCTGTTGAAAGTGGATGGTCAGCCATCTAGTCCTCCCCTCCAAGGCAGACAAGGTCCCTGCCAAAGTCAAAGGGGCGGTGAACCGGCACCACGGCCACCTGCTGCAGGCGGGGATTGTGAATCTGCACGTAGCGGCCCTCCTGCCGCAGGCGGTAGGACTCGCTGATGGTCCGATGCCCGCCAAAGTACAGGCAGGGAAGGGACCCGCCATCGACTGGCTGGCCACCGTTCCACCACTGGGGAAGGAATTCCTCCAGCATGGCGGCCACGGCCCCGTCCTGGCTCTCCCCGTTCCCTGTCCAGGTGAGGCCGTAGACAGCCTCTCCCTCCCCATCCTCCAGGGCGTCCACAACCTGCCGCCGGCTGAAGGCCCGTCTCGGCTCGCTGTGACTTATCAGGCAGCGGGGGGCTGCCACGCACAGGGGAAGGAGGGTCTCGAAGCGGCCGTAGAGCTGCAGAACCTCCTCTCCGTAAAGCTCCTCCATAAACCGCCGGGCCATCTCCCCCTCACGGGCGAACTTGCGGAAGGGACGGTCTCCCCCGGCCCAGCGGTTCATGATGTTCTCGTGGTTTCCCTTCAGAAAGTGGAAGCGGGCGGAAAAGGCTGCCTTGCACTCCATGACCATGGCCATGAGTCCCAGCCCCTCCGCCATCTCCTCCTCCAGGGCAGCCCCCAGCACCCTGCCAGACCCGTAGTGGGATTGGGCCTCAAGCCAGCGATCCCTGTGGAGCTCCGAGTGGAGGCCGTCCCCCACGCAGACAAGGTTCACCAGTCCCCGGCCCAGCAAGTCCAGGACAGAGAGGCCCTCAAGTCCAAGACATTGCGGCCAATACTCCCTGTGGTCAGGCACGTAGTCCAAGACTCTCTGGAAGAATCGCCAGCGAGCGTGCAGGTCGGGCACGATGATGGTGGGAAGCTGGGGAACTTGGGCCACCAGGTCCACAAGGCCGCCGGGTTGTCCAGAGAAGCTTTCTGGCCGCCAGCTGCTGTCCTCCCCCTCCAGTGCCCGGATCACCCGGCGCAGCAAGCCGTCCAGCTCCCCAGAAGACAGAGGCTCCAAGGTCCCTCCAGCACGGGGGACAGACATCAGCGTTACGGCGGACATCAGGAGATGACCAGGTTGTCATTCCCGATGGTTATCTTGTCACCGGGATTCAGCCGCACGTACTTTTCCGGAGGAATCCGCTGGCCGTTGAGGAAGGTGCCGTTGGTGCTCTTCTCGTCCTTGATGAAGTAGGCGTCCTTGATTTTCTGGATTACCGCATGATGGCGGCTGGTGAGCTTGTTGTTCACCACGATATTGTTCTCCGACGATCTGCCGATGGTGATCTTTGCCACCAACTGAATCCTGCTGTCATTGAAGAAGAGATGGGAGACAACATCCATGTCATTGAGCCGCTCAAGCCGCTGGCCCACCTTGCTGCTGGTAACAATCGTTTCGTCATGCATACTCATCTTATCGGAGGAAGGAGGGGGCATGATTAGCCTTTGTGACCGCCGGACAGGGAAAAGCCCCTGCCAGTCCCTAGTCCATCAGCTGCCGCAGGTTGTCCCAGGTCCAGTGGCTTATCTCAAATCCATAGCTAAGCCGACTTGTCCCGGAGCCAGAGTCCAGGGTTCCGCCGCCGAACATGAAGTCATACCGGGGAACCACATAGTAGCTGGATACCTCCCCATCAGACTGGGACTGGTTTCCCTGATGAATCCGCAAGGTTGCCCTTGCTCCAAGGCCTGTGTCCAGGACAATCTCTGCCAGCAGCGGCTGTCCCTCCGCCATGTCGGGATGGACTAGGGAGCCGCCCCGCAGGGAAAGGAGTCGGCTGGCCTTTGAGGAAAAGTCCTGGGGCTGACCTGAATCCGACTCCGCCCCTGCCTGCCCCCTGGCCAGTATTCTTTGGGTGAATCCGCCCCCAGGCTCGGCCATGCTCACGACAATCCGCTGCACCTCCCGCTCCCCGCTGATTCCAAGAACCTGCTGGCAAACCAGCGCCATGTCCGCCCAGCTCTTTGGCGCTGCGGTGAGCCAGGGATAGAACTGGTCCTGGCCCTGATACACCGGAGAGTCGGGTGTCCTCAGATAGATGCGCTGCCCGCTGTAGTTTCTGTCCCCGAAGATGATGCGGGAGGCGGTGCTTCCGTCAGAGAGGATGAAGTCCACCACGATTCCCTCCCCATCTGCCAGTCCGAAGGAGGACAGCCTGTCCTGATTCCGGGAGACGACACTCAGGCTGCGCACCCGCTCCATGGCCGAAAGGAATTCCTGCATGGTGAGGGAGTCCACCGGAAAGACCAGCTCCTTGCTTGCAGCAGCGGCATCACCGAGACCGGCGGGGGCTGTTCCCCACCACAGAAAGCGGCCGCCCAGCGTACCCTGCAGCAGGGAAAGCTCCCTTCCCCCGGCAGCAACCGCAATCCGATGCAGCTGAAGAGAATATTTGCTGTTCAGCAGGGCGGTCTCCACCTGCTCAGGAGCGGGGGAATGCCGCCCCGCCATGGCCAGCGCACAGAGGACGGCCAGCAGGAGGCAGCAGGCTGCCAGAATGGTAAGGTATCTTTTTTCGCTCATGCCTGCCCTCCCCTGGGGCGGCCCTTTTCCCGTCCGTGTCCAGCCTTGCCAGACCCCCCTCCCGCAAAAGTCCGTGCTGCCAGCCGCCACAACAGGGCGACCAGGGCAGGCAGCAGGGGCAGAAGCACCAGATTCACCGCCAGGGCCCTCGGCCGGCTTGCCTCCAGCTGGTCCTGGTCCATCTTGTGGAGTCCCCTCGTCAGTGAAGCCTTGTTCTTTAACTCCAGCAGGGGCTCCTGACCGCAGAGCAGCAGCAGCCCCTTGGTGGCAAAGTCCAGGTTGCCAAGGCTGCCGGTGTACTGCCGCATCAGGGTGGAAAGGAAGTACTGGCTTCCAACCAGCATCACCTGGCCGCCGCCAGCTACCTCCGCCAGGGCCGCCAGCACGTATTGGGAGGCAGCCTGACCGGCCTGGGATGCGGTCTGGGGAACCATGAAGGGATTGGTCACGAAGGGCTGCTCCCGCTCCGGTTCCGGCGGCAAGAGCCAGGCCGAGGGTGTGGTGTAGACCAAGGGCTGAGCCTCCATGCTCGTGAGGGTGATGGGGGAGCTCCAATAGAACTCAAGGCCGAAGGCGCGGCGGGACACAGGATGCTCCACCGTGTACTGGGGCAGGGCCTGGATCCACAGGGGATAGTTCACCTGCTGGTAGACGGGATTGTCCTCCTGGCTCTGGAAGGTCGCCCGGAAGCAGGAGATGTCCAGCACCAGCTCGCTCCCCAGCTCCAGGCCCCAGGAGGCAAGCACCGGCAGGAGCCGGTCCTCCGTGGAAGCCACGTCCCAGTCGTCGTAGAGGTCGGCGCTGTGGGCGGAGGTCATGACGAAGAGCCTGCCGCCAGACTCCACAAAGCGGCGTATGGAGTCCGCCTGCCCTGCGGTGAGGGCGTCGCTGCCGAAGAGCACCAGCGGCACACGGCTGCCCTCCACCTGGGTCAACTGCCCCTCCATCATCTGGAACTGGTCGGCAGTGACCACCGTGGGGAGGAAGCCAGCCGCCTTCAGCCAGGGAGCCACGTCGCCATAGTCATCCTGCACCGAAAGGCTGTTTCCCGCCATCAGCAGCACCGGCCAGGCCCCCGCCGACTCCACCAGCTGCAAGAGGCGGACTGCCATCTCGTACTCAAGGCTCTCCGCAGTCTGGGCAAAGGGAACCACCGCCATCCGGTCAAGGTACTCCAGCACGACAGAGGAATAGACGGTCACCAGCTGGGTGCTGTTCCCCCTCATGGACTGAATCTGGTGGCCGAACACCCCTTGCTGCAGCAGGCTGCCCTCCAGCCCCTCCTTCACCGGGTCACGCACCTCCAGCGACACCTGGGGGTGTGCGGCGGTGTAGAGCCGGAGGAAGTCCTTCACGTCACGGGCATGGGGATACAGGTCCTCAAGCTCCGGGGAGACGTAATAGGTGATGTGCAGGGGCTCCTCCAGAAAACCCAGCAGCTGCAAGCTCATGGGGCCGAGGGAAAAACGCTTGTCGGCAGTGAGGTCCCAGCGGAACCACCACAGGGACGACAGGAACAGCACAAGGACTCCCAGCAGAATCCACAGCAGCAGGGCAAATCGTCTTCCCATGAGGCTTGTTCTCATAACCTGCCCCTCCTTCTGGCCTGCAGCAATCCGGCGGCAAGCTTTAGCAGGGCTGCCGTCGCCACCAGATAGAACACCAGGTCACGACTGTCCACAATCCCCTTCCCGGCGCTGTCGAAATGCCAGGCAAAGGACAGTCCCTGGCACAGACGGCCCAGCCAGCCGGGCAGGGAAAAAAAACGGGGCAGCAGATGAATCGAACTGAAGCCCGCCAGCGCCACCGAGGTCAGGAGGTAGGCGGAGACGGCACCAGGACTCAGGGAGCCCAACAGGACTCCCAGGCCGCAGGCTGCCGCCAGGTAGAGAAGCATGCCAAAATAACCTGCGAAAAGCTGGGCCAGGTCCAGGCTACCGTAAAGGCTCACCGTCACGGGCACACCCAGCCCCGGCACCAGCAGCAGGCAGCCACAGCAGAAGGAGGCCAACCACTTGCCCGCCACCAGCTGGCTCTCGCTGAGGGGCAGGCTCTCGTCAAAGAGGAGGCTGCCCGGATCCCACTGGCCCATGGTGAGGGCCGGCACGGCAAGTATGGAAAGGTAGGGGATGGCGGAGAAGAAGAAGTTCAGGTCGGTGGAGCCAAGGCCATAGTCAAAGAAGCGGCCGCCGAGGAAAAACTGGGCGGCGGCACCGGCAGTCAGCAGGGCGCAGGCAAGGTAGAAGGGCGGCCTGGCCAGCAGCAGACGCAGCTCCTTTTGCCACAGCACCACCACCACGGCCAGCCACCGAGATGCCAGACGGACAGGGCTGACCATGGTCGAACTCCCAATGGTATCATCGCTCATCCCACGCTCCTTTCACAAACAATCCTCCGCTCCGAAAGGCCCTCACCTGCTTCCGGCGGTAAGCATCATAAAGGCGTCCTCAAAGCTCCTGGCGCCGACAGACTCGGCGATGCCGGCGGCGGTTCCACTGGCAACCAGGCGGCCGCCGCTGATGACATGAACCTGCTGGCACAGGGCCTCCACCTCCTGCATCAGGTGGGTGGACAGAAAAATGGTCTTGCGGCGGCCCAGCTCCTTGATGAGGTTTCGCATCTGGCGGATCTGGGCGGGATCCAAGCCGGAGACCGGCTCGTCCAGCACCAGCACCGGGGGATCGTGCAGCAGAGCCTGGGCAAAGGAGAGCCTCTGGCGGTAGCCCTTGGAAAGCGGTGCGATGGGGCGGGAAAGCACCTCCTCCAGCCCGCACTCGGCCACCACTTGACTCACCCTCCCCATGTCATCCGCTCCACCACCCCCGGCAAGCCGCAGACGGCAGGCGTAGCGCAGGAACTCACGGACACTCAGGCCCGCAATCAGGGCAGGATGCTCGCTGACATAGCCAACCAGCCTCCGCACCGCCACGGGAGATTCCTCCACGTCCAGGCCCATCACCCGCACCGTACCGGAGGTGGGATAATGGAGGCCACAGACAGCCTTCAGGATGGTGGTCTTCCCCGCCCCGTTCGGGCCCAGCAGACCGGTAATGACACCGGGGCGGGCCACCAGACTTACCGAATCCACCGCCACAAAGCCCTTGGATGGAGAACCATATACCTTTGTCAGGGAGTCAACCTCTATCACGCTCCAAAAACCTCAATGTCCCCCGACACCGCTAGTCCACGTATGGAATGTCAAACACCATCCGGTCACGGGTAAGGACTGTATCAGGAAAAACACTCCGAGCCTCTTGAAGTAACAGGTCAAGCTCCCGGTCAGTATAGCGGGGACTGTAGTGAATTAACCCCAGCTGCCTCACCTGGGCGTCACGGGCGATGGTGGCGGCCTGACGGGCAGACATGTGCTTCTTCTCCCTGGCCTGGTCCTCCATGTCCTTGGAGAACATGCTCTCGCAGATCAGCAGGTCTGAGCCACGTACCTCCGGGGCGATGGAGGGAATGTACATGGTGTCCGTTACATAGCTGAATTTCCTCCCCGACCGCCTTGAGCCCATCACCTGCTCCGGGGTGACGGTGGTACCGTCGCTGGCGGTAACGCTCTGCCCCGCCTGGAGCTTGGACCACAGCGGCCCCACCGGAACCTTCAGCGATCGGGCAGCCTCCGGGTTGAACTCTCCCGGTCGGTCAAGCTCCTCCAAGGAATAGCCCATGCATGGCTTGGTATGGTTCAAGGGGAAGGCCTTGATGTAGAAGTCCTTGCCCTCATGCACCGTACAGGGGGAAGTAATTTCTTTTACAACAACAGGATAATTGATGTACATATCCAACACCTTGCGGCTGGACTCCACGTAGTCGGCCACCTTGGGCGGCCCATAGATGTACAGCGGCTCGTCCCGGTCCACCTGTGAGGAGAGCATCATCAGGCCGGGAAGCCCGGTTATGTGGTCGGCGTGGGTATGGCTGATGAAGATCGCGTCAATCTTCTTCCATTTAAGATTCAATCGTCGCAGGGAAACCTGGGTTCCCTCCCCGCAGTCAAACAAGAATAGGTTGCCGTCACGCCGCAGGAGCACGGATGTAAGATGACGGTAGGGCAAGGGCATCATGCCCCCGCAGCCCAAAACAAAAGCCTCAAGATTCATGGAACCCACTGTACTGCAAAAAACGTTTTCCTACAATCCATGTTCCGCCGATTGCCAGGAAAAATGGACTTCTCCCAGTGGCCTTCCGCCAAGGGGTCGGCAGGAGGGCATCTGTTGCCATCCTACTTTATAGAATTTATTTGACAGTTCATTTCTTTTTGACTATCATGGTAGCCATGGGCAGAGACTTGCTGATTGTGGACCCCCAGAACGACTTCTGCAGTCCGGGGGGGGCGATGTACATCAAGAATGCGGAGCAGGACTGCCGGCATCTGGCCGACTTCATCCTTGCCAACCTAGACGGAATCGACTCCATCCACATCACCCTGGACATGCATCCCCTATACCACATCGCCCATCCCATCTTCTGGCGGACCTCCGACGGCAGGGAGCCGGAGCCGCACACCCTCATCACCCACGCCGACCTTGTCTCCGGCAAATTCCGTCCGGCCGACGAGTCCCTGTCCCAACGGGTTGAGGAGTATCTGATAAATCTGGAGACCCACGGGCGGTACGTGCTGACCATCTGGCCACCCCACTGCCTGCTGGCCACGCCGGGCGCCTGCGTGGAGGAGCGGCTGCTGGCCGCAGTCCGCCGGTGGGAGCGGCACCGGCCCGGCCGCATCATCAACTTCGTGACAAAGGCCAGCAATCCCATGACCGAGCACTACAGCGCCATCCAGGCGGAGGTTCCCGACCCTGCGGATCCCTCCACCCGCACCAACTTCGCCCTCATCGACAGGCTCAAGAACAGGGACATCCTCGTGGCAGGGCAGGCACTCTCCCACTGCGTGGCCCACACCATCAAGGACCTGTGCGTCTACATCCCCGCATCGAGGATCACCCTTCTGACAGACTGCACCTCCAGCGTGGAGGGATTCGAAGACACCAGCAGCCACTTCCTTGCCGAGTACAGGAACAAGGGCATGGGGACGGCCGTCTCCACGGAAGTGGTGTGGTAAAATCCATGTCCGCCGTCATCGCCACCGCAGAAAGGCCCCTCTTTGGCGGGGACTGCCTCGCCAGGGAGCGGGGAGCCCCCCATGGAAAGGTTCTCCTGGTGCCCGGACTCATCCCCGGAGAGGTTGCCCTGGTGGAGATTGTTCTGAGCCGCAGGAACTATGACCGGGCCAGGGTGCTCTCTGTCCTGGAGCCATCCCCCCATCGGGTCCAGCCTCCCTGCCCCTACCATGCCATCTGCGGCGGCTGCGCCATGCTCCACGTGGAAGGTCAGTTCCAGGTTGAGCTGGGCAGACAGGTTCTGGAGGACATCTTCCTGCGGGAGGGACTGGAGGTCCCCCCGATACAGGCCGTCACGGAGGCCTCCCTAGGATACCGCTGCAGGATGCAGCTGACCAATGGCGGCCTGCAGGGACGTGGCGGTGGACGGGAAGTGGTCCCCATCACAGCCTGTCCCTGCGCCACTCCTGAAATCAACAGATGGCTGGAGCAGGTTCCCCCAGAGCAGCGGCAGTCAGGAAGACTGCAAGTCTTTGGGGACCGCCGGGTTTGTGGCGAGGGCAAGGTCCTTTGGGCCCCCACCCAGCGGGAGGACAAGGGCCCCAGAGTGACGGGAAGGAGCCGCCGCAGGCTGACCGACAAGGTGCGCCGCCGCTTCTGCGGAACACTTCCCTCTCCTGAAACCACCTGCACCCTCACCCTCTCCCCGCCAGGATTCCGCCCCAAGGAAATCAGCTTTGACGTGCGGGGCTTCTTCCAGTCCAATCTGGCGGTGCTGGAAAAGGCCATCTCGCTGGTGCTGGAGCACACAAAGGAAATCAGTGCCTCCTCTCCCCAATCCACCCCATCCCATGCCCTTGACCTCTACAGCGGGGCCGGCACGATGGCAGCCTTCCTGTCGGATCATTTCGACCTGGTGACGCTGGTGGAGCACAACCGGGACTCGCTGGTCTTTGCGGGGCAGAATCTCAAGGGCAGGCCCCACCAAAGCTACGGTGTCAGTGCAGCCAGATGGGCCGGGGAGTTCGGCCCTGCCCTGCTGAAGGACAGGCCGCCGGAGCTCGCCTTCATCGACCCGCCAAGAAGCGGGATGGAGCGGGCTGTACAGGACTTCCTGGCCGCCTCCCCCATCCCCCACATCGCCTACCTCTCCTGCGACCCGGCAACCCAGGCCAGGGACTGCCGGGCCCTGCGGGAGGGCGGCTACCACATGAAGAGGCTCTTCCTGCTCGACTTCTATCCTAACACAGGACATTTGGAGACACTGGCCCTTTTGGAACGCCCCAGATGAACAATATGCGGCAGGAGCAAAATATCCTGCCAGATACATTGAGCATTCCCTCCTGTTGTGGTATGGTGAAGATTCCCGTTGGAGTTGCACCGGATGAAAAAGACTATATACCTTGTACTTTTAATTCTCACCCTCTCCCAACTGACCCTGGCCCAGAGCAGAAGCCAGTCCCCGCAGAAGGGGAACCAGGAGCCCCCATCCGAGCAGACCGTGGAGCCCACCTGGCGGCTGGTGGTGGGCGGAGCCCCAGTAGGAAATCCCCTCGTCACGGAGTATGGCTTTGCCGTCCCGCTGGAGGGGCGCACCATGGCAGCAGTCTCAGAGTCGGGCAAGCTCATGTGGTTCGCCGGACTTCCCGGCGCAAGGATCTCCCCCCACTCCAGCACCGGCACCGGAGACTTCCTCATCACCGTGTCCGGGGGCAATTCTGTCTCGCTCATCAATCCCAGCGGTCTCACCCTGTGGAGCGCCAAGGCCCCGGCCGAAATCATTTCCCCGCCAATCCAGGGGCGTGACGGGCGGATCTATGTCCAGTGCCCCAGGGAAGTGGCCTGCTTCGGCATAAACGGGGTGCTGAAATGGACAACACCTGCGGGGGAGGCAGGCGGCATACCTCTGATGGAGCTGGAGGACGGCAGCATCCTGCACATCCAGAAAAAGACCCTGCAAGGCTGTAGCACCGCCCTCCGCTACTCCCCCTTCGGCCTTATCCTTGAGGAAATCACCTTCAGCGGAAAGGTTACGTCCGCCATAGCCACAAGATTCGGCGCCATCCTTGTCTTTGCCGACGGCGGCATTGGCTGCATCTCCTCAAGGAGCAACAGCGCGCGCGACAGGTGGGTGCTGTCGGCAGGAACCATCGGAGCGGCTGCGGCGGCACGGCTCTACCTGGACAGCCTCCAGTCAGTCTGCGCCGTGGTGACGCCTGCGGGAGGGCAGACCACCGTCACCTACCTGAACCCGCAGACGGGGGAGGTCTCCCTCTCCGCTCCCGTCCCTGTGGACAGCAACCGGATTTCATTCGGGACATTCGACCGAAGCAGTCTGGTGCTCTGCGACACCACCAAGGCTGTCGGCATCTCCCTGGAGGGGGAGGTCATCTGGGAGAGCGACCTGCCGGGAACCATAGAGTGGAGCCACATCCTCTATCTTCCCCAGGGCTACCTGGCCATGCTGGAGCAGGGGTCTTGGGTCATCAACGCCTACCGGGTCACCCGACATGGGGGACTTGCAGGACTCCCCCCCATCCGCCAGGGCAGGAGCACCGCATTTCCGGTCTTCGTTCGGGAGTCCTCCCAGCGGGCGGGCCTGCCGCAGTCATCGGACTTTATCTTCGGCAGACTCATATCAAGCGAATATATGGAGGACATTGCCGAGGGCCTAGAGGACGGGGAATACGGCGACCTTGAGGGTCAGTGGCTGGCAGAGGTGGGGCTTGACCTGGAGAGGATGCTTACCCGGTACACCGTGCAGTCCAGCACTCCCCAGGAGGCCTCCTTTATGGACGAGCACATACGGTACTTCGAGGACATCATCGGGCTCATGTCTTCCTTCCAGAGCGGCTGCTTTAACAAGGAGCTGGCGCGCATCATCCGGGTGGAGAACGACCCCGCAATCCTGGCAGTGGCGCTGAAGGGTGCGGCGCGCATCGGCTACGACCCCACCTTCGAGCTTCTGGACAGCATAGAGCTGCTGCTGAAGAAGCCCCACCTCATATCAAACCCGCAGGTCACCTCGCTGATGTGCGACGCCACCTACGAGATATGCCGCTTCATGGGAAAGCCCGCCCTGTTCACCAAGGGCAGGTACATCCTCTCCTTTATGCTAAACCAGAATTTAGATTCTGGAGCAAAACGCTACGCCACCGCCACAATGGGGAAAATAATTGCCCTGGAAATGTAGCCCCAATCGAATTATTATGATAGAATGTTAAGAATAGAGTGCCTAGGCACCTTACCTTTGGAGGAATGATGAGTAGGAAAAAAACAACACGTTTCTTTGTAGTCCTGGCTCTCAGCATTGCTGCAGTCCCTGTCTTTGCACAGGTGAACGAGCCTGAAATCCGCAGCGTCGGAAGTGATACCGTGGAGTTCGTCAATTACAACGGCCCCCACGCCGTCATCAACACCCTTGACCAGATCAAGAGCATCGGCTCCGGCCTGGGAGCGGTTATCGCCCCCAATCCCGCCGAGAGCGCCACCGCAGGGGCCCGGAACCGCTACTATGTAATCCACGCAGTGGATCCCGCCACCACCGACAAGCTTGATGCAGACATCCTGTTCATCGGGCCGGATGCCTCTGTGGACCACATCAGGAACCTGCGCCACATCATAGCCGGCTACCTTGTCTCCGCCTACAACTACTCCGAGGCGGACGCACAGACACTGGCTGTCTTCGTGACCGTGTACAACGCCGTGTACCGGGGCAACATGGAGGTTTTCACCAGCCGCTACAAGGGAGTCGTCACCGACAACCTCACCGCCGAGCATGCGGGACTTTCCCTTAACTATGTGGACTGGCCCGGAAGGAGCCAGATTGTCATCCCCCTGTCCTCCACCACCGGGGGACTGGGCACAGTGGACACGACGGTCATCTCCGACAGAGGGGTCATCGACTCCATGCGGGAGGAGGATGACATGGGCATTGACGACCGCAAGGACTTGGTGGACATCAAGGAGCGGGAGGCCGACCAGGCCGAAGAGCTAGCACAGGAGGCACAGCAGGAGGCTGCCACCGCACAGCAGGAGGCCGACCGGGCACAGCAGGAGGCCGACCGGGCACAGCAGGAGGCTGACCGGGCACAGCAGGAGGCTGACCGGGCACAGCAGGAGGCCGACCGGGCACAGCAGGAGGCCGACGAGAACCCCGATGACCAGCAGGCCCAGCAGCAGGCTGACCAGGCACAGCAGGAGGCCGACGACGCCCAGCAGCAGGCTGACGACGCCCGCCAGGAGGCCGAGCACCAGCAGGAGATTGCAGACCAGAAGCGGGACGATGCCCGTGACGACCGCGCCGAGATTGCCAAGGACCAGCAGCAGCTCCTTGAGCGGGGCGGAGGCGCTGCCGGCGACGGCGTGTACGGCCTGAAGCACATTGACAGCGAGTACTCCGTCATGGTAAAGCTGGACAAGGCAAACGGTTCAGAGCTGAAGGAGTCCCCGGTGGCCGTCATCCGTGGCCGGACACTGGTTCCTGCGGACGAGAATTTCATGGCCATAGCCGGAGCGAACACCGGCAACGGCGCCGTCAAGGTTGTGCTGCTGGACACAGAGAACATGGAGATTGTGGGAGAGAGCACGGAGCGTGCCTCGGAAACCTCGGTCCTCGTGAAGGACGGAGACGCCTACTATGCGGTCATCCAGGAGGGCGGAAACTGGCTTGTCGGAAAGTACAACAGCAAGCTCCAGCTCCAGATGAAGTCAAAGATCGGCGTCCACAAGGACACGCCCATCACCCTCACCGAGTCCGGCATGATTGTGACCGACCCCAAGGGGGTCGCCCGGCTGCTGTCATACGATGACCTGAGCCAGGTGAGCGCAAACTAGCCTACAAGGACGGGAGGACTGGACAATGGTCTGGTCCTCGACCAAGGCAGGCCGCGCCGAAAGCCATCCGCTTTC
>CALEFI010000095.1 GCA_937876905.1 uncultured Treponema sp.
AAAGCCAGTCCAGGTGGCGGCCGGAGATGGAAAGCGAGATGTGGCAGGAGGGATTGCCGTACAGGTGCTGGAGCAGCTTGTAGTACTGATGGTACTGGGAGTCGAACACTGCATCCAGGGCCTGCTGGTAGCCTGCGGACCTGTCCAGACGGGAGTAGAGCCTCATGTAGTCGCAGTGCACCTCAAGGCACAGGTGAATCGTCCCCATCATCCCTTCCTACCGCCTCCTCCTGTAGAGCAGGTCGTAGCAGAGCCGCCACAGCCTGGGAATCCTGCGCTCCGGCACGGCCGCATCCCTCCGTCCCCGGCAGGCCGAGCAGGAGGTCTCCCCACCGCTGTTGCAGCAGGCTGTCTGGGAGCGCGCGATGTCTTTGGGGAAGAGCTTGATGATGCCCTTGGGACAGGAGGCCACGCAGCGGCCGCAGCCGATGCATCCGGCCAGCACCACCGCCGTGTTGTTGACAATCCGAATCGCGCGCTGGGGACAATGGCCGACACAGCTGCCAAAGCCAAGGCATTGCTGGAAGCAGTCGTACTCCGTCTCGTACAGCTTGGTGAACAGCACGCAGTCCCTCGGCCCCTGGAAGCTGATCCGCCGTTGGTCGAATTCCTTGTCATGGCTACAAAGGACCACAGCGCGCATCCCCGTGTCCTCCAGGGACTTCTTGGGATGGTTCGAGACCTTCAGCTCGTCTGGCGCGAATATGAACTTCTGCACCCTGTCCTTGTCCTGGCTGACGGCAGGGATGAGCACGCAGAAGATGAAGATGGCCGCAAGGCCCGCCGAAAGCACGAACACCGCCAGAAGAAACACTATCATTTTCCTATCCCTCCATTGAGCCAGGACACGTCGAAGACAAGCACGAAGAGCATCAGGATGGCCAGGCTGAAAAGGATCAGCGAGTTCCTGAAGACAGGCAGGGGACTGGCATGGTCATTCCTCCTGCGCACTGCCGCCAGCACGGGTATGAGGAGATAGAACGCCGTCAGGCAGCAGACGACGAACACGACCGACTCCACGGCCGACAGGCTCTCGTTCATGGACAGCAGGATGCAGAGGAAGGACACCGAGAACTCCGTCACCGCCGAGCGCACCGTCAGCCTGACGATAACCTCGATGAAGACGGAGAGCGCCAGGAAGACCAGGATGCACACCAGGGGATACAGCTCCTGCAGGCCGAGGGGCACAAGCAGGCCCTGAACCACAATGTAGGACAGGGCCACGGCAGGAACCGAGGCCATCAGGGACTTCAGGTAGGACAGGGCGAGACCCCTCGGCGTGGAGGACACGATTACGGCACGGTTCAGCCCTATCCCGTACAGGAAGACCGCTCCGAAGACAAAGACAAGGCACTCAACGATCATGGTCTTCCTCCTGCCGCAATTCCTGGCTGCGGTCAAGAATTCCGCAATACTTCCTGACGAAGGAGAGGGCCGACAGCAGGCATCCTGCCAACACCAGCGCCCCCGGTATGGAGGCCCAGAAGACAAAGGGGCTGAAGTAGGCTATTGAGGGCAGCTCCAGCTTGACTATCCCGGAGGGAACCGGAAAGGAGATGGTCCCGTAGCCAACAATGTCCCGCAGCAGGAAGAAGACCAGCCCATAGATGGAGAACAGGCCGCTCTCCCGCATGTTGCCCGCAAGGGCCGTCCTCCAGGCCATGCCACGGTTGTCGAAGAAGCGGCCCAGCATCAGGACCGACACTGCGGGCATATAGAAGATAAAGCCCATGGTCAGGGCCGTCACGGGAGAGTACAGGATGAGGAACTGCCGGGCGAGAACCGTCATCCCCACCAGCATCAGCAGGACGCTCGCCGGCTTGATGGCATAAAGCCGCAGGAAATCCATGAGCTTGCTGAACAGGGTCGTGGCCGCCATCAGCAGGTTCAGCACGACGATGACGGGTATGCCGTAGTACAGTCTTCCCGGAACAGGGACCAGCATCACAAGGGACACAGCGATGTACATGAATATGGTGTTTCGGTTCATGGTCAGTCAGCCTCCATGCCAAGCAGTTTCGGAATCCTTTCCTCCCACCTGCGCACCTGCAGGGAGTTGCGCAGGCTCTCCGTGATGGCCGCCTCCTTGCCGATGTGGGGGTCGAAGACGGCAAAGCCGATGAACTCGGCTCCCGCCTGCGGAGAGTAGCGGTACACGGCGGGCAGGGGCCCGTACAGGGTGGCGATGCGGACGATGACCCCGTACACGGGTCCCCGGACCTGGCCGGACACCGGAACCAGCTCGTAGGCGGCGGCGGAGGTCGCATGGGAGCCCCGCAGGGGAACCCTCTCTCCGGCCACATACTCTCCGGGATACAGGCGCTCGACGGTCTGCGCCACACGCCGCTGGAGGCGCTCCTCCCAGGTGGGACGGGCGGCGAAGGCCATCAGAGACAGCAGGACGAACAGCACCAGCACGACGCCAGTAAAAAAGCCGAGGTTGACGGCAAGCTTCTTTGGCTCCATCAGTTGCGCTCCTGCACATGGACAGGCTGGGGGTCCCGCCCCAGCCGCCGCTCGCTGTAGACATGCTCCACCATCTGAATCAGCAGGGAGCAGATGTTCCCGCAAAAGACGGAGAACATGGCTCCCGCCGCCGAAAGCCCGTAGCCCGATATGAGGAAGGCCGCCACTCCTGTCGCCGTCCCGAAGGCCACCTTTCCCGCCGCCGTCATGGGAGCCGTCCCGAACCAGGAGGCCACGAAAAAGGCCGTGAACAGGGTTCCGCCAGTAAGGAGGGCCAGAATGACGTCGCCGTTCCCGACAGCACCCCCCGCAAAGAGGGGACAGAGCAGCCACACAAGGAGGCTGTAGGAAAGGAGGAAGCTGAGGGGAACCTCCCAGCCGAGGGAACGGGTCGAAAAGAGCACCAGGGAGCCCAGCAGGGTGAGGAGGTTGAACCTGAATGCGGGAATCGTGGCCCCTGTATCCCACAGCAGGGAGACGTAGCCCTCCGGGATGTTCGTCCCCAGACGGGAGAACACCGCCCCGTTCAGGAAGTCGGTGACGGCCGGGTCGAAGCCCAGCGCCGGGAACATCCCCTCATTTATCAGCAGGAGGGAGGTGTTGTGGGACTGCAGGTACTGAGGCGGGATGATGAAGGCGGGGAACCAGATGGACCCGATGAAGTAGGCCACGACGACGCAGATGGCCACCGGATTGACCCAGGAGCCGGCAATCCCCCCGAAAGGATACTTCACGATGAACAGCGTCATGAGGATGATGAGGAATATGGTGGCGACAGGATAGGCTGGCGGCAGGAGCATCCCCGTCAGCACCCCCTGCAGGAGGGTCACCGGCACGTCGTAGGCCCGCCTCCTGATGAGCAGTGCGTCCACGGCCTCCGCTGCGCAGGAGGCCAGGACACAGGCAAGGAGTATCGAGAGGGAGGCGAAGCTGCCGGTGAGGAAGAGCATGAGGACCTGCGGAGCCAGGACGCAGAGCGACATCACCGTCATGGTGGAGATGGAGGGAGTCACGTAGTGGAAGGGTCGTAAGGTCAGGACATTAGCTTTTCTCATTGGATGCTCCTCTCAGAAGTTTGATGCTCTGGCACAGTGGCAGGCGGGCAGGACAGACGGCATTGCACAGCACGCAGTCGGAGCAGTTCCGGAGGGTATCCAGGTATCCCTGCGATACCTCCCTGCCGAAGGTGTAGTGTCCATACAGGATGTCGGGAGCCATGTCCATGGGACATACGTTCCGGCACATTCCGCAGCGGATGCACTCCGAGCTCGTGGCGCTCACCGTGTCCCTCGGAGGGATTACGATGATGGACTTGACCTCCTTGGTAACCGGAGTGTCCAGGTCCGTGACGTTGTGGCCCATCAGGATGCCGTTGACGACAATCTTCCCGGCGTCCCTCACAAAGCCGCCGAGCTCCGCCACCAGGGAGCGGATCGGGGTTCCCAGGCGTACCTTGAGGATTCCCTCCCCGTAGATAGCGTGGCCGGAGACCTGGATGAACTTCTCCACCATCGGCTGGCCCTGCACCACGGACTCGTAGACGGCATAGGCAGTGGAGCTGTCGATGTACAGGTCCCTGAATCCGACGCGGACATCACGCCGCCCTCCCCTGCCCACCAGGGCCATCAGGTCCCGCTTGCCGCCGACAGGATAGAAGGAGGTGTCGCTCTCCATGGTGATGTACTCGACACCCCTGCCGGGAATCTGCAGCGGCTCCACCGGATCGAAGTCCTGGGGCAAGACCAGCAGGACCCGGCTCGTGCCCAGGGCGGCGGCAATGACGGCCACCCCTGTCATAACCTCTCCGGGATGCCGCTCCGCTATGAAGCGGTCCACCATGCAGCTGGGGTCCAGGTCGAACAGACGGACGACCAAGGTCGGTGTCCGCCGCTCCATGAGGCGCTCCATCTGATGCGCCAGGGCCACCGTCCTGCCAAAGGTGTTGACCACGCCGGCCGAGGCGATGGTCCGCCGAAGCGAGCCGGGAGGGAGGCCCTCCCAGTCGATGCTCCTCCTGGCCTTTCCATAAAAGGAGAACTCCCCCCGCAGCCTGACTCTCACGGCATGGACACGCCTTCCGTCGGGGCCGGAAACATAGCCTATGTCGGTGACAACCCCCGGCACCGGCGAGTGTATGACCGAACCCTTGATGTCCCTGCTGGTTGCCAGCACCTGCCCCTCCTTCACTACGTCCCCCTTGCTGACGACGCAGAGGGTCGTGGTGTCCCGCTCCTGCTTTAGGGGGACTATGGCCTCCCCGGGAACAAAGGCGTTCATGGACTGCTGGTACCGTGTGGCCTTGTACGGCAGCAGGTCGGACACCCTCATCTTTATCTTCATCTTTGGACTCTCCATATAAAAATGCCCGCCACCAGGGAAGTCAGGATGGCGGCCCACAGGGACAAGGCGGCAAGGGGAAACTCCTTGCTCCTGCCCACCGAGAAATCCCCCATCCTCCTGTACACCACGGAGGTAAAGCAGTTCTGCGTCTTGAGCACCCGCTCTATCTGGAGGCTGTCGTCACGAATCCCGTCGATGGCCGCCGTGATGAAGGCCTCGTCGAGGGTCTGCACGTCCGAAAGCTGCTCCTGGATGAGCCCGCCGTCGGTCATCTCGTAGGACGGCACCAGCACCGTCTCCCCCACGGACGCAAGCCTGCGGACGGCCGAGTCGTGGAGGGAGCGGTAGGGATAGGTCAGGGTGTCCCACACCCAGTCAACATAGTGGACCAGGGAGGGAAGCTCTTCCCCCAGTCGCGCGTCTTGACCATCCCCCTGGAAGGAGGCGGAGTCGAAGGTCATGGCGTCAGTATACCTTGCAGGAGCCGGAAGAAACAAGCCGTTCAGGGCATTGTCCACAGGAGAATGCCCCTGAAAGAACAGGGCGACAGAAAGGGCGGCGGCGGCTCCCGCCGGTATGAGCAGGGTGGGCAGGCCCACGGACGACACGACGGACACCAGGGGGGCGCTCCTGATGGGAACCAGGAAGAAACCCCTCGGCGACAGGGAGTAGCGGAGCAGGAGATGGCACAGGGCCAGGGACCCGGCAAGGGCTACGGCAAGCAGCAGTCCCTCCTGCAAGGAGGCCACGAGGCCGGCCAGCAGTCCGGCAAGGCAGAACAGCAGTATCAAGGGACTTTTCAGCGCGGCACGTAGCATGTCCTTCCTCCCCCAGAAGGGGCTGCACAGATACAGGCCGTACATCAAAAGCACGGAGGCTCCCGCCCCGCTGTAGGAGGGCACGCAGCAGGAGAACAGGAGCGGGAAAAGGCCCGCTGCAACCATGAATATCCGGGACTGGGAGAGGAACACCAAGGCGGTGTACGCCACGGCAGAAATCAAGGGTACAATCCAGGGATAGACCATCCTTCCCTCTATGCCGGCCCCCTCCCCGCCGCTCCAGCCATGCAGTCTCCCCACAGCGGCCACGGCCTGGACCATGTACCGGTGGGGAACGTAATACAGGCGCATCTGCCTGGACCGGTCGAAAAAATAGTTCTCCCGCTGCCGCAGGTAGGAGTGCTCCGGACGGGTGATTGACTGCACCGGAGCATAGGAGGAGACCAGGGGGACACGCTGCGACGAGAGGCTGATGACATCCCGTATCCCCGACGCTCCGAGCGCCTCCAGGACAAGGGACTCCTCCACCTCCACCGGCACATACACGACGCTGTATCCCCTCCACAGGGAGGAGACGGGAAGACGGACGGATGACACCAGGGCGGCGGCGCAGAGGATGGTTGCGATGATGGAGAAGACGACAGACAGGGAGGGCTTCATAAGGACTATCACAGCACGGAGAAGGCAATTCCAATGGCCACACCCCAAAAGCAGCCGATAAAGACCTCCGCCGGCTTGTGGCCCTGCACCTCTTTTATGGGCCTGAATCTAAGGATGTCCTTGTCCTCCAGCCCCCTGCCTATTTCGTTCAGCACCCTCGCCTGGATGCCGCTGGCAAGCCGCACTCCGACTGCATCCCGGATGGTCACCATGGCAAAGCAGAGGGCCAGGACAAAGATGTCGGAGCCCAGGCCGTTGCGGAAGCCGATGGTGATTCCCAGCGTGCAGACCAAGGACGAGTGGCTGGAGGGCATCCCTCCGGTGCGCCACAGCAGCAATTCCACCAGTTCCTTCATGCTGGAGACACGGCCCGTCAGGAGCTTTATCACCGTCTTGATGAACTGGGCTGAGAACCAGCTGAATATGCAGGCGAGGAAGACAGGGTTTACCAGAAGCGACTGGAGTTGCCTTAGCGCTGACGAAATCATACGCCCTCCATTGTACTGCTAAGATAAGTTTTGTCTAGTAGATTCACCACCAATTTTTCTGTACAATGGTGCGATGGATTTTATCGACTTCATGGCGGGTGCAGATGACGAGGGGCGGCGTATGGACAGGATTGTCAGGAGGCTCCTGCCAGCCCACTCCCTGGGAATGGTCTACAAGTACCTCCGCAAGGGCCTGATACGGAGGAACGGCAGCAGAATCCGGCCGGAGGCAAGGATCCAGGAGGGCGACCGAGTCAGCATCGCCGCCTTTCTGCTGCAGGATGCCCCAATTCCTGGCATTCCTCCTGGCAGGAAGGAGCTCCCCCAGGGCAGGCTGCCCGTCCTGCAGGACCTGTTCATCAATCCCCACGTGAGGATCATCAGCAAGCCCTACGGCATCCCCGTCCAAGGCGGTGGCCGCAGCCCCATCTCCCTGGACCGGCTCATCGTCCAGGACTACCTGCGGAGGCAGCGGGAAAGCAGTAGCCTCTCCTTCCGCCCTGGTCCCCTCCACCGGCTGGACCGCAGGACCACCGGCGTCCTGGCCTTTTCCCAAAGCCTCGCCGGAGCCCAGTGGTTTTCCTTCGCACTGAGGCAGCGACTCGTCGGCAAGGAATACCTCGCCTTGGCTGAGGGGAGACTGGAGCGGCGGGCCTGTTGGACGGACGAGGTGCACCACCCGCAGCGGGCAGGAGGCGGCGGGGGGTTCGTCCTCTCGGCAATCGGGAATGGAGGCAAGGAGGCTCAGACCACCGCAAGTCCGATGGCATGGGGACAGTGTGGCGGCATCCCCCTCACCCTCCTCCACCTGGAAATCTCAACCGGCAGGACCCATCAGATCCGGCTCCACTGCGCCGCCCATGGACTGCCTCTGCTGGGGGACACGGCCTACGGCGGCCATGCCCTGCCTGAGAGGGCCAGGACGGACAGACCCCGTCAGGACCTCTTCCTGCATGCCTGGAGGCTGTCCATCCCGCCGGAAAACCCCCTGGGGCTTCCGGCCAAAGTCGAGGCCCCGCTGCCGGAGAACTTCCGAAATATGCTGGAGGCATACTTGCCGGACAGGGACATGCAGGGGTATATTATAGGTCTATGAGTCTTGCAGATTTAATCCGTTCATTGAAAGGTGTAACCGTCCTCGCCCTGGTGGGGCCCAGCGGCACCGGCAAGAGCTTCCGGGCCAAGCTGGTGGCAGAAAAGTACGGCGTGGAGGCCATCATCGACGACGGACTGCTGATCCAAGACGACAAGATTGTGGCAGGACAGACGGCGAAGCGGGAGAAGACCTACATGGGGGCAGTGCGGGTGGCAGTCTTCGACGACAAGGGCCACCGGGACCAGGTTGCCAAGGCCCTCCAAAAAAGGCGCATCAAAAAGATCCTGCTGCTGGGGACATCGGAGAAGATGGTGCAGAAAATCGCCATGCGACTGCAGCTGCCCTCCCCATCTAAGGTCATCAGCATTACGGACGTGGCCAGCCAGGAGGACATCGAGACCGCCCAGCGCTCCCGCCTGGTGGAGGGAAAGCACGTCATCCCCGTCCCCGCCATCGAAATCAAGCGAGACTATCCAAAGATTTTCTATAACAAGGTAAAGATTTTCTTCAGGGGGCTGAGAATCACCGATGAGCGGGACAAGAACTCACAGGTGTCCGAAAAGTCTGTGGTGCGCCCCGAATTCTCCAAGAAGGGCCGGATAGAAATCTCCGAGGCGGCAATCACCCAGATGGTCATGCACTGCGTGGCAGAGCATGACCCGCAGATCCGGGTAAAAAAGCTCCAAATCAGGACAGACAGCCACGGATACCGGCTGGTAATAACCATCGACATCCCCTTCGGCACCCAGCTGACAGGAACCATCCACAATCTCCAGTCCTACATCATCGACAGCATCGAAAAGTACACCGGCATCCTCATCGAGGAGGTGAACATCATCATCGACAAGATTACCCGAACGGACCAGAGCAAAAGGGGATGAGGTATCCGTGCGGGGCGGGCCCTCAGCTGGTGGTGGCAATGGCGGCGGAGACGGCGTTCCTGCTGCGCTGCCTGCCGGTGCGCCGCCGCTTCGCCGAGTTCAACTCCAGCCGTTCCGCACCATTGCCGGACGGGGGGGCGGAATCCTGCCGGCCGGAGGCGGACCTGCGGGGGGAGAAGGCCCGCTTGGGAATGTGGACGGAGACCCCCAGCTGAAGCAGCACCGTGCGGATGGCGAACTCCAGCTCGGTGCGCTGGGGGTTCATGGGCAGGACGAAATTCCTGCACTGGGTCCAGGTGCGGCTGTACAGCTCGGCGGCTGCGGACTGCTCCTCCACCTCCGCCTTCCAGTCGGTAAGGCCGGCGGTAAAGTCATGGATGAGGAAGGCCAGCTTTTGACCAAGCCTCGCCGCCGGCTCCTGGCCATGCAGGGCATCCAGGTCCTGAAGATGCCGGAAATAATTCCTCTTGAAATCCTTGTCGGCATACATCATGGCGGTAGCCGACGGCTGGAGATGCATGAAAAGGTCCACCTCCATGGCAAACCTGATGATGTCGTAGGCATGGCCGCTGTTGATGATTTTCACCAGCTCCTCCGTGAGACGTGACGGCGAGACCGGAGAGAGCAGATGGGCAGACCGGCAGATTTTCCTCCGCAGGCTGCGGGGCAAAGAGCAGCCGGTGGTGGCGGCGTACTTGACGGCTCGCAGCATCCGCACCGGATCCTCCTCAAAGATTCGGTTCAGTGGAATCACCGGGCGGATAACCCGCCTCTGTATGTCCTTGAGACCACCCACATAATCGATGACCTGCTCCTTCAGCGGATCGTAGTACAGGGCGTTGAGGGTAAAGTCCCTCCGCAGGGCATCCTCGTCCATGGTGCCGAACTCGTTGCCCACAGAGCCGTCGGAAATGGAGCGGAAGGTGCTGACCTCAAAGATCTTGGGGCCGAAGAACACGTGCACCAGGCGGAAGCGGCGGCCGATTATCCGGGAATTCCTAAAGACCTTCTTGATTCTCGATGGCGTCGCATCGGTCACAATGTCAAAGTCCTTGGGTTCCTTGCCCATCAGCAGGTCACGGACAGCCCCGCCCACTATGTAGGCCTCATAGCCATGGCTGTGCAGCTGGCGTACCACAAAGAGGGCGTCGGGGTCAATCTTATGGAGGGGGATGGAATGCTCGTCCTTGGTGTAGATGACAGCCTTCTTTACAGGCCGGCCCTTTGAGTCAGAAGAATATCGAAACAACACGGTTCCTCTATAATAGGACTTTGCCCGCCGCTAGTCAAGCCTCTGCCCGGTGGCCACAGGCGGGACAGGGGAAGGCCGGCTTCGGCAAGGAACGCCCATCCTTCATCGCCTACTCGCTCCTCACGTCCTCGCAGATATTGGCCTCGCTCTCCTTGTCAAAGAACTTGCCCTTTTCCATGTTGGGGACGAAGTTGGCGGTGTCCCCGATTCGGAAGGTATTGTCCGGCTCGGTGCGGGCGATGACCTGCTGGCTCCTGGTGGCCAGATACAGATGGGTTTCGGCTCCAAGCGGCTCGATGATTGAAACCTTCATCTGCATGTTGTTGGACTGCGCGGGCTCCTTGGTGTACTGCATGTCCTCCGGGCGGATTCCGAAGAACACCTCCCTGCCCACATAGGCCTTGAGCCTCTCGGCCTGCTGCGGTGTGGGCTCGACCTCGAAACTGCCCTCGTCGGCAAGAATCCTTCCGCCCTTGTCCACAATCTTTACGGACAGGAAATTCATCGGCGGCGAGCCGATAAAACCGGCGACGAATTTGTTGACAGGGTGGTTGTACAGGTAGAGGGGCGAGCCAATCTGCTGCACCTTCCCGTCCTTCATGACAACAATCTTGTCGCCCATGGTAAGCGCCTCGACCTGGTCGTGGGTAACGTAGATCATGGTGGCCTTCAGACGATGGTGGAGTCCAGAGATTTCGGCGCGCATCTGGACACGGAGCTTTGCGTCGAGGTTGGAAAGAGGCTCGTCAAAGAGGAAGACCTTGGGATTTCGGACGATGGCCCGCCCGACGGCGACACGCTGACGCTGCCCGCCGGAGAGCGCCTTTGGCTTGCGGTCCAAAAGCTTCTCTATGTCAAGGATGCGTGCCGCCTCCCTCACCCGCCGGTCAATCTCTGCCTTGTCTGTCTTGCGGATTTTCAGGCCGAAGGCCATGTTGTCGTACACCGTCATGTGGGGGTACAGGGCATAGTTCTGGAACACCATGGCGATGTTGCGGTCCTTGGGCGGAACGTCGTTCATGCGCTCTCCGTCAATGAACAGGTCCCCCTCGCTGATGTCCTCCAGCCCGGCGACCATGCGCAGGGTGGTGGACTTGCCGCAGCCGGATGGTCCCACGAAGATGACGAATTCCTGGTCCTCGATGGTGATGTTGGCGTTGTCCACGGCACGGACATTGCCATCGTAGACCTTGCCGATTCCCCTCAACTCTACTTTAGCCATAGCGGCCCTCCTCAGAAATATCTTATAAAACTAGTATACAACACTGTCCCCATGCTGTCAAACAAAGCCACCGGTACGGGAGGATGGCATGTCAACAGCGAGCGGGTCAGCTGCCCATCTTCTCATAGGGCTTGCCGGCTGCCAGCGGAGCGTGGTTCTTTCCGCTGAACACCACCAGAGCCAGCAGGGTGATGGCGTAGGGCAGGAGGCTGAAGAACTCTGAGGGCAGGAGGCTGCGCAGGAAGGGAATGTTCACCACATAGATGGAGAAGGCCACCGCCGCGCCGAACAGCAGGGAGGAGGCCGTTATTCCCAGTGGCCGCCACCTTCCGAAGGACACTGCCGCCAGGGCAATGTATCCGGCACCGTTGATGGTGTTGGAGGTAAACTGGATGGTCTGGGTAAACACCAGGCAGCCACCTGCCAGTCCCGCCAGAAAGCCGGATGCCAGCACCGCGATGTAGCGGATGCGCAGCACCTTGATTCCCACGGAGGCTGCGGCACCGGGATTCTCTCCGCAGGCACGCAGACGCAGGCCGAAGGGGAGCCGGTACAGGATGAACCAGGTGCCCAGGACCACCACCAAGGCGATGAGGGCCGTGGGATAGATTCCGAAGGGGCCCGGCATCATGCCCTTCTGGAAGGGGGCGGTTCGGTCCATGGAGAACAGGATCTGGGCGGCAAAGATGGTGACACCGTTGGACAGGAGGTTGATTCCCGTGCCGGAAACCGTCTGGTCGGCATTCAAAGAGACGGCGGCAAAGGCATGGATCAGGGAGAAGGCCATGCCCAGCACAGTTCCTGCCAGCAGGCCCAGCCAGATGGAGCCGGGCACCGACACCTCCAG
Organism: uncultured Treponema sp.; assembly: GCA_937876905.1. GTDB lineage: Bacteria > Spirochaetota > Spirochaetia > Treponematales > Treponemataceae > Treponema_F. The sequence continues at coordinate 12,032 of CALEFI010000095.1, forward strand.
CAGCACGTGGGTTGCGGCAGCGGTAAAGGCTCCGATGGCCATCAGTCCCTCCAGCGCGATGTTCACCACGCCGGAGCGCTCGCAGATCATGCCGCCGGCAGCCGTAATCAGGATGGGGGACACAATCATCAAGACTGACGGAATCATTCCAAGGATGCTACTCATACGTTTCCTCCTTTTCTTCCAGTTGCTGTCCAGCAGCTGCCTTTTCCTCCCCCTGCCCCTGGGACAGCCGGGTCTTCCCTGTGGCCCCCTTGAGACGCCACCGCAGGAAGAGCCTGATGCCCGACCTGACGGCAATAAAGACGACAATCAAACCTTGGATGATAAGGGCTATCTCCTTGGGAATCTGCCTTGACTGCATCAGGGGCTGGGCAGCCGCCAGCAGGCCGAACAGGAGGCCGGCCAGCAGGGTCCCCACCGCCGTGTTGTTGCCAACCAGGGCCACGGCTATGCCCGTAAAGCCGTAGCCGTCCATGCCGGAAAGCACCCGGCCGTGGCGGAACGAGCCCAGGGCCACCACGCCGCCACCCATGCCGGCAAAGGCCCCGGCCACCGCCATGGAGATTACCACGCTGGCAACTACCGGGATACCACCGTAGCGGGCGGCCTCCTTGTTGAAGCCGGTGGCCCGCAGACCGAATCCCAGGTTTGTCCGCTCCATCAAAAACCAGTACAGCACCACCGAGGCAATCACCAGGAAAATTCCCAGGTTCAGGGTGGAGCCATTGGTCAAGGTGGAAAGGAATTCAGTCCGCAATGAGGCAGTCTGAGGGAAATTCACCGTCTTGTAGGTGTTCGTTCCGGGGATGGCCATGGTGATGATGCGGGACAGGTAGAGGGCCACATAGTTCAGCATGATGGTGGCCACCACCTCCGAAACCTCATAGCGGGCCTTCAGGAATCCCACGATTCCGCCCCAGATCGCACCCATCAGTAGGGCAGCAGCCATGGCCAGCACCCAGTGGAGCACAGGTGCCTGGGGTCCCAGCAGGGCCACCACCTGTGCCATGGTGAGCCCCATGATGTACTGCCCCTCCCCACCGATGTTGAACAGGCCGGTTCTGGCTGCAAAGGCCATGGCCAGACCACAGAAAATATAGGGAACAGAAAGGTTCAGCCACTCGCCCACATAGCGGATGTTCCAGATTCCCCGGTCGATGTTGTAGCCGGTGAGGGACTGGAGGATGGCCTTGTACATGTTCAGCGGATTGCGCCCCACCAAGGCCACCAGAATCGTTCCGCACAGGAAGCCCAATACAACAACCAGTACGGACACAGCCCCGTCTGATCGAAGCAGCAGTCCAGCCAGCCCTCCCCGCCTCTTTCCTATCCTTGTCATGCCGTCTCCTCCCTGCCGCACTTTGAGCCGGCCATCATCACTCCAATCTCCCTCTCCGTCACCGCTCTGGCATCGGAGACACCCACGATGGTTCCCTTGGAGATGGTGGCGATTCTGTCGCAGAGATTCATAATCTCGTCAAGCTCGAAGGAAACCAACAGGATTGCCCTGCCCTTGTCCCGCTCCGCCACAATCCGCTGGCGGATGTACTCGATGGCGCCAACGTCGAGGCCTCGCGTCGGCTGGGCCACTACCAGCAGGTCGGGAGAAAGCCCGATTTCCCTGGCGATGATGACCTTCTGCTGGTTTCCCCCGGACATGCTGCCTGCCCTGGTGTCCGGCCCCTCCCCCGCCCTGATGTCATAATCCCCAATCAGTGTCTCTGCGATGGCATTCATCCGGGCACTGTCCAGCAGGCAGCCGTGCCTGGTAAAGGGTGGCTTGTAGTAGGTCTTGAGGGCGATGTTCTCCGCCACGGTGAACTCCGACACCAAGCCATGCTTCCTCCGGTCCTCGGGAATGTGGCCGATGCCAGACTCAATGCGCTGGCGGACGGAAAGGTTGGAGATGTCCCGGTCCCTCAGGAAAATCTGTCCCTGCTCCAAAGGACTCATGCCGGTGATGGCAAAAATCAGCTCCGACTGGCCGTTGCCGTCCACACCGGCAATGCCAACAATCTCGCCGGAACGAACCTCCAGGGACAGGTCCCGCACCGCCAGCTGGCCACGACTGTTTTTGACAGAAATGTTCTTTATGGAAAGGATTGTCTCTCCCGGCTGGCAGGGAGCCTTGTCAATCTCGAATTTAACGGCACGGCCCACCATCATTTCTGCCAGCTGCTGCTCGCTCACGTCGGCCACATCAACGGTACCTACCAGCCTTCCCCGCCGCAGGACGGTACAGCGCTCCGCCACCGCCTTGATTTCCTTGAGCTTGTGGGTGATGAGGATGATGGTCTTGCCCTCGGCCTTGAGCCGGCGGATAATCTCCATCAGCTCGTCGATTTCCTGGGGCGTGAGGACGGCGGTGGGCTCGTCAAAGATGATGATGTCGGCATTGCGGTAGAGGGTTTTGAGGATCTCCACCCGTTGCTGCATACCCACGGTAATGTCCTCTATCTTGTCCTTTGGATTCACCATGAGACCGTACCGTTCCGAAAGCTCCCGGACACGTTCCTCAGCGGCGGCCAGGTCCAGCAGCCCCCGCTTGGTGGGCTCAATACCCAGGACGATGTTCTCCGCCACGGTGTAGTTGTGGACTAGCTTGAAGTGCTGGTGCACCATGCCGATGCCCAAGGCGGTGGCCGCATTGGGATCCTTTATTCTCACCTCCTTTCCCCGGATTCTGATGACACCGGAATCCGGGTCGTAGGAGCCAAAGAGGATGGACATGAGGGTGGACTTTCCCGCCCCGTTCTCTCCCAGCAGGGCAAGCACCTCGTTGTTCCGCACCGTCAAGGTCACATTGTCGTTGGCCACCACGCCGGGAAATGCCTTGGTGATTCCCAGCATCTCGATTGCATAGCCTTCCATTTCCGCCACCTCCACCAATCAGTATAACAAAAAAACCGTCTGCGGGAAAGGATTGCCAATACTCCCCGCAGACGGCCCTTCCTCTGGCAGGATGAAGCTAGTTGTCCAGAGCGCCAAGGCCGGCAGGGGCAATTCCAGCGGCCATGGCATCCCTATAAGTCCCGACAACCTTGACCTTGCCGCTGATAATGTCGGACTTCAATGCGTCGAGCTGCCTGGTCACAGCAGAGGACAGCTCCGGGTTGGACAGCGAAATTCCCACACCATCGGTGGCTAGGTCCAGATGGACAACACCACCCTCGAAGGTGCCGTCGGAGACTGCGTCCAGGGCATACATGGTGGAGGCCTCCACCTGCTTGACCATGGAGGTCAGGACAGCAGACTTGTCACCCTCATAGATGCCGTCGGTGTACTGGTCGGAGTCAACTCCGATAGCCCACACCTTCCTGCCCTGCTGCCGGTATTCCTTTGCCTGGGCGATGGCTCCCCCACCAGTCGCACCGGCGGCGGAAAAGATGGCGTAGACCCCTGAGTCATACCAGTTCTTGGCCTGGGCCTTTGCCAGCTCAGGCTTTCCCCAGTCATTGGCATAAAAGTCCACAATCTGGGCATCGGGAAGCACGGACCTGATTCCCTGGATGTATCCCATCTCGAACTTGGTGATGATGGCACCGGGGACACCGCCGATAAAGCCGAACTTGGGATTTTCGATACCCTCCTCCTTGGACTGGAGGGCGGCGGCAGCACCCACAAGGTAGGAGCCCTGCTCCTCGCTGAACATGAACTGCATGACATTGGGCTGGTCCACCGAGTCCACATCCACAATCATGTACCTCTGGTCGGGATACAGCTGGGCAACCTCGTTCACTGCGTCGGCAAAGGTAAAGCCGGTGGTGACGATGAGGTCATAGCCCTCGTCGGACACCTGCTTCAGCGTGGGGATGTACATGTCCTGGGTCTGGCAGGTAACGACGTCATAGAGGACGCCCCTGTTCTTCTGGTTCTCCCAGGAATCACCGTAATGGTCGAGGATGCCTCGCCATGCGGCGGCATTGAAGGACCTGTCGTCAATGCCGGTGGCATCGGTAATCAACCGGATGGTGGGCCGGCCGTCGGAGTCGGCCTGATTGCCCTTTTCGCACCCTACAAGCACCAGCCCTGCGGACAAGAGAAGGGCCGCAGCCAATACAATCTTTTTCACACGTTCCTCCTAATAATAGAGATATATGGAATCGATTATGGCCTAACCGGGAAAAAAACGCAAGGGCAGCGGGCAAGGAGGGCTACTGGGCTATTCCCTTCTTCTTGTCCAGCTCCATCTTCTCCTTGAAGACCCGCCCCTTCTTCTTCAGCTCCTCCGCCTCGTCCTTCTCGTCGAAGATGATGCAAAAGCGGCGCTGGGCGGCGATGTAGAGAAGGGCCTTCTGCATGTCGTCCATGCGGTGTGTGGAGAACTCGTAGCGCTGGTGGTACTGGTCCACCGACTGGGCGATGAGCTTTCGGACCAGCTGGATGTAGTGGAAGGCGACATCGTAGGCGGGCTGGCTGGGGTCGAAGAAAATCCTCGAGGTCTCCTTGATGTCCATCATGTTCTTGGCGACGACGGCAAACCGGCCGTTCAGCTCGACGAAGGCCCACTTCCACTTCGTGTTCTCACCGTAGGCGTCCATCAGCATCCTGATTGCCAGGCCGAGCTTGCGGACGATGAAGAACCGCCGCTCCAGCGGCATGTCCCCTATCCGGGCGATGGCCTCCTCGTATTCCGACTGGGGTGCGTCGATCAGGTTCGTGACTATCTCCTCAAGGTAGATGACCGCCTTGTAGAGGGTCTTGCGGCTTTCGTTGAGGGCATCCGTGGTTTCATTCCTGCTTCCAAGCTGACCAATGGTTATGTTGAGAAGCTGGAGGACTTCGTAGGCAAGGAGATCGAGGTTCAGGTTATCACTTGCGAGAAGGCTGAGAAGCGTCTGGTTCTGTCCGGCAAGGAGCTGGCTCAGAAGAAGGCTGCTGAGGCTAAGAAGGCTCTGAGAGAGCAGTTCAAGGCTGGCAATGTAGTAGAGGGTACCGTTGAGTCCATCATGCCTTACGGTGCATTCATCCGTCTGGCTGACGGCGTATCCGGCCTGGTTCACATCTCCCAGCTGAGCGACAAGCGCGTAAAGGCTGTTGAGGATGTTCTGGCTGTAGGCGATGCCGTTACCGCTAAGATCATCAACACCGAAAAGGGCAAGATCAGCCTGAGCATCAAGGCTCTGCTGGTTCCGGAAGAGGTAGTAGTAGCTGAGAAGGAGCCCGTATTCAACTACAAGGAAGAGGGCAAGGCTTCCACTAACCTGGGCGATCTGCTGAAGGGTCTGAAGTTCTAATTGAACAAAATATTATGAGTAATCAAAAGGCGGAAGTGGCGGTAGTCACTTTCG
>CALEFI010000096.1 GCA_937876905.1 uncultured Treponema sp.
TTATTATGGCTAGAATCCGGTGAAAATATGCGTTTTTGCGGGGAAAAGTTTTGGTGTTTTACATTCGTCACAGGTCTTCGGAAAATCTAAGATTTTCCTAGGTACCTTGCGGATTTTGCGTAGCAAAATAGAATCCGTGTGACAATTTTGTCCGGGGGCTGGGCAGGTTACTGAGGCTTCGCTCGGCAACTGGGTGGCTAGCGTATTGGAGTTGGTGTGAGGGTATATCCTATGGCACGAAGAATGCTGCACACCGTGGTGAATGCAGGATTTCCATCTGGGGAGAGGGCCTTGTACAATCCGTCCCGACTGATTCCTGCCTCCCTAGCAGTTCTTGTCATGCCCCTTGCACGGGCCACAACTCGTATTGCCTGCAAGAGCTCCTCCGGCGTTCCTTCCTGCGCCTTAAAGTCAAGGTAGCCCTGCTGGAGACCTTCCCTATCCAGATATTCCGCCATATCGAATTCAGTTAATTGCTCCACGATTTTTTCTGCAAAACGTCAAAAAGATGCTGGTTCTCTCCATAATTATTATGTATGAGAAGAGTAATCTTGATGTTTGTGGTGACGCTCGGCGTGGCTCCGCTGCTGACGGGGGAGTCTGAGTCGGTGGAGCAGAGGATTTTCGCCATTGGGGGCGGAGGACTGGAGCTTGCCCTGCCCTATGGCTATGTCAATTTCCTGCCGGGAGTGACGGCAAGGGCTTCCCTGCCGCTGGACTTGCATCCCTGGAAGGCCCCCGTGGGGGAGGAGGTGGCAGCAGCTGTCCGTCTCCACTGGGGCAACCGGCTGATGATTTATGGCGGAAACCTGAGCTTTGGCGGCCCCACCTCCCTGTTCACGACGGCGGCCCCCACCATGACGCTCAATCCCCTGGCCTCCTTTTCCTTTCCCACTGCAACCGTCTCCGTGGGAATGCCGGGCTTTAGCGGCAGCACAGCTCCCTACGCCGCCGCAGTGGTGGCAAGCTTGGGCCGGGGCTTTGCCAAGGATCGGGTAAGCCTCTGGGCGGTGGGCTCCGAGCAGGGGCGCTTCGTTGCCGGTATGGGAATTCCGTTCAGACTGGGAGAGGGCGCCCTAAGCCTTTCCACGGCAGCAGGGGCCTGGTTTCTAGAGGGACGGCTGCCGGATTTGGATGACAGCTGGTACTCCTCTGCCCCGATATACGGCGACATCTGGGTAAAAGGAGTCTCACTGGAGGGACGGCTCACCTGGAACTGGCTTCGACTCTACGGTGGCGGCGTGGTACTGGAGCAGCCCTGGGGCGGATTTGCCTACTGGGGACGGATTCGGATGGCAGTGGACACAAGGGTCGGGAGGCTGCCCCTCCGTGTACTGGCGGGAATCTACGGCGGGCTCCCCGACTCCGTTACCGCCAATGGCTCGGTTGTGCGGGAAACCTTCCAGGCTTATGTAAATCCGCAGCTGACCATGGAGCTGGAGGACTGGGCCAGCTGGCTGGCTGGCGGACGGCTCCGGCTGGGACTGGCCTTCGGCGCAAGCTTCAAGAACACCAACGAGGTACGGCCCCAGCTCTTTTCCGACGGCAAGCTCCGTGGTGGTCTGGTGGCCATCTTTCCTTCCTTCAGACTGGAGCTGACCGGCGACTGGGTGGGAATCAGGCTCAGCAATCTCTCCCTCAAGGACAGTCTGCGTAGTCAGGAAAGGTATGGCGGCCAGCTGCGGCTGACCCTGAGCCGGGTGATTCCAAGGTTTAGCCTGCGGATTTCCGGCTCCAGCCACTACGAGGACCGTGGCGGAGCGGACAAGGACCGGATTGTAATGGGCGGCAACCTGAGCCTGTATCAGAGTGGCGGCAGGAAAAACTGGCTGTTTTCCCTGATGCCAGACCTGAGCGCCGCCACGGAGGTGGTGCTCAGACCTGCGGACGGCTTCCATTCTGCAGCAACTGATGCCAAGGCCAGCTGGAATTTCCAGCTTCCCTACGTGAGGGTTGGAGTCTGGGTGGCGCTGGAGCTTAGGCACAATCTGCGCTAACAGTGCACCGTCCCTCCTGTCAGCAAGCTCAGCTTGGACGGCAAGGAGGCTTGGCTTGTGGTTATAGCCTGGCCTCCACCAGACAGGCATCCAGGTCGGTGATGATTTTGTCTTGATTCATGTCCTTGCCGATAAACACCAGCTTTATCATGCGGTCTCCCACCCTTTCATCCCAGTTCCGCTTGAACTCTGGGTCGGCCTCCATGGTGTCCTTAATCTGGGCCTTGGTGCCGGTAGCCATCCAGTCCCCGGAGTATCCTGCCGCAATCTGGCGGCCCGCCTGCTCCAGCATGTAGGCACTGGTATTGTCGTCGCTGAGCCAGATAATCCCCTTGGTACGGATGACGGTGGCGGGCCAATTTTCCGCAAACTTGTCCAGCTTGATGCGGTCGAAGGGCTGCCTGCGAAAGTAGACAAAGGTTTTGATGCCGAATTCCTCGATGTGGCTGTGCCCTGGAGCGTGGTGATGGCCACAGCTGCACTTTCCGTCACCATCGTGGTGATGCTGGCAGTCCTCGTCATGGTGATGGTGCTCGTGGTGGTGGCCGCAGCATCCTTCCCCATGATGGCAGTCAGACTGGTGTTCGTCGTGGTGCCTGCGCTCCTCCTCAAAGTCGTCAAGGGCCTTGAGCCAGCCGGCGGAGGTAAACACCTCCTCAAAGCTAAAGGAATTCGTTCCCAGAATCAGGGAGAGGTCGATTTGCCCCCGTGTGGTCTCGATGATTTTTGCCCTGGGCTGCAAGGCCCGCACCACCTGGCGAACCTGCTCCCGCTCCTCCGCTGTCACCAGGTCGGTCTTGTTGATGAGGACGATATTGCAGAACTCAATCTGCTGCACCAGCAGGGCCTCGATGTCGTGCTCCTCAAGATTTTTATTCAGCAGGGAGTTGCCGCCGCCAAATTCCTGCACCATGCGGGCGGCATCCACCACCGCAACGATGGTGTCCAGCCTGGCAACCACTGGGAGGTCCCAGTCCTGCCCTGACTCCTCGGCGTCAAAGTCCTCTGGAGGCCCAGACAGGGCCTCGATGGTCTCGGCGATGGGCTGTGGCTCGCAGATGCCGCTGGCCTCAATCAGGATGTAGTCGAATCTGTGCTGCTTGGTGAGGCTGACAACCTGCTCCATCAAGTCGGTTTTCAGGGAGCAGCAGATGCAGCCGTTCTGGAGGGGAACGACGCTGTCCCTGTCCTCCTCCACGATGCCCGCGCCCTTGGCGATGAGGGCTGCGTCGATGTTCACCTCGCCAATGTCGTTGACAATGACGGCCACCTTGTAGCCGGTCTGGTTGTTCAGGATGTAGTTCATCAGGGTGGTCTTGCCCGCTCCCAGATAGCCGGTGAGCAGGGTGACGGGAGTGCGATTGTCTTTCATGCCGATATAGTAGTGAAAAAAAGGCGGGTGGGCAAGTGTCGCTGGAATTGGTGGGCGGACAACGGTGGCGTGGGGAATCGGAAGGCAGGAGTGAGGGCAACTTGCATGACTGGTGATTATTTACTATACTAGGCGTCCCATGATTAGAAACAAATCTCTTGTTGCGGCGGGCATTGCACTCTGCCTTTGTGCCTTTCCGCTTCCGCTTTTCTCCCAGCAGGGTACGGATGCATCCGAACCGATAGCGTTTTCCCTGGAGCCGGGCTGGTTCCATTCCCCGGTGAAGGAGTCGGCCGGGCAGACGGCAAAAAACTATCTGGTGGGAACGCTGGGGATGGTTGGTGTCAACGTTGTGATGCGGGATTGGAACCAGTTTGTGGGCGGATCTGGCTGGGCACAGACGACGCTCAAGGATGTGTGGAAGGTGTGGGAGCGGGAGGAGGAATTTGACACTGACTGGCACTGGACGAACTTCATCGGTCACACCTATCAGGGCTCCTTGTACTACCTGAGCGCCCGCAACGCCAATCTGAACGTCTTCTCGTCCCTGGTCATGTCCATTGCGGGCAGCGCCATGTGGGAATACTTCTGCGAGCTGAACGACCCGTCCATCAACGACTTGGTGTACACCGGGATTGGCGGTCTTTTTATGGGCGAGATGCTGTATCGGCTGGCACTGGAGGCCAACACCGTGTCGCCCATCCTGGGATTCCTCATCAATCCCCTGCGCCTCATCTCCGATCCCCTGCTGGACCGGGCCCCAATCGGGCCTGTTGGCAACCTCCACGAGCTCTCCTTCAAGACTGGAGTCAGTTCTGCCGTCACGGGAACCTGGTTTTCCCGTGACTTCGACTTTTCCAGGGAGCTGTTTCCCGGCGCCTTCGGCCTGGAATTCTATGCGGTGTACGCAGACCCCTATGGGCACGACTCCAACGTGCCGTTCAGCCAGTTCGAGTGGGAGATGGGTGCGGCCGTCGGAGCGGGTTCAGGCTTCGGTGTGGACGACATTGAGAAGAATTTGATGTACGATGTCCACATCTTCAGCAACGGAATGCTGTTCTCCCGCAGCCCGCAATGGGGGAAGAATACAGACACCAGCGTGGGAATCGTTTTTGACTATGACTACCTGCGCCATTCGTTTGTGGAGCTGTCCTCCATGGCCTTGGGATTCGGGCTTAAGCAGCGGGTGAACGGGCAGGACCACAAGCTGGAGTGGCAGCTCCACCTTGACGGAATATTCCTGGGAACCAGCGACTTCTACTATTTCCGCCGTGACCTCCTCCCCGTCTTGCAGGAAGGCACGGTGCGTGACTACGGCTATACCGTCGGTGCGGAGACGGTGGCAAAGCTCCGGTGGCTTGCCGGGGAGCGGAACATCCTGAACATGGACTTCCACGGATACGCCATGTACAAGTTCCCCTACCAGAGACAGGCGAATGATGACACCGGCTGGGAGCTGATAGGCATCATCGATGCAAGCTATGAATTTGCGCTCACCCGCCATGTGCTGTTGGGCATATCGGACGAGCTGTACTTGAAGCAGACCTTGTACGACAGCAAGCCCGACCTGCTCTCACTGCTGAACACCGCCAGCATCTACGTGAGGTTCCGGGTTCGCTAGCCTCGTGCGGCAGGGCTGATGGGGTTTCCCTTGGCGACCATGGATTGAATTCATTATACTTAAATTTATGGAAGGAATTGGGGACACGAAAGAAAGAGGCCGGCCGGGAGCTCAATCTGCTGTCAGGGGCAAGCTCTTGAAGGAAGCCGGCATTTTCTGGCCTTATATTGTCATTCCCACCCATTGGATTACCCTCAAGCCCCTGTTCTTCTATCTCAAGACAGTGGTCTTGGACTTCTTCCTGTTGCAGTTCAGGGCGAAGTGGGGCTGGAGGAAGTCGATGGTGGTGCAGGTGACGGATGCAATCGATGGGTATATTCCTTTCCGCCCCGACCTTGGCGACACCTATCTCGACTTCATCAATTTTTGGATTCGGCCCTTGAATTTCACCATCCTGCGGTTTGGGCGGAAACGGGCCCTGCCCCATCTTGCCTGCTTTATGGATGCCATCGGTACGGCCTATTCGGAGGCGGCCCGTGTCTACAAGGTCTGCATGTCCACCACACCACGTCCCCCTGCTGGAAAGCACCGGAGCATGAGGATCATCCATCGGCTTGACCCGCATTTTTTGTGTGTACCCAGCCTCCACATTGCGGTGGTGGTGCTGGCGCACACCTTCTTCACCGATGTGTTCCGCCAGGAAGGGATGGACTGCGCCGAGTTGGAATGGTATTCCAAGGAGTTGTGGGAGGGTGCGGTGGAGATAGGCCAGACAGTGCTCTACGTGAAGCAGCACAGCGTCAACTGCATTCCGGCGGCCCTCTACATGATGACCCATCTGCTGAAGGATCAGTTTACCATCCAGAGGGCCACTGAATTCATCGATAGGCTCTTTGCCACTGCCACTGACATATCCGTGCAGCAGGTGGACGAGATTCGAAGCCACATCCATTATATGTTCGACCGGCTGGTGCTGGAAGGCTGCAACGAGGAGGACTGGACGGTTCCAGTGCTGCGGTGGCTTGCCTCCCAGCCGGGACTCGGAGCAGGAAGCTAGCCCTTAATCCTCCGTCGGCCCCGGATTGCAAAGTCTTTTTCCCTATGCTATGCTTGACGGTGACGGAGGCAATCATGCGTAAGTTTCAGGTTGTGGCGCCCTACCAGCCATCCGGGGACCAGCCCCAGGCCATAGAGCGGCTGGCGGAGGGCTTCTTGCGGGGGGACAGGTACCAGACACTGAAGGGGGTTACTGGCAGCGGCAAGACCTTTACCATGGCCAAGATAATCGAGGCGGTGCAGCGTCCCACCCTCATCATCAGCCACAACAAGACCCTCTCGGCCCAGCTGTACCGGGAGTTCAAGTCCTTCTTTCCCCATAATGCCGTGGAGTACTTTGTCTCCTACTACGACTACTACCAGCCGGAGGCCTATATCCCCCACACCGATACCTTTATCGAAAAGGACTCCGCCATCAACGAGGAGATCGAGCGGTTGCGGCTTTCCGCCCCCTCCAGCCTGATGGAGCGGCGGGACGTGATTGTAGTGGCCACCGTGTCCTGCATCTACGGACTGGGAATGCCTGACCTGTACAAGGACATGAGGATTCACCTGGAGAAGGGGCAGGAGCTGGATCCCGCCGCCTTTGCCCGCCAGCTCATCGGCCTGCAGTACGAGCGCAACGACGCCATCCTGGACCGGGGAAAATTCCGCATCCGGGGGGACGTGCTGGAGGTGTATCCGGCCTATGTGGAGAACGACCAGGCCTACCGCATCGAGCTGGACTGGGACCAGATTGTCCGCATCCGCCGCTTCAACACCATCACGGGGGACACCATCGAGGAGCTGGACGAGACCACCATCTATCCTGCCAAGCACTTTGTCGTTCCGCCGGAAATGCTGAAAAGCGCCGCCGACCGCATCCGTGGCGAGCTGGAAGAGCGGGTGGCGGTGCTGGAGGCCGAGGGCAAGCTGCTGGAGGCCCAGCGGCTGAAAACCCGCACCACCTACGACCTGGAGATGATAACCGAGATGGGCTACTGCCCCGGCATCGAGAACTATTCCGGCCCCATCGCCAACCGGGAGCGGGGCCAGCCGCCTGCCACCCTGCTGCACTACTTTCCCGCCGACTCCCTGTGCATGATTGACGAGGCCCACGTCACTGTCTCCCAAATCGGCGGCATGTACGAGGGCGACCGCTCCCGCAAGCAGAACCTCATCGACTTTGGCTTCCGCCTGCCCAGCGCCCTGGACAACCGGCCGCTGAAATACGCCGAATTCGAGTCCATGGTAAACCAGACCATCTACGTCACCGCCACCCCCCGGCAGCAGGAGGTGCAGCGGAGCACCCAGGTGGTGGAGCAGCTGATTCGTCCCACGGGACTGCTGGATCCCATCGTGGAGGTGCGGCCCAGTGAGGGTCAGATGCACGACATCTACAATGAGGTGAAGCTCCGCATCGAGCGCAAGGAGCGCTGCCTCCTCCTCACCCTCACCAAGAAGATGGCCGAGGACCTGACGGAGTACCTGGACGGGCTGGGGCTGAAGGTGCGCTACATCCATTCCGAGGTGGAGACCATCGAGCGGGTGGAGATTCTGAAGGGGCTGCGCACGGGGGAATTCGATGTGCTCATCGGAATCAACCTGCTGCGGGAGGGAATCGACCTGCCGGAGGTGTCCTTCATTGCCATCCTGGATGCGGACAAGATTGGCTTTCTGCGCTCTGCCACCAGCCTGATTCAGATTATCGGACGGGCTGCCCGCAACGAGAACGGCATGGTGGTGATGTATGCCGACCGAGTCAGCGAGGCCATGAAGGAGGCCATCGACGAGACCCGCCACCGCCGTGCCGTGCAGGAGGAGTACAACAAGGAGCACGGCATCACTCCCGCCACCGTCTCCAAGGCCATAGAGGACATTTTGGTGCGCCAGAACGAGGAGAAGAAGGCGGCGGTGGAGACGGAGACTGCCGTGCTGCGCAGGAGCGTGAACCTCTTCGTGGCCAAGGAACGGCGAAAGCTCATCAAGGCCCTGGAAAAGCAGATGGAGGAATTCGCCGACTGCCTCGCCTTCGAGGAGGCCGCCGCCGTCCGGGACGAGATTGCCGCCATCAAGGAGCAGTACGGGGAGTGAGGGGCGGCCGCCCTCACTTCAGCTCTGAGTAAACCAATTTTACTTATATTTTATGGCTAATCCAGTGAGAATCCAACCTTTGTCTATGTAGAAGATGCCTACATCGGTTGTCTTATGGTCGAGGGTGACGTTGATTACCTCGTCTGCCATGGCTTCCCGGTTTTGTGGTGGTACATGAGGTAAGCAACCCTGCTGCCACAACCAATACAAGACACATTCCAATTACTTTTGATTTCATCTGAACTCCTCCTTAACAAATAAATATAGTGTATATTATAACATACTATATTTATTTGTTTCAATACTATATTTCATTGAAACTTATACTATGTTCAATGACGATACAGTAATTGGCTTGGAAAGGAATGCCTTGCTTAGAATAAGGAAGTGTCGTGAGGAGCGTCAGCTGTCGCAGCTGGAGCTTTCTCTTGTGTCGGGAATCTCCCAGAACATGATCACCTACATCGAGACAGGAAAACGGACTCCCTCTCTGCGTACTTTCATCAAGCTCTGTGTCGCCCTAGAAATATCTCCTGCAAGTCTCTTTGAGCCTTTTGACGAGGAACGTGAAGCGGCAAAGAAGATGGTGCTGGAGACGATACAGCGATATATGTAATGAGAGGCGGTAGACTCCAAGACCCAGAGAACGAACAATCCTGACGCTCCCTACCTCTGAGCGTAGCGAAGTGTAAGCCGACGGAGGGCTCCTGGCTTTCCCTCCCCCTTTTACTCTTTAATTTACATCTGCTATACTGCAACCCATGGAAGACTTCTTGCTGCCCTCTGACCTGCGGGGGCTTCACATTCATTTTGTGGGAATCAAGGGGACGGGGATGGCCGCCCTGACCGAGATTCTCTGCCAGCGGGGTGCCCGCATTACCGGAAGCGACGTGGCGGACACCTTCTATACCGACCAGGTGCTGGCCGCCTGTGGAATCACGGCCAGCAGCTTCGATGCCGCCAACATCACCGCCGACCTCCTCTGTGTCATCCATTCCTCCGCCTACAGCGAGGCCACCAACTGCGAGCTGCAGGAGGCCCGCCGCCGTGGGATTCCCTGCCTGCTCTATTCCCAGGCCCTGGGGCAGCTTTCTGCCCACGCCTACAGCTGCGGCATTGCGGGAGTCCACGGCAAGACCACCACCACGGGCCTTGCGGGAACCATCCTTGCCCAGTTCCACCTGCCGGTACAGGTGCTGGCGGGCAGCCTCATCTCCAGCTTTGGCGGTGCGGGGGAGGGCAGCTGCACCCTGAGCCTGGGCCAGGAATTCTTTGTGGCGGAGACCTGCGAGTACCAGCGGCACTTCATGGACTTCCACCCCCGGAAAATCATCCTCACCAGTGTGGAGAGCGACCACCAGGACTATTTCCCCACCTACGAGGACATCCTCAGCGCCTTTGTTGACTATGCCTGCCTCCTGCCAGAGGGGGGCCAGCTGATTTATTGCGCTGACGATGCAGGAGCTACAGAGGCTGCCTCCATTGTGGCAGGCAAGCGGCCGGACATCCAGCTTGTTCCCTACGGCGAGGCTGCCAGGGGGGACTACCGGATTCGGTTCGGAGGGGTGGAGGCCGGGCGGCAATGCTTCTATCTTGCGGGGTTTGGGAGCCATCCCTTCTACCTCCAGGTACCGGGCCGTCACTTGGTGCTGAACGCCGCCGCCGCCATCGCCCTGGCGGTGGAGCTGCTGCGGGAGGCGGGGAGAAGCCCCGAATCCGAGTCGGCCGGGCTTGCAGAACGCCTTGCCTGCGGACTTGCCGCCTTCCATGGGGGAAAGCGGCGCAGCGAGCTGATTGGGCGGCGGGACAAGCTGGTGATTCTGGACGACTACGCCCACCATCCCACCGCCATCAGGACCACGCTGGCAGGCTACCGTGAATTTTATCCCGGCTGCAAGCTGGTGGTGGACTTTATGTCCCACACCTATACCCGCACCGCCGCCCTGCTGGAGGAATTTGCCGCTGCCTTTGCCGATGCGGACGAGGTGGTTTTGCACAGGATTTACGGTTCGGCCCGGGAGGATGCCTCTGCCTCCGGGGTGGACGGCACCACCCTGTACCGGGCTACCTGCCGCCATCATTCGGCTGTCCGCTACTACGAGGAATTCATGGATGCAGCCGACGACTTGGAGGGGGAGCTGGCTCAGGGGGACAGGAATTTTCCCGGCGGCATTGTCTTTGTGACCATGGGGGCCGGTGACAACTGGAAGCTGGGCCGTGAGCTCTGGCGGCGGCTTGGCGCAGAGCCTGCCGCAAAACAATGATTTTAGGAGTTGAGCATGAACAGCATGACTGGATACGGCTATCAGGAGGCGACGGAGGATGGCGTCTTTTTGTCTGTGGAGATAAAGTCCTACAATTCCCGCTACCTTGACCTGGCGGTGAACCTTCCGGCAAGTCTTTCCCGGCTGGAAGGCTTCCTGCGGGAGCGGCTGGGTGCCGCCGTGGTGCGGGGCAAGGTGGAGGTGTATGTGCGGCTGCGGGAGGCGGAGCCTGCCACCACGGTGCTGGTAAATCGTGAGGCCGTCCGCTCCTATGCCGCCGCCATAAATGAGGTTTCAGAGGTTTTGGCAGATATGGGAAATTCTGATAGAAGGGCAACTGACTTTATATCCTATCTCGGCCTGGTGATTGGACAGGAGGGGGTTTTGCTTTCCCACCGTGACCTTGACCTGGACTCATACCGCAGGCGGCTGGAGCCGGTCTTTGCTGCGGCCTTGGCACAGTTTGTGGCGGACCGGCGGCGGGAAGGGGAGAACTTAAAGGCTGACCTGCAGGAAAAGCTTGCCCTGCTGGAGGATGCCGCCGCCTTCTTTGCCCAGTGGCAGCCCCAGATGGAGTCCGCCTTCAAGGAGAACCTCCAGCGCCGCTTCCAGGAGTTTTTGGGGGAGGGCTACGACCAGCAGCGGGTGCTTACCGAGGTGGCGGCCCTGCTGGTAAAGTACACCATCAACGAGGAGATTGTCCGTCTGAAAAGCCACCTTGCCGCCCTGAAAAAGGAGCTGGCGGAAAACCCCACCCCCGGCCGCAAGATAGACTTCATCTGCCAGGAAATCAACCGGGAGATAAACACCATCGGCTCAAAGAACCAGTTTACGGAGGTGGGGGCCATGGTCATCACCGCCAAGGATGCGCTGGAGAACATCCGGGAACAGGCCCGAAACGTGGAGTAGATCGGGGTAGAGTTTCGGGTGCCCGAAACGTGGAGTAGGCGGGGAGGAACTGGGGCGGGGCGTTTGCTGGCGGAATTACATGGATTGAAAATAGTCGTTGAGTATCTGCTTTATGAAATTGTAGCGGCGGGCGTAGGAATTTTCTACCTGAATGAGTTGGAAGCCCTGCTCCCGGCAAATCCGCATCTTTTCCTCATCCCTCCTTTTGACTTTTTCGTCCTCGTAATGCTCCCTCCCATTCAGCTCGATGGCGATTACCGGCTCAAGCTTGCCCCTGAATCCCACTCTGTAAATGACAAAATCAAAACTCCCCTTGTAAAAGAAATCTGAGGACGAGAGGTTTTTCTTGAACAGATGGGAAATTTGTACTTCCGTCTGGATGGAGAATTTTTTCTTTCCGGTCATTGCATTGGACAGGGCATGGGTGAGGGTGGTCAAAAAGACCCGCTCCGTTTCTGTCTTGTAGGGTTTTGTCCCCAATGCCCTGGAGGTGGTTTCCCTTTGGGTTATTGAGCAGCTGCCCCTTGACCTCACATACTCCGTAAGCTCGTACAGGTCGTCGCCATTGTCATCCTTGGTCTGTGTATGCAGCCTGTCCAGGATGGCGCTGTCGGAAATGAGTATCAGCTTGTCCCTTGCCCTGGAGGTTGCGACGTTGATGAGCTCCTTGTTGTTCCGCACCCAGTCATAGGTTTTGGGGCGGGTGCCACCCGTGAGAGCCAGAGAAAAGAGGATTTCGTCCTTTTCATCCCCCTGAAAGGCGTGGACTGTACCCACTGGATAATCCTTCTTGTCTATACCTTCTTGTTCCATATAGAATTCAATCAGCTCCTTCTGATTGCGGAATGGAGTGATGATGCCAATGCTCTTTCCTGGGTTGTCCTTGATGTAGCTGA
The DNA here is from genome assembly GCA_937876905.1 of uncultured Treponema sp. Classification (GTDB taxonomy): domain Bacteria; phylum Spirochaetota; class Spirochaetia; order Treponematales; family Treponemataceae; genus Treponema_F. Next base: position 12,129 of record CALEFI010000096.1, read on the forward strand.
TGATGACCTGCGCCTCGGATTTTGACGTGTTCCTCTCATTGTCATACCTGTCCCTTACATCATAGAAGACCAGCGGCTCGGAAACAGACCGCTCCTTGCAGACCCTCAGCTTGTTGTTGTAGTACTTTTTATTGTTGAAGTGAATTATTTCCCTTGCGCAGCGATAGTGGTTGTGCAAAAGAATTTCCGTGCTGACAGCGTCGTTGGCGAGGAAGGTCTTGTAGATTGAGTTGGCAATGTAGTCATAGTCGTCGTTGATTTGATACCGCTCCCTCAGCGTCCGGTTGATTCCGGGGTCGAGGGTGATGACCGGATTCAATTGCTGCGGGTCTCCGACAAGCATGAGGCCTTTTCCCCGGACAATCGGAATCAGCGAGATGGCGGTGTTGCATTGGCTTGCCTCGTCAATAATCGTGAGGTCAAAGTGCTGCGAGGGATTTCCCAGGCGATGGGCGGAAATGCAGGTGGTGGATATGATGGGAAAGACCCGCTGCAGCAACGCAAGGTTCTCCGGGTTCGAGGTGTACTTGTTGAACGCACTGACCTGCTGGAGGTCGGACTTCATGCCGATGATATTCCATAGCTCCTGATATTCTGGATTAGACAGCTGCTGTATGAGGCCAGCACAGCTGTAGTAGAGGTACTTCATAAAGTCCCGGTCGTCATGCAGCAAATCAAGGGCATCCTCATCGGTAATTGTGCCAATTTCTGAAAGTCGCTTCTTTATTTGTGACAGCTGCTGGCCTTCCAGCACCATCTGGAATTCCACATTGGGTGTCCTGTCAATCAGGGACTCCAGGGTATCCCTCCGCTCCTCCAGGTCAACCGTCTCCTGATGTCGTCTCAGCAGGTCCACCAATTTCTTTGTCCTCTCGATTTTGGTATACTTTTTCCTGAAAAGGGTATCGTCATAGACGGTGATGCTTTTTGCCCTCTCGTACAATGCCCGTATGTATTGCAGCGCTCTGGAAACCTTCCCGCTGTTTCCCAGCCGCAGAATGGGAAAGGGAACGATGTCTTTCTTATTGCCGCCGCCCCGATACTCGATTGAGCTCAAGGCTGCAAAGACAGTGTCGATGGGATGATTGTTGTAGGAGGAAAAGAGCACGGTCCTGTTGTTAAAATATGCGGAAACGATGGCATTCAGTATTGTGTTGGTCTTGCCAGTACCGGGCGGCCCCTGGATATAGGACACCGGATAATTCATGGCGTTGTAAATGGAAAGCAACTGGTCAAGATTCACCTGCCGGTTAAGCAATGCCATGGATGCCACCTGCTCGTTTGCCGCCACTTCATGCAGCTCCCCGAAAAATGCCCGTATTGGAAATGAGACGGCATTGCTTGCATACATCTGAATGATTGCCTGGTATTCTTTTTCCAAATCAACCGGACACTGCCGCTGCAGACAGAGGAGATACGGCATTTCATCAATCATCATTTTCCCGCAGATATGCCTTTCGATGCATTCTTCTATCTCGGTGAGGTTGCCCTCAAAGTCATCCAGCAGGGACAGCTCGTCCCCGTCCAAAAAACGGCTGATGCTCTCTGTTTCCCTCCTGTAGGCGGCATCCACAGAAATGGTAAATTCCTTGTTGTAGGATATGGTTGCGCTGGGCCGCAGCGTCTTTTCCACAACATCCAAGGCCATCTCCCGATATGCTAGAACATAGAGCCCCTTGGGGGTGTGGAGGCTCAGCTTGTTGAGGCACAGCTGCCTGACCTCCCCTTGCCCCTGGTCGGCCTTGCGGTAGGTGTCCTTGGCAAAGGCATCCACAATCTGAGTAAACTGTTGCTGGGTGAGTTGATGGGGTTTGTTTTTTACCGCCGTCTCGTCATCAAGCCTGTCTATGAGGTGGAAGTCACGGTTCAAGGAGGGCACGCCGTCCATCCTGTTGCAGTCCGAAAGATAGCTCAACACCTTCAGATTGCTGGCGGAGTGAAAGAGAAATTCATATTTTGCGGGATTGAGCCGTATGTCTTCCAATAGTTCTTGGTTGGTAGGCAGGTAGGTTCCGTCAACAATCTGGGTGCTCTGGATGTTTGGGACAGAGATTTTCATGCTGTGTGCCAGCGAGTACTTTTTGAGATGCAGCCCCGTGCCCAGGAGCATCCTGCGGTCAATGTCGATGGATTCTATGCCGAACCAATACCGGGTGACTTCGTTGGACTTGTTCCTATATTCAATGTAAAGCCACTTTCCCTCATGTATTGCCCGGAAAATATCCCTGCCGACAGTGCTCATGGGATGATTCATGCCCCACCTCTCCTCCTCACTGTGGCGGAAAATACTACCAGAATGGAATGCAAGTTTGACGGGACATAAAAACTACCAGTCATCATTGTTTTTTTGCCTTAATGTGGCTGAAAAGGTTGCCTCCAACATCATCCAATCTGACTGGATGTTTTGCACCAGTTTTTCGTCACTGGCATAGACAGGAATTTCTTTGGGCGAGCTATATACACCAAACATAATGTCACCCAGAATGACTCGCAACGGGTCATAGAAGATGAGTCTTGCCTTCTCATCTTTTACCTCGATGGAGAAGGTTGTCTGTACATATTCATAGTAATAGCCATCGTACTCGCTGGTAAATTTTCCTCTGAGCACACCAGCCTCCTTGTCGGAATATTGGACTACGTTTGTTGATTTTTTGAATGCATCAATGCACCATTCATTTGCTTTGAGCCAAAGCTCGTCTTTCGTAGCTCCCGAAACCTCTATAATGCTGGAATGCTCTGCCATTGGCTGTTTGCTTTGTTGTTCGTTCGGTTTGGTGCTTGCACAAGACGAGAACAGCAGCACAACAAGTGCGATAGCGCAAAACGAAACCGGCTTGATCTGCCCCACCAAATGAAATCCTTTCTTCATATATCTTCCTCCTGTGGGATTATGATAAATCATTCAGCCCAAATTATCAATATTTACAAATTATCCTCATCTAGGGTCTCGAAAACAACGTTTTGTGTAGAGAGGCAAGTATCTCTCAAAGTTGTCCCAATACGTTTGAAATTCACTTGCAAACATGACCTTGTTCTCATTTACAATCACGTCAAGATAAGGCTTCCTTCTTGTTTGCTCATTTTCTGGCAAAGCGTAGCCACACCTAATGTATCTTGGATGTTCGTCGTCACAGCAATATACGCATGACTTGCAAAATTTGTAGGAGACAAGGAGAAACGTGCCGTCTGGCTGTTCTACGACCATTGGACAGGGAACATGATCATCACCGCTTTTCTCTAGCCTGAGACCAAATTGCTGGATAACTTCTTTCTTTTCTTTAATAAAATCATTGTCTGCATCATATAGCCAATTGATATTCCTTATGTTGTACAGTTCTTTTATCAGCGTCTCCTTGTCAAGCATTTGATGACGGAATTGCGAGAGGTTTATTTCCACGGCAGAAAGCCTCAGTGCCTTGATTTTATCCTTCTTCTTTTCGTCAACTGCGTGCGTCACATAGATTTCGACGATAAATCTCTTTCCATCACAGACAACAACAATGTCCGGGATTATCTCGTCGATTCTTTTTTCCAGCTCCACCGAATCAATTTTGTATCGCACCGGCTTTCCATTTTTTATAAATGCAAGCTGCTGCATTTCCAAAAAACAGTCTTTTGCCAGGTAATGCAATGCCGACTGATAACCGTGCTCACATTCTGTGGTATTCTGATGAGCAAAATGTGGTTTCCGTTTCGCTCCACTATTTTTTGCTACGACAGGCTGCATACAGCCAGGACAAAAGCAACCACAAGCCAACCCATTTTTTGCCTGCTGAATGTAAACTGTCTTGCCGTCTTGGTCTATAGCACAGGGGAGTTTGACTTCCTTCCTCTTCATGTTCTATCCCCTCCCTGCTACCTGTTCCGCCCTGCGATTTCGGACCACTCGCCATACTCAGCACCGTCAAAGGCCCGAACCCAGTAGAAGCCATGGGGACTCCTATTGTTCCTGTATATATACTTGATGGGGGAGAACTCTCCTTCTGCCAAAGGCTGGGCAGTGGCGATGTCATTTATGTTTGAGCAATACACCATGTATTTCTTTGAATACTCTACGGAATCAAAGGAGAACTCGACAGAGATGCCGAAAACCCCGTTTGGTATGATCCATGCATATAGATTCTTGGGAGCCTGCAGGGGCTTCCTTATGCTTGGGGTTTCCGAAGCACTCTCCTTGATATGGTAGCCGGATCTATTGAACTGCTGACATGCAGTGTGCAATTCCGCTTCATTTGCCCGCTGCAAGTCGTCCCATTTGGCAAATCCCGCCAACTTGGCGATGATGTGCTGGGCATTCATCAAGGTGAACTTAAAATCCGACTTGTCATGGGGAAATCCAAAGTCTTGAAAAACACTGGCTATGTCAAAATATTCCGGCTGATAATCATGGACTTCTTCTTGCTCATTGAAGAACCGTGTCTTGTAGTCTTTGAGCAGACGCTTTGCCTGCATTTTAAAATAATCGATGTACTCCATAATATTTCTCCTTATGGTTTGTGTCAGCGTCTTGTCTATGTTATTGGCTCGTATCTCTTGCGACAAAACTGGCACAAGGGAAAAATATTATCGGTGTGGCATGATGAAATCTTTGCACGAGCAGCTGGCCCTGCCACGGGCTCAATTTCACTGTAGAGGAATTGACATGGTTTGTCAATGGGAGAATTGATACACCCCCTGTTCAGCCACCGGTTTTCCAGTGAAAAATAGAGGTGTCTGGGGAACATTGAGGCTGGCTGAACCGACTCCCGCCCCCTGGTGAAGACAATTGGTCTCTCCATTGTAAAACACGCTGCAAAATCCAGAACGCACAATGCCCTTAAACCAGGAAAACTGCAAACAAGAATTGGGAGGGGTGTTTTAGCGGTGGGGGAGATAATTTTCTCTCTTTTCCCACACACAAAATGCGAGGAATATCCTTTCAAAACTTGTAAACTTGTGCAATAATTTTATTAATCAATAAAGCGAGGATTGTATGGATTTTATTGAAGGTTTGAATCAAGTTTTGGATTATGTTGAAAAGCATCTTGAAGTAACGGAAAATGATGGGCTTAGTTTGGAAAAACTTGCAAAAATTATTGAATAGTTCAATCGATGTTGGGGCAAGCCCTCCCTGTATTTTTCCCCAGTTCTAGCTTCCCGCCGCACCTCATCCTGCAATCCCAAGCTCCCGGTACCACTCCCGCACCCTGTTGAAGGCATTGGTCAGCTGGTCAATTCTCTGGGCGGCCTGGGCGGAGGTGATTTCTTCCTGGGCCGTGTCCGGGTGGGCTTCCTTCAAAAGCTGGGCGTAGGCGGTACGCACTTGGCTCAGGCTGGGAATTGGAAGGAAGGCTTCCGTTTGCCCGGTAAACTGCCCGGTCTGGGGGGCTTCTCCAAATCCCAGAAGGTCCAGGGCTTGTTCCACATCCCGTGGCAGAGTGATGGGTTCTTTTTCTGCTGCAGGTTCTCCTGCCGCAAAGCCGCCCTCTTGGGCAGGGGAGCTGTTTTCCCCAGCAAGGTTATTTTCCCGGTAATATTTTCTCTTCGGTGGGTTCTGGGGAATCTCGCCCTTCTCAAGGCACTCGTTCAGCATGTCTCCCAATTTATCAAACATGGAGCTCATGGCTCCAGTATGGCGGCGGAAAAGGATTAAGTCAACAGGAGGGGAAGCAATGGAACACGAAGGCTTGACTGTACCATTTTTTTTATGGTAAATTCTGCTTAGAAGGTCTCCATTAACCTGTGGTTTAAATACACAAAGAGATGAAGATTACTGAAAGGCTGCTTGTTGTCCAGGCAGCCTTACTTTTTGAGGCACGATGTTTTCATTAAAAAAGAACCTCCAATTCATTACGATACACCAGAATTATTTGAAGGCATTGCATGATGCGTGTAGCGAAGTATATTACAAGCCTGCTGGTTACGAGACAAAGCCGTACCTTGGAATTCTTGTGGAAAAGGAAGGAGTTGAATATGCGATTCTCCTCTCATCAGCAAAGGAAAAGCACAAGGCTTGGAGAAATATTGAAATAGATCGTTTCTTGATATTTGAGAATTGCGACAAACAGAAGCTTGGAACGAGGGCTGTGTATGTTGAAAATCCTGACGGAAGCGTAAAGCATATCCTTGCGGTAATCGATGTGAAGAAAATGATTCCCGTGAAGCAAGGGCTATACTCTAAGGTGAATTTGAATCCATCTGAAACTGACTCTCCTGCTGACAAGAAATATAAGGTTCTTTTGAACATCGAGTACTCTTTCTGTCTTAAAATTATTGATTCCTTGATTCAAAAAGCAACAAGGATATACGAAAAGCAAATCAGAACGGGCAAGATTCCTCGGTTTTGCTGCGACTTCAAGTTGCTTGAAAAGATTTGTGATGAATATACGCTAGCGTAGCTGGAAGTCGGTACACATCCTCCACGCCCTCCACCAGAATGCCGCCCATTCCCAGCTCCAGCGGCAGGGCAAGGTCAATGTGGTAGCGGTCCCCCACGGCAAGGCAGTTTTCCGGCGGGCAGTGGAGCTTTTCCAGAGCCAGCAGGAAGGGGGCGGGGTGGGGCTTGGAGGCTTGGCAGCTGTCCAGGCCGATGACGAGGGGAAGGAGGTGCTCCACACCCAGGGCGGCAAGGGTCTTTTTTCCCACCAGCACAGGGTTGTTGGTGAGGCAGGCCAGCCTGAACCTATGGCTGAGGGCTTCCAGGCTTGCCCGCAGTCTCTCATCCCGGCGGAGGAATTGCGCCGGCTCCAAAAGTTCCTCCCGCCAGCGGATGCTCTCTTCTATCGGATGTCCCAGCAGGCAGAAGGTGTTTCCCAGGCTCAATGACTGGCCCCCGTGCTGTGCCGACCATTGGCTCCTCGTGTGGGCCACCCGCTGCACCGCCTCCTCATAGTCCATTCCCTCCAGCCGGGCAAAGTGGCGTATCTGTATGTCATTCTGATAGATGGCGTATTCCTTGTTTGTGTAGAGGGTGGAGTCGATGTCGAAGATGATGGCCTGGAGGTGGGGCGGCAGATGATACAGCCTCATGGAGTTAGTCCCGCTCCGGGGAAAAGGTCTGGTGGATTCGGACTAGCCTTTCTGCCCCCTCCTGGATGGAATTGAATCTGCCCAGTCCGCAATAGGCCAGCACTGCATCTCCCACCAGCTCGGCGTCGGCACAGGCGGTGATGGAAAAGGAGGCTCCCACAAGCCTGCTCTTGAACTGGAGCCACTGCGGGTTCTTTGCCTGGCCGCCGGTGGTGCAGATAGTGCCGGAAATTGTGGTGCCAGTTACAGCCGCAATGGAAGAAAGCTTTTTGTAGGCAATTGTAACCTCTCCTGCCAAGTCTTCCATAAGCTTCAGTCCTTCCCGACTCAGGGGAGGCTCCTGCAGCAGGGCGGCCACAAATTCCTGGTAGCTCATCTGTGGAGCCACCTCCTTCTTCAAGGTGCTGAACCGGGTGCCGCTGTCTGGAATCAGGATGCTGGCGTTGAACAGGCCGGGAACCACCGAGGGCAGCACCCGTATTCCCTCGATTCCTGCCTCACGGATAGCCTGGGCGGGGTTTTCTGCCAGACAGAGGTTGATTCCCTCGCTGCTGCCCGCCCGGTCGCAGAGTTTGCCTGGCTCAAGGGTATTGGTGCCGATGAGGGCCACGGTAAAGTCAGGTCCGCCGCAGAACACTGGCGTTTCCTCTGGTAGTCCCAGTTTTTCTGCCATGGCTGGAAGCAGTGGGCCCGCTGTGGTGCCCAGCTCAACAAAGCCGGGTAGCTTTTCCCCTTCAATCTCCAGTGCCCCAAGGGATTCCTCGCTCCAATAGGCCGCCTGAAACCGCTTTTCCGGCAGGATGGTGAGCCTGGAGCCGGTGAGCCGCCAAATCAGGTATTCTGGCCCGGAAAAAATGGTGGCGGCCTCCGCCCATTGCTGGGGAAAGAACCGCTGGAAGAGGAGGAGTCGGGGGAGGAAAATGGAAAAGAGTTTGTGCTGTGCAAGGCGATGCTGGACTTCATCTGCAAGGGCTGCGGGAACGGGATGGTTCCACAGAAAAATCTCCCCCTGTTCTGTTGCCAGGGTGGGGCCGTTGCCGGAAATGCAGATACCCTCAATTTTGGTGCACCTAGCCTGCGGAATTAAAAATCGGCTGGCCTTTGCGAGGGAGTGGAGCCACTGCTCGCCCTCAAAAAGTCCTTGGGCAGGCTTGGGAAAGGCCACCCGATACTTGGCTAGTACCCTTCCTTCTGCATCGATGAGGGCCGTCTTGAGGGATGAGGTGCCGATGTCTGCGCAGAGGATGGGCATCAGTCTCGCTTCACCAGCTTTTCGATGATGTTCCTGTTGTCCAGCAGGTCGCTGAGGGACTGGTTGTGATGGAGGCGGGTGATGACGTTGGCAAAGAGGCCGCTGACATTGGTGCTGATGTACCACTCGTGCTGCAAAAGCTCCTCGTGGTAGACGGCGTTGGTACCGATGACCCGATAGAATAAGCCCTTTTTATACGCCTCGTTGAACTGCTCGATGGCATTGCCCGTGAAGAAGGGGAGGCTGATGGCGGCAATGACCTTGGTGGCTCCCTGCTCCTTCAGGAATTCCATGGCCTTCAGCAGGGTTCCGCCCGTTCCCAGCATGTCGTCCGCCAGGAAGGCCACCTTTCCCTTCACATCACCAAGCAGCTTCACCGACTTGATGTTGGTGGCCTTTGCATCCTGAGTCACCACGGAGTAGTCCCGCTCCTTGTAAATCATGGCAAGGGGGGTCTTGAGACCAGTGGCATAGAACTTGTTGCGGTCAATGGCACCAGTGTCGGGGGAGACTACAATCAAATCCTCGGTCTTGTTGGACAGGTCCACCAGCTTGGAAAGCTCCCGGATAATCTGGTAGCTGGCATGGAGGTTTTCAAGATGGGTTTTGCGGAATGCGTTTACAATCTCCCGTGAGTGGATGTCTAGGGTGATGATGCGGGCAACGCCCATGTTCTCATAGATGTGGCCCAAAAGACTGGCAGTGAGTCCCTCCCGACCCTTCTTCTTGTGCTGGCGGCTGTAGGGATACACCGGCACTACCAGGGTGATGGTGGCCGCTCCCGCCTGATACACAGCGTCGATGGTCACCAGCATGGACATGATGTGGTCGTTTACGGAAAGCACCTGGGTGTTCTTGCCGCCGTTCAATTTCAGCGGCTGGTGGTTTTCCACATCCTGAAAGATGTACACGTCCTTGCCCCGGATACACTCGTTGACCTCTGTCTTAAACTCCCCGTTCATAAAGTAGGTGAACTGGGCATCCACCTTAAAGCTGGGAACCCGGTACTTTTCGGTGGAGCCACGGACGCAGAGGTTTGTGGTCTGAACGTCATTCAAAAAGTTGATGTCCTTGGTGAGCTGGTCCTTGGTGAGCTGATACCGCTTGGAAATGGCATCCGCCTTCAGATTAAAGCGGTGCTTGTACATGTGCCGCAGATGGACAATAACCTCGTCGGCAAATTTCTCTCCGCCGGGACAGGCTACAATGGCAAGATTGGTGGGTTCAGAGTAGGGCATGAATCAAACCTCGTTCGTGGTGCTTGTAGATGATGATAGCACGTTTTGAGCCTTTTGTCTATTCTCATCCTTTTGTGTTCATTCCATTCCAAAGTCTCGGAGCGTCCTGCGGTCTTGGCACAATGACCAAAAAACTTGCCGATTTGAAAGAGTGATGATACACTATATATGAGGAAAATTTGAGGAAATGACAGACATAACAAGGGCGCAAAAAATACAGGTTCTCACCAGCGGCGGCTCTATTGCCCGCTCCAGAACCACGTCCGATTTTGACCCCCCCCCCATCATGCTATATAAATATTTATAATATAACATTTTATATAACACTCTTTTTGGAAGGTGCAGGCCGGGACTGTCGTGGCCGGGAATTTCATTTCCCGTCAACGGCTTCCCGGCCTTTTGCATTGGGGTACCTTGTGCCCTGGACTGGTGGCGGCAGTGTCCACCAAAGAGACTTGATATGCAAAGGAGGTGAGGGCAAGGCAAGTGTCAGACTGGGGGCTCCTCCTGGGCCAGGGGCGGCAGAATATTGTCCGTCATCGGAAAGCCCGTCGGTAGCGGGCAGGCGTCCGCCCTGTGCTGGCAGCACAGCTACAAGCACAGGGGCAGGAATGGGACAGCTTGCCAGTAAGGGGGAAAACCCGTTTGGAATCAAGAAACAATTAAGAAAGTTTTTTTGATAAGCCCGGAATGGGTAGCTAGACTTTATGTATGAGGAGGCTTTGTATGGCTAGAAGTACAACCAAAAAAGGCGTGCTGGAGCGGATTTCCGGTGGCGCCGCAGCGTTCATGCAGAAATTCCTGCCTGACGCATTTTTGTTCGCTGTCGTCCTGACGGTGATTGTTTTTGTGGCTGGTATGGCTGCGACGGGGCAGGGACCCCTTGCCATGCTGAACCACTGGGGCAAGGGTGTGTGGGGCCTGCTGGCCTTTAGTATGCAGATGGTACTGGTGCTGGTGACAGGACACGTGCTGGCCCTAGCTCCCCCCTTCAAGAAGCTTTTGGTACAGCTGGCAGGTATTCCCAAGACTCCTGCCCAAGGAATTGCCTTGGTGACTATCGTGTCCTACGTGGCCTGTATCCTGAACTGGGGATTCGGCCTGGTCATCGGTGCCATCTATGCCAAGGAGATTGCAAAGAAGCTGCGTGGCATTGACTACCGCCTGCTGATTGCCTCAGCCTACGCTGGATTTGTGTGGTGGCACGCCGGCTTCTCTGGCTCCATCCCCCTGTCCATCTCCACCCAGCCTGCCGCTGGTGCTGCCATCGCAAACACTGGCGGAACCATGACCCAGGCGGCGAGCATTGCCGAAACCCTGTTCTCGCCCACCAACCTGTTCATCGTGCTGGTGAGCCTGATTGTCCTGCCGATTCTGACCACCCTCATGCATCCCAAGAATGAGGCTGATGTCGTCAGCATCGATCCTGCCCTTCTGAAGGAGGAGGAGCCACCCAAGGTAACAAGGGAGCAGATTGCCGCCATGACTCCCGCCGAAAAGCTGGAGAACCTGCCCATCATCAACCTTGCGCTGGGAGCCATGGGCGTGGTCTACATCGTCCTGTATTTCTCCGGCCTTGCCTCCTTCAATCTGGATTTGAACATCGTCAACTTCATCTTCCTGATTGCTGGTGTGCTGCTCCACTGGACTCCCCGCAGCCTCCTGAACGCTGTCGGCGAGGCGGCCAAGGGTGCTGCGGGAATCATCCTGCAGTTCCCGCTGTATGCCGGAATCCAGGCCATGATGGTGGGGGCAAATGCAGTGACTGGTGTTTCCTTGGCATCTGTTATCAGCAGTTTCTTTGTGAGCATCTCCACGGTAAGGACCTTCCCCTTCTTCTCCTTCCTCAGTGCCGGCATCGTCAACTTCTTCGTTCCCTCTGGTGGCGGCCAGTGGGCGGTACAGGGGCCGGTTATGCTGCCTGCAGCCCAGGAGCTTGGGGTGTCGCTGCCCAAGGTTGCCATGTCAATTGCCTATGGTGACAGCTGGACCAACATGATTCAGCCCTTCTGGGCCCTGCCTGCCCTAGGAATCGCCAAGCTGGGCGCGCGGGACATCATGGGATACACCCTGATTGTCTTGATTGTTACCGGTATCATCGCCGCTGCCGGTCTGCTGCTGTTTTAGGAATTTGCCCCCAGGCAAGTGGTGGCCCTGCTGCGGGCGGGGTGCGGTGGCGCAGAACCTTGTGTGTCGCTTGCCGTATCCCCCTTGCACTGCATTGAAGCTTTTTTATAGGAGGAACCATGATTGACAAGATGAGGACGGCTGACGAGGCTGTCAGTGGCATCAAGGATGGCATGACCATCATGGTAGGAGGCTTTCTGGGCACAGGTTCTCCCGAAGTGTTGATGTATGCCCTGGTACGCACAGGCGTAAAGCACCTGACGGTGATTGGAAACGACGGCGGACTTCCTGCCGGAACCTACGGGGCAAAGACCTCCCGTGGCATTGCCAAGTTGATTGACGCTGGCATGGTGGACCACATCATCACCACCCACATCGGCTTGAACCCCGCCATTGGCGAGGCCATGTCCGCCGGAAGGATGAAGGTGACGCTGGTTCCCCAGGGTACCCTGGCAGAAAAGATTCGTGCCGGAAACTACGGACTGGGCGGCGTGCTGACTCCCACCGGCGTGGGAACTCCCGTGGAGGTGGACCCCGACGAGGCGGGCCGCACCAAGCAGGTCATGGAGATTGACGGTGTGCGGTATCTTTTGGAGCGGCCCCTGCGGGCAGACTTCGCCCTGTGCCGTGCCTCCATCTGCGACAAGTTCGGCAACTTCCGCTGCCACAAGGCCACCAAGAACTTCAACTATGTGATGGCCGGTGCCGCCGACTGTGTTGTGGTTGCCAGCGAGAAGGTGGTGGATGTGGCCACCATGGATCCCGACACCTTTGCTGTGAGCGGTGTAGTTGTAGACTATGTTGTTGAAGGAGAACCCAAATGGCAGATATAAAGGAAAGAATTGCACGCAGATGTGCCAAGGAATTGAAGAACGGTGACTTTGTGAACCTGGGAATAGGGCTTCCCACCATGGTGGCCAACTACCTGCCGGAGGGTGTGGACGTGACACTCCATTCCGAGAACGGCTTTGCCGGACTTGGTGTTGCCGCCGCCCCGGACAAGGTGGACGTGGACATCATCAATGCTGGCGGCGGCTACGTGACCGCCGTGCCGGAGGTGTGCTACTTTGACTCGGCCACCAGCTTTGGCCTTGTCCGTGGACACCACCTGTCCGCCACCATCCTGGGTGCCATGCAGGTTGCCGAGAACGGCGACCTGGCCAACTGGATTGTTCCCGGCCAGAAGGTTGCGGGAATGGGTGGTGCCATGGATCTGGTGGTTGGAGCCAAGAAGGTGATTGTAGCCATGGTCCACACCCAGAAGGGAGCCCACAAGATTCTTGAGAAGTGCACCCTGCCGCTTACCGCACCCAAGTGCGTCTCCATGATCATCACCGAGATGGGAGTGATGGAGGTGACTCCTGAGGGAATCGTGGTGACGGAGCTCCATCCTGACTACACCAAGGAGCAGCTGCAGGAGGCAACCGGCTGCAAGCTGATTTTCAGCCCCAACCTGAAGCCCATGGCGGACTGATTTTAGCCTGTAGCACCAGACAATCCCCCGGCGGGAGCTTTCCGTCGGGGGATTTTTGCTTAGGATTGGATATGGGGGCGAGAGGTGGGGAATGGGAATCGATCCACTCCCACAGGGAGCGGCAGGACGAGGATGGAAATCAGGTCTAGGGTCATGCCGAAGCTGAACATGGGGCCGCTGCCGACGGAGTCTCCGGGTACTTGTTCTCCTTGCTGTGGGGATTGTCCCAGGACTATTTCCTTGGCTCAAGGAAATGCTTTCCCGCATCGCTGATGGCGTTGTCGATGCCCCGCTTGTCGCTCCCGGTTTTTGCGACGGTCAGGATATACCGGTCGTCGCTGCAGAAGACGTACTTGAGATGGGAGCCGCGCTTGCTGTGCTTGAGCTGGTAGAGCGGCAGGTCGAGTTCTTCCTGCCTTATCTGGCTTTCAATCTGGCGGTAGCGCTTGTATGACTCCGTTTCCTCAAAGTTAAGGAGCGGGTTGTTGTCATATAGACTTTTGACTACATGGGTATGGCGGCTTCCATCTGTGGTGTTGCGGTGTTTTTTCAGGTAGTCCCAGATGATTCCACCAATGAAGTCGGAAATCTCTCCGGGGTGCAGGTCATTCTCGGCACTGTCCAGCCGTATGGATAAGCAGTCGTGGCTGCCATCGTCCATGCTTGCGGGCTGTCCTCTCCGGAGTCTGGCGACTTCCTGTCTGAGACGGATGTTCTCCTCCTGCAACGTAGTGTCGGGATTGGTGAAATTCTCGATGAATTCATCAAGTTCCCTCTCCTTTTTCTCCAGTTCCCGTTCCAGCTCCTGTATCCGCTCCTGATATAGGGCGACTTCCTGCTGGCTTGCGGTATGCTCCTGCCGCTGGCACTGCAATTGCTGCTGGAACCATCTGTTGCGGATGTCTGTCCATGACAGGTGTCTGGGAAGTGGGGCGAGGGTAGTCCATGCCATGATGTCCTGCACAAGGCGGTCTTCATCCCAAGGAAAAAAGACTTTGGATTTCTTTCTCCAGTAGACCCCCACATACCCATTGAAGGGCTTGCATCTGTCCGTCCTGCTCTTCAGCTCCGAGATGCGGGGAAAGCCCGACTCCCTCACCACCACGGCAAGGTACTGGAGTCTGCGGGCAATGTTGTCCGGGTTGATGTTGTGCTCATTGCCGTCATCCTTGCTGATGTAGACCAGCGGCCGGTGCAGACATTTCTCGCATTTTATGACTGCCGCCAAAGTATCAAGGTTCATTTTCTCCAGGTCTACTGGAACATCCTGCCGATTGTGCTCATCCAGATAGGCTTCGATGTGCCGGAAGAAGGAGCTGTGGACGCTCTCCAGCCGCACCCGGTCTGCCTGTTCTGCGCTGTTGGTCTCCAGCTCGAATGCCAGCTCCATGCCCTTGCTTGCGCTTGGCGCTACAACGACGCTGGCGACGGACTGAGGTGTCTCTATCCTGACGGCAAGCCGCCCGTCCACTGCCACCAGCTCCAGGGTCGTCCCGCCATGGCGGATGGTGGTTGTTAGGGGTGAATCCTTGTTCGCTTGGAGCCAGCGCAGCATTCCGGGATTTTCACCGCACAAGTTCTCCTGCCACTCGCAGATGGACTTCCAAATTTCTCCTGACGATGGGTTTTTGCTGAGGGTTTGAATGTTTCTGACGACTGTCATCTGGCTCTCCTTTGTGGTGGGACTGAAGATTTTAAACACGCCGGGCAATCATGGGGTTCAGTATAGCATAGGGAAATCAAATGGGAAAGGGGGAAGGAGGTTGTGTCAAGCCGCATTCCCCCTGCGCTGCCAGCTTTGCCTTGGGCCGGCAGATAAGAGGAATCTGTGGCTGGCCCTTGGCTCCTGTGGAGATGGTTTGACTTTGCGCTCGGAATATGGTATTCTTGTTGCGACAAATTATCAGTTTTTGTCATACTGTATGAAAGCAATCAATTTTATGGAGGATTTGATGTCCAAGAAATATGCTTTTTTGTTTCCCGGCCAAGGTGCCCAGGCTCCCGGAATGGTTAAGGATGTCTGCGAGGCCCATCCAGAGGCTCGTTCCTGCCTCGACTCCATCTCCGAGATTGCTGGCGAGTCGATTCCCGCCCTGCTGTGGGAGACCGAGGCGTCCGTCCTTTCCCGCAGCGACCGCAGCCAGCTTTCCATCACCTCCGCCTCCCTAGCGGTGGCCGCCGCACTCAAGGCAAAGGGCATCGAGCCTGCCCTTTGTGCTGGCTTCAGCTTGGGCGAGTTTCCAGCCATGTGCCTCAGTGGAGTTCTTTCCTTTGAGGACACCATCAGGATTGTCAAGCTCCGTGGTGAGATTATGCAGAAGGTCTGCGACGACATTGCCGCCCGCAGTGCTGGCAATCCTCCGGGAATGGCTGCCGTCATGGGACTTGCTCCTGACCAGGTAAAGGAACTGGCCAAGGCAGCAGGATGCATCATCTCCCTCGACATGGCATCATACAATGTCGTAGAATCCAACTATGCATTCCTCCATGACATCGTGGAGAATTATGTGGACATCGTCTTCGCGAATGAGACGGAGGCAAAGGCCTTTACCGGTCTGGAGCCTCGCGAAGCCCTCGACGAGATAGCCAAGAGCTGCAGGATCGCGGTCGTGAAGGTCGGAAAGGACGGATCGATGGTCAGGATGGGGGACGAATATCACTTCATCGAAGCATGGCCCGCAAAGCCTATCGACGCGACGGGAGCCGGCGACACATATGCTGCCGGATTCCTTTATGCCCATTCTCTCGGCATGCCTCTGAAGGTCTGCGGAGAAGTCGGCTC
>CALEFI010000097.1 GCA_937876905.1 uncultured Treponema sp.
GTGGCAGTGACAGAGGCCTGCTGCACGGCTTCCTTGAGGCTGTTCAGGTCGATGGTGGTGGTTCCGCTGCTTCCATACACATTGGTGGTGCCGGAATAGACGGTCACGGTGTCCACGCTGGGCTCGGCGGCAAGCTGCCCCTGGGCGGCGGCTCCCTCCTGCGCCTGAGCTCCGTCTGCGGGAAGTGTCTGGGCAGTACCGCCCGTCAACTGGCCCTGTGTCTGGAAGTCGGTGGTTTTCTCGGCGGCACCAGCCTGGACAGGTACGCTGGCAACAGGAGACATAATCCATGTGTCGTTCGGGGATTGCAGGGAGGCAAGGGCTGGCTCCACTGCCTGGGCTGGCCGGTTGATAATCAGAGCCGCTCCCATGACAACCAGCAGGAAGACTCCTACACTCGCAATGATCCACAATATCTTCTTCTGTTCCATTCTGTCAAAATCCTTTCTAGTTTGCGTTCCAATGCGCATGGACTCGAAACGTTCCATACTCTGTATGTATCGGCATTTGAATTTTTATATTTAGCAAAGATACCAGATTGGGAACGAAATCTTGACAGAATTTGTGCCGGGGCCATCCTGTCCCGGCGGCGGGCCCGGAAAAAGCGGATGATTCGGGGGGCATCCACAAAGAGGACCCCATGGCATTTTTGAATGATATGCACCTTGTACAATACCGTGGCATTGAGCACCACCGGATCATCTGGATGGGCGGCCACGAATTCCTCCAGCAGGCGCTCCACCACAGGATGCACCAGCTGTTCGTGGCGGGCCAGGGCTGCCGCATCATCAAAGACCAGCACTCCGATTCCCCGGCGGTTCAGGCTGCCGTCCTCCAGCAGGAGGGGGATTCCCAGCTGCCGGGCCTTTTCCTGGTGGAGGGCCACAATCTCATCCCGCAGCATGTCCAGGGCTTGGTGGGCCACCTTGTCGGCATCCACGCAGGCCCAGCCCTTGGCCGCAAGGATGTCGGAGGCCAGGTTCTTTCCCGCAGCCATTGGCCCGGTGACGCAGATGACTGGCAGCCGCCTGTTTTCCCAGTCCACCATCAATGGAAGTCCCCCCAGCGTGGCCCGATTTCCACGGAAACCTTCAGCGGCACCCGCAGTGCCACCACCGACTCCATCCCCTCCCTGACAAGACGGGAGGCGGCCTGGGCGTGTGCCTGGGGACACTCGAAGATGAGCTCGTCGTGCACCTGCAGCAAGAGCCGGGCAGGACAGCCGGCCTCCTCCAGCAGCTTGCAGACATCCAGCATGGCCTTCTTTACAATGTCGGCCGCCGAGCCCTGGATGGGGGTGTTCACGGCAATCCGCTCCGCCCCCGCCTTTTCCAGCTTGTTGCGGCTGGTGATGGCGCGGATGTAGCGGCGGCGTCCCATCAGGGTCTCCACATAGCCGGTCTCCTCCGCCTGGGAAATCATCCGCTCCTTGAACTGGTTGATGCCGGAATAGGTTGCAAAATACTTTTCGATAAAGCTTTGGGCCTGCCCACGGGGAATGCCCAGCTCGTTGGAAAGGCGGAAGGCGCTCATGCCGTACATCACGCCGAAGTTGATGGTCTTGGCAGTGCGGCGCATGTCTGCCGTCACCTCCTCCGGCTCCACCCCAAAGATAAGGGCCGCCGTGGCCTTGTGCACGTCGGTTCCGCTGGCAAAGGCCGAGCACAGCCCCTCGTCCTGTGACAGGTGGGCCAGAAGCACCAGCTCAATCTGGGAATAGTCTGCGGAAATCAGCACATTTCCTTCCGTGGCGGTAAAGGTGGAGCGGATGCGGCGGCCGTCCTCGTCCCGCACGGGAATATTCTGGAGGTTGGGGTCACGGCTGGAAAGGCGCCCTGTGGCAGTGCCTGTCTGCACAAAGCTGGTGTGGATGCGGCCATCCTTGCCAGCCATCTTGGGTAGGGTTTCCACATAGGTGGACAGGAGCTTTGTCTTTGCCCGGTACTCAAGAATCTTCCGTGGTACCACGTCCAAGGCTACCAGCCCTTCCAGCACACTGGTGTCAGTGGAGTAGCCGCTCTTTGTCTTCTTGCCGGGAGGAAGGCCCCGCTCCTCAAAGAGCACCTGCTGGAGCTGCTTGGTGGAGGCGATGTTGAAGTCGTGGCCCACAATGTCGAAGATTTCAACCTGAATCCGCTCTATCTCCTTGGAAAGCTCCTGTCCGTACTCCTCCAGCTCCTTCCCTTCGATGTGGATGCCCCGCAGCTCCATCTCCGCCAGCACCGGCAGGATGGGCATCTCCAGCTCCAAAAAGAGCTTCAGCAGGTTGGTCTGCTCCAGCTGCGGCCTGATCAGCCGGTAGAGCTGCCAGGTCAAGTCAGCATCCTCTCCGGCATAGGGGACAGCCTGCTCCAGCGGAAGGTCTGCGAAGGTGGAGTCCTTGGGCACGATGGTGTCGAAGGGGATGGTTTCTAGTCCCAGCCTGTCCTTTGCCAAGGACTCAAGGGAGTAGGCGTTGCGGTCTGGCTCCAAAAGCCAGGCTGCCACCATGGTGTCCCAAATCAGGCAGCGGGGGCGCTCCATCCCATTACAGCAGAGCACCTGGTAGTCGAACTTGCCGTTGTGCATGATGAGGGTGCAGTCCTTGTGGCCAAAGAGCCGCTCCAGCTGGCAGAGGGCGGCCTCTTTGGACATGAGGCTCCCCCATTGGCTTTCGGCCAGAAGCTGGTCTCCACAGACGAGGGGCACATAGAAGCCGACACCTGCCTCCCTGGACAGGGAAAAGCCCACCAAGGAGGCCGCCATCGGATTGAGGCTGTCGGTCTCACAGTCAAAGGCCACTGCCTTGTCCGGGCTGGCCAGCACCTGGTCAATAAGGGCGGCAAGCTCCGCCACCTCCGTCACCACCTTGTAGTCTCCCACATTTTTTCTCAGGGTCTTGTAGTCGGGCCCAGAATCGCCACTGCCAGCGGAAGCTGCCTGGGGTGTTTTTGGCTCCCGGACCTCCTGAACTGAAGCCCTTGCCCCATTACCCTTGGCTTCGTCCAGCGATACACCCCCTGCAGTGGCATACTGCTTGGCTACAGCGAAGAGTCCCTGCCGTGTCAACATGCCGGCGGCAGCGGCATAGTTCAGGTTGTCTGTGGAAAAGGACTGGAAATCAGCGTCCACCGGCACATCATACCGCAGGGCAATGAGCTCCCTGGAAAAATAGGCTGAATCCCTGCCATCCCGAATCTTGTTGCCGATGGCTCCCTTAATCTCGTCGGCATGGGCGTAGATTCCGTCCAAGCTGCCGTACTGTCCCAGGAGCTTGAGGGCGGTCTTTATGCCGACTCCCGGCACTCCCGGCACATTGTCCGCCGTGTCCCCGATGAGGGAGAGCAGGTCCAGCATTCCCTCCGGTGGCACGCCCCATTCTGCCTCCACACCGGCGGCTCCCACCAGTGCCCAGCCTCCACCCTTCTCTGGCTTGAGAATCTGGGTTGTGCCGTCCACCAGCTGCATCAGGTCCTTGTCGCCGGAAAGAATTCTGCACGGCCGTCCCTGCTGGCTGCATTGCCGGGCTAGGCTGGCAATCACATCGTCGGCCTCGAATCCATCCCGCCGCAGCACCGGCACCCCGAATGCCACCAGAATCTCTTCAATTACTGGTACCTGGGCGTGTAGGTCCTCCGGTGTCTTTTGCCGGGTGGCCTTGTACTGGTCGTACATCTGATGGCGGAAGGTGGGGCCCTTGGGATCGAATGCGGCCACGAGGGAGGGGGGGGCATAGTCCTTTAGCACCGCCAGCAGACTGTTGAAAAAGCCGTGGACGGCGGAGACATTCACGCCGTTGGCAGTGAGCGGCCGATTGATAAAGGCATAGTAGGAACGGTAGATAAGCCCGTAGGAGTCGATGATGTAGAGGGCATCGTCATAAGAAGGAGTGCTCATACCACCCAGAGTACGGGAAAACGCCGAATCTTGCAAGATGGGGAGGCAGGAGGGAGATGCCAGGGGCCAGGAACTCGGTCCCAACTCCCAGCCCGTCGTCACGGTCATTCCAATGATGAGCAAGGGGTGAGCAGCCAATTGCTCGCTCCTCGCCCCCTCGCTCCTGCCCCCAGCCCCTACGGGCCGACATAATCGAAGTTCCTCGTAGGAGCATTATTCAAGGTGTCATTACCGGAACCAATACTTATATTGTTCCAGTCACTCTGACTGCCACGATAGTTCACTGTGGTCAATTTATTACTATTAAGGAAGGCATACTGCCCGATGGTCTTCACGCTACTAGGGATGGTAACATCGGTGAGACCGCTGTTCTGGAAGGCCCCCTGCCCGATGCTGGTCACGCTGCCGGGGATGTCCACGCTGGCAAGCTGGGTGCAGCTGTGGAAGGCATCCTGCCCAATGCTGGTGACAGTGCCGGGGAGGTCCACAGTCGTGAGGGCAGAACAGCCATAGAAGGCTCCCCGCTCAATGGTCTGCACGCCATCCGCTATGGTTACGCTCGAAAGTTTGTTGCAGTTGAGGAAGGCATCCCATCCGATGGTTTTCACACTGCCGGGGATGGTCACACTGGTGAGTGCAGGGCAACCGTGGAAGGCTCCCCGCCCGATGGTCTGCACGCCATCCGCTATGGTCACGCTGTCGAGCTGGGCGCAGTTGGCAAAGGCATCCTGCTCAATGGTCTGCACGCTGCCGGGGACGGTAACATCGGTGAGGCCGGAACAGCCGTAGAAGGCCCAGGGGCCGATGGACTGCACGCCATTCGCTATGGTCACACTGGTGAGGCCAGAGCACTCCTTGAAGGCATCCTGCCCAATGGTCTGCACGCTGCCGGGAATGTTCACGCTGGTGAGACTGGTGCAGTGGATGAAGGCCTCTCCCCCGATGGTCTGCACCCCATCCGCTATAGTCACGTTCTTGAGCTGGGCGCAGCCGTAGAAGGCATCCTCCCCGATGGTCTTCACGCTGCCGGGGATGGTGACGCTGGTGAGGCCGGTATAGGCAAAGGCGGCATAGTCGATGGCCTCCACGCCATTTCCTATGGTCACATTGGTGAGGGCAGAACAGTTCTTGAAGGAATCCCACCCGATGGTCTTCACACTGCCGGGGATGGTCGCACTGGTGAGGGCAGGGCAGGAATGGAAGGCACCATACTCGATGCTGGTGACACCATCCTCTATGGTCACGCTGTCAAGCTGGGCGCAGCCGGCAAAGGCTTCCTGCCCGATGCTGGTGACGCTGCCGGGGATGGTCACACTGCTGAGGCCGCTGTTCTGG
>CALEFI010000098.1 GCA_937876905.1 uncultured Treponema sp.
AGGACCTCACCTTCAACGGGGACATGAAGGGCTACCTGGAGTACTGGACGGGGACGGTGCAGATGGGGCGGGTGGACATTACCAACGTGACCCTGCAGAAGAACGATGCGGGGGTGGACACCCTGCCCCTGTCCGCCACGGCGACGATAACCGGCTACATCATCAACCCCAAGCAGTATGCCCTTGTGTCAGAAATAGGGGATTCCGGCGACACGCAGAAGAGCGTGCGGGTGAGCGACACGGGCGTCAAGGGCCTGGCGAGGGTTTCTGCCAGCGACCCCACCATGATAGCCGTCAGCCTTGACCCTGCCACTGGCACGGTCGCGGAGCACACCACCTTCACCCTGAGCTTCACTCCGGTGCGCTCAGAGACCGGCGTGGGCGCACCCGGCAGCATGGCCGTGACCCTGCAGTACAACACCCCGCCACGGGCTCCCCTGGCCCTTATGTGGGATAGCTCAAATTCGGCCTTTGTCCAGCTCCAAAGTCAAGCCTGGCAGCCAACCACAGGTACTGGCACGGACAAGGACGGCTACATTTACTGGGGCTGGCCAGAAGATAGCTATGTGGGAAGCAATAGTTTTGACGAGACGGCAGCAGATTGTGTGGCCCAGTTCTCCATCAACGGAACTCTTCACGATGCTTCAAATTTGCTGGTAAAAGACTCGAATGGTTCTGTGGAAAGTTTTATCTCAGGTTCTGCTCCTTATGATGTATATGGGTTGCAGGTGGGAAGTGGCATTTCGGTATCTTTGTTTGCCCAGGACAGCGAGGGTATTGCAGGAACCTCTCTTCGTTCCGGGGTGGCGCCCTATACCATTACCTTGCTGGGGAATGGTGGACAATACAATGGGGCTGATACTCACCAGCTGTATCTCCAAGGCGGCAGCACCATTACAAAGGACGACCTGGCTATTTTCCAAAAACAGGGGTACAAGATTTCTGGCTGGCGTGACAGTAACGGAGCTATTTCCTTCCCCTACACTGTAAAGAATGATGTTACCCTCACCGCCCAGTGGACGGCTATTACTTATACGGTTTCTTATGACCTTAATGAGGGAACTGGAGATGTTCCAGATCCTTCTACCGTTACCTTAGGTAGTAGTGTAACGGTGGGTCAGGGTTCTTTAACAAGAGTTGGGTATATCTTTAACGGATGGAATACACAAAAAAATGGTCAGGGCGACAAGTATACTCAAGGACAACAATTTACTCCCAAAGCAGATACTACCCTCTATGCTCAGTGGCAGGTAGGTGCTATAATCAATTCTGCAGATGAGGCACAAGCTGCAATCAATGAAGCTTTGGTTGCAGCCCAAGATGGTGATGAGATTTTGATTAAGTTGGGAGCTAACTTGACTGGTAATACAGTACAAGGAGGAGCTCTAATCGATGTTCTTTCAATTGACACAACCAAAGATGTGTCCATTACCATCGATGGTGGTGGTCATACTATCAACGCAAATGGCAATGGTCGTGGTCTACGGGTTGATGCTAAAAATGCTACAGTAACCGTAAAAAATATTACCCTAACGGGTGCGAATCATAATACGGATGGAGGAGGCATTTTCTTTTTGGACGGCAAACAGTTAATATTGGATTCTGGTACAATAATTACTGGTAATACACTTACTGGTAATAACTCCCACGGCGGTGGTATTTATGTTGGGAATAGTAACGCTACGGTGATTATAAAAGACAACGTAACAATCTCTGATAATGAAGCTGTCAATGGTGGTGGTCTCTGTCTCAGTGGCTCAAAATCAACAGTTGTAATGGAAGGTGGAACCTTTAGTGACAACACAGCCAGAGGGAATGGTGGAGCGGTATATATCGGTGATAATCCTTCCACAGGGGGAACTGTTCGCTTTACCATGAAGGATGGTGTGTTTAATGGTACAAACTCTGCCACCAAGGGAGGGAATCATATTGCGGTAGACCAAGGAATGCAAGAGACAACATTTGTATTCCATAAGGATATAGGAGGCAAGTCGACTACTAGAGATGGTCACTCTATGATTGAGGTGTATACGGCTCATACTGCGACTGGGTATACCTCATACGTCACCGACTCAAAGTGGGAAGGAGATGGTGGCTTAAAGATGGGGGATTTAAAATAAGTCTACTTGTAACCTTATAGTGCTCTTTTTCTTTGAGTTATTTTACAGTAAACAAGCCCCAGAATCCTCGGTGGGAGGGTTCTGGGTTTTTTTTGTGTGTGGTGGATTGGAAACTGTCATGGTGGCACGATGTACGGGTCTCCCCTTAGAACAGGTAGAGAAGTTACTGCCAGAAAAAGACTAGCTTCTAGGGGCAAAGTCTAGCACTTCTTGGAGGCGGCATAATCCAGTCGGTCGCCGGTAACTACTACATATGGAGCAATATCCGTAGATGGCTCAACGGCAACACGGAAGAAAAGGGGGACAGCAGTGACTACAAAGGCACCCCCGGCTTCCTGCAGACGGCCTTCACCGCAGATGCCCAGAGTCTGATAGCGGCGACCACTGTTGACAACAGCGAAGGAAGCACTACACCCACAAATGGTGGTTTTACGCACTCCCCTTTATCGGTGGCAACACCACAGACAAGATCTTCTTGCTGAGCATGAGGGAGGCCACCACCGCAATCTATGGCTTTGCTGAAAGTTTTGATAATAGTGATTCCGCCCGCTCCCGTGTTCCCACGGACTACGCCAAGGCCACCGGGGCTACTGGCGGTTGGTGGTGGTTGCGCTCGTCTTTCTACGAAAGCAGTAGCACCGTGCGTACCATCCACAGCCCAGGCAACAGCTTGTACAAACACATCCGTAACGATACTGATGGGGGCTTTGTTCCGGCTTTGTGTATTCCAGTTTCCGAGTTGCCGTAGGGAATAAGGCTTAGAGGTTGGAGTGTGGCATCCGTCGGGCTGCGGCCTGGCGGGTGTTTTTGTGTGCGGGTTGGCGGGCTGGGAGGGGTCACACGGATTCGCAGGTGGCGGGAGCCGCCAATTCAATCGTTTCCTTACAGAACTGGCCACACGGATTCGGAATTGCTACGCAATTCCATGGGTGGCGTGTCACAGCGTAATGCGGGAGTGTGCGGGAGCATAAGGTCAGGGCGACTGACTGCTTGGTCTCGGTTGGGGCGGGGAGACGGGAACGAGGAATGGGCTCTTCGCTCCTGTTTCCTTAGATCTCGCTCCTCACCGGCCTGCCAGCAGCCGCCGTCCTATGGCAATGTCCTTCAGAAAGAAGTCAATCTCGGAGCGCACCCGCTTTAGGAAGGAGGTTTCCAGACTGGGCCTGTGGCCGTCGGGGAAGTGCAGGTACAGGTAGTCGGCCTCCTCCAGGATGGCCAGGATGCGCTCCTTGGGGATGGCCCCTTGGGAGAGGCCATCCCGCAGCTCTTGTAGCAGGGCCTCCTCGCCACGGTAGAATTCCTCCACCAGCCCTGCCAGTCCTTCGTCCCCTTTGTCTGGCTGCCGCTTTTTGTCCGGCTTGCGTGCTCCAGCTGCTCCATCTGATTTTCCATCCTGCGCAGGGACAAGGAGCTTCCAGGCCGACTCGAAGTCCATCTTCTGCAATCCCAGGTCGAGCCCTGCTCCACCCACGTCGTAGATATTGGCTGTGTCTTGGAATCGATGCAGAAAAATCTGGGCGTACTGTCTCAAAATATGGTCCGAATATATCGGCCCCGATTTTCCGCTCCTTTTTTCCAATGTTGGATTTGCCAGGCTTCCGTAGGAGCCGGGAGGATTCAGGCGGCTGCATCTGGTCAGGTTGTTTCTGACTTGAAAGCTTTCCTTGCAGTGGGTTCTGCCCAAGCTGTGGGAAAAGTCCAATCCCGACACTAGGATGGGTACTCCGCTATTAGTCCTCATTCTGACGGCCAGCTCCACTGCGGCAATTCCCACCGAGCCAAGGGGCGGCAGCCGGTACTCCAAAAGCCCTTTGCGCTGCAACCGCTCCAAAAAGCTGGTGGAAGCGAATTCTGTGGAAAAGAAGGCGGTCTCTCCGCCGGTGCAATTTCGACCAAAAATTGGTTGTAAACGATTGTTTTTACCAGCAGCCCTCTGAAATCCTGTATCTTCATGGAGAATGGAGGGGCGGGAGGTCAGGTCCGCTAGGAAGAGGAGCTGCGTTCCGGTGGCAGTGGTATATGCCTGCTGTATGGCGTGCTGGCACTCCAGGGCCAGCACCAGGTCCGGCTTGATTTTTCGTGTCAGCAGGGCCGGCACCGCCGCGTCCACCGCCAGCAGGCAAATCTGTTTCCTACAGTCTGGGGAAAGCCTTTCCAGCTGCTGGATTGTCTCGTCTGCGGAGGGCCCCGCCCCCAGCACCAGCAGGGGGCGGTCCACCCGTTCTGCTGGAATTGCCCTTCCATGGGGCAGCAGGGCCAGGTTCCGAAGTATGTTTCGGTGATAGAGTCGCCCCATCTTTATCAAGGTCAGCCGGTTCTTCCAAAAATTCGCTACCGCCAGCTCGGCTATTCGGTGGATTGCCAGATATTCCTCCTGATGTAGGGCCGTGGCTGCGGAAAAGTCCAGGCGCAGGCAATGCCTGAAGGTTCCGGGACTGGGGATGGGAACCTGATTGTCTGCCAGCTGGCTCTTTCTTGTCAGAAGGTTGTAGAGTTCGCCTGTCTTTTCTGCCCCCAAAAATCCAACCCCGGCAGGAATTGTGGTAGGATTATAGAGCTCCAGCAGCTGCGGGTCGGACTCGATGGCGAGCATAAAGCAGTTTTCCGGCAATCGTTTTGCCAGTCGCTCCAATCCGTATCCCAAAACGGGTGAGAGGCATAGAATCAGGCTGTACTGCTGTATCTCCACCGACTCAACCAGTCGCTCGATGCTAGCTACAGGATTGTATTTTGAGTACAGGTATCTGTTCTTGTATAAAACAGACAAGCCCCGTCCAGTCTCAACTAGGCAGGGCTTGTCCTCATCGGTTCCCGCTTGCATTAGCTTGCGTCTAGTCCTTTCTGTTTAATTGCACAAGGCTTCTGCCATCTCATTCAAAATTCATAAAATACTGTAAGAACACCGTCAGAAAGTCGTTCTGAAGCTTATCGCTGGTCATCACGGTGTTCTGTAGGGTGGACTGGTCGAACTGCCTTACGTAATCAGCAAAGGCCACCGCATTCTCTTCTGCCGTGACAGTGGTCTCTCCTGTTAGCATCAGGAGGACGACATTGTCGTCTAGCACCATGGGACTAGAAATCTCATCCAGCCGCATGGAAAAGGCTGTCCTCAAGAAATTCTCATTTGTGGAGGCGCCGCCCAGCACTGCGTCTGCCCCGCTCATGGAGGCGAACAGGGGGGAATTCCCGTAGTTCAGGGGGACGGGGCCAAGCTCGACGGGGGTGACGTTGAAGTCTCGGCAGGCGGACACCATCCCGGCCGTATTCGCCGTGTTCCAGAAGTCCTGGGCCAGCTCCAGGTAGTACGTCTCGATGATGCCTGCCTCGTAGGACTTCATATAGCTCATCACGGCATCCATTGTCGCCTCGTCCTCAAGATCTGCAAGGGTGGCCTCCCCGTCGCCACGGAAGATTGAAAAGCCGTTGACCGTAGGAATGACACCGCTGAGGCTGCCGGGAGTCAGGCCGGTGATGGCCTCCAAGTCAGCCTGGTCATTGACTATGTTGTTGATTTGGTAGCTGTAGGCATTTGTCAATTTTCCGTCGGTTCCGCTATAGTAGTTCAGGGAAAGCTCTGTAACGGCGTCCTCAAAGAGAATCTCGTTGTTCTGTAGCTGCCTCAAAAGATTGTTTGCGGCAGTCTGTTCGGCAACTGAAATCACTGACAGGTCATGGCGGGTAAAGAGGTGGGAATTGCCCTCCGCCCAGATTCTAGCCTCCTGCACTGGATAATTCGACATGTCAAAGGAGACAACCTGGAAGGTTCGCTGATTCTCTCCCATAGCCTGAATGAAGGGCTCCTCTGCGGAGGCTGTTTTTAGACCGTACATTTGGTAGTCGCCTATTTTGTCCGTCGTAGAGCCAAAGAGATCCTCCACGTAGCGAAGGTACACAAGGCTGCTTTCAATCGAGTTCCTCAGTTCTATTTTTACACTGTCTGGGGTTTCATTGAAGAGCCGCTTTGAATACACACCCTTCTCATCGTAAAAATAGGGGAGCATGTTCCTGTCCACAAGACCCGTGGGGGGAACGTAGCCCGTCGCATCGACAGCCTGTGTAAATGCCTCGTACAAAACCGCATCGTTAAAGGCTTGGTTAAAAACGTCAAAATAGGCACTTTGCCTATTCTCGGCTCCTTCTTGCTCTGAATACATCTGAACTAAATTGGCAAAGTAGGTGCCCTGCTTGTACTGAATAGGCTTCTTATTATAGTACCCAAAGGGAGGAATCTCAGGGCCTCCAGATTGAACCATGGCTGGGATAAAGATAAAAGAGATAGCTGCCAATACGAGGATGATGACAGAACCTATGCTTATGAGAAGCTTCTTGGGAGAAGAACCATTTTTCTTCTTTTCGATGTCATTCATGCAGTATTATTCCTTATAATAGAGATTGAAAATGCCGTTAATATTAACATAGCTATTGAAGCTATGTCAATGTAACAAAAAAAAAGAAAAAAAATAAAAAAAAAGGGGAATATATATTGACAAGATGGGAGAGGGTGTGATATATTCTCCA
>CALEFI010000099.1 GCA_937876905.1 uncultured Treponema sp.
TGCTGCCGTGGAGCTCATGGAGCAGCGCCTTGGCCTCGTCCCCGTCGAGACGGACGCTGTTGCCCGCCTGATTGACCCAGACCTCGTCGTATTCCTCCGGGGAAAAGTACAGCTCCGCAGGCACTGCCGTCTCCGGCGTTATCGCCACGGCCAGCACATTTCTCTCCATAAACAAGTTCAGCAGAGAGCTCTTACCCGCACTGAACTCCCCCACCACCGGTACCAGCAGCGGCAGGCTCTCCACCGCCGCACGCAGGGCCTCGGCCCGCTTCGTAGGGATTCCCGCCTCCCTGCCAATCTCTGTCAGCTCCGCCAGCACCCCGGCAAAGCGCACCTTGGTCTCTAGACTCATCCGAAGATCCTCCTTGTCAGTCGGGAACAGTTTACAATAGATTTAATGCTCTATCAAGCATTATAATACTCTTCAAGAAATCGTTTTGATACTCGATAGACTATTATTATTTGTGCATGACAAACGAAGAAATCCTGCAATATGTGGCAAGCTCCATCAAGGCCATACGGCACGCCAAGCGGCTGTCACAGCTGGAGCTCTCCGTGCGGGCAAACATGTCGCAAAGCTTTTTGGCCAACATCGAGACCGGAAAGAAGGAGCCCTCCACCATGACCCTCATCCGCCTGGCACGGGCGCTGGAGGTAAGCCCCAAGGACTTTTTCCCCGCACACCAGGGGGATTCTTCCTTTGACATAAAAGAGGAGATTAAGGGGGAAATCCGCCGCCTGCTGGCCCAGCTTTGAGCGATTCCAGCGCATGAATGAAAAAAGAGGGGCTACCCGGTGAAGGGTAGCCCCAAGAGGAGAAAATTATGAGCACAGGTCTATCTGTACTAGAATTGTAGCAAGGAACGGCTGTCCTTGGTTCAACCAGATTATTGCTTCTTTGCCGTACTGTTGGTGATGTAGCTTGCAGTGTCGGCAAATTCCTCGATGAGGACGATGCGGCCCTTCCAGTATTCGGCCTCGGTCTTGGTGGTGTAGGGCCCTACCCGCAGCCGGTAGTACAGCTTGCCGTCGTCAGCCTTGTGGGTAAAAATCTCGCTGTCAATCTTGTTGGCGGCAAGGGCGGCGCGGGCGTTCTCCGCATTGTTCTTGTTGGTGACAGAGGCCACCTGCACCCAGTACTGGTCCACCAGCTTGTTGTTGGATTTGGCTGCCTGGGCCTTGGCTGGGGCGCTCTTGGTTGCCACTGGCTTTGAAGGCTGGGCGGCGGCTTCAGGCTTGGCGGCAGAGGCAACGGCGGCGGCGCCGGCATTGCCCGGCTGGCCAAGGTCCTCCGGGACGAGGGCATCGGCCGCTTTGCCGTCTCCGAGGTGGCGGAGGCCGAGGCCCT
>CALEFI010000100.1 GCA_937876905.1 uncultured Treponema sp.
GTCAGCATAGTTCCTCCGGGCTTTTTGTTTTACCATTATTATGGCTAGAATCCGGCGAAAATATGCGTTTTTGCGGGGACAAGTTTTGGTGTTTTACAAGGGGAGCTGCTCGCAGCTCAGGCTGCCCGCTTTGGTTTCCTTCGGCAACCGGGGAATGATGGACAACAAGACCTCAATCCCCGTCTCTCATTCCTAACTCCTCGATTCTTCGCAGACCCATGCAAAAGACAACCGGCCGCACACCAAGGCGGCAGGTTGCCTTTTGAGCTTGTGGCAGGAGGTCATCCTAGCGCCTGCCGTCCGGGTCGTACAGGTAGTTGAAGTAGTCCATGTTGGTGCTGTAGGTGGCGTCGAAGTTGGGCAGGGTGGACTTGTAGGACTCCAGGCTCTTCCAGAAGGCGTAGAACGCAGGATCCTTGGCGTAGGCCTCGGCATAGATGCGGCTGGCCTCTGCGTCGGCCCGTCCCTTCTCCTCCTCGGCCTTCTTGTAGGCCTCGGACTGGATGGTGAGCTTCTCCTTCTCCAGCTTGCCCAGCCAGTCGGCCTTCTTGCCCTCTCCCAGAGAGCGGTAGGCCTGGGCTACCTGGTTCCGCTCCTTGATCATGCGGTTGTACACGCTCTCGGTGAGCTCGTCGGAGTACTTGATCTGGCGGGGCACGATGTCGATGAGCTCGATGCCGTACTCGCTGATCATACTGCGGGCCTCCTGCGCCATCTCGTTGCTCAGCTGCCGCCGCCCCTTGGTCACTGACTCGGACTGGGTGCTGACGTTCACCAGGGCCTCGATCTGGGCGGTCTCCTCGTCCTCCATGGCCACCAGCGGGTTGGAGGCCGTCTGCTCGTTGATGATGTTGGAGCTGCGCACCACCTCTGCCAGCCGGTTCTGGGTGATGACGGTGCGGGTGGCGGAGTCGATGATGTCACTGAGGCGGTTGTTGGCTGCCTCCAGGGTCTTGAAGGACTGGTAGAACAGGCCGGGGTCGGAGATCCGCCAGCGGCTGGTGGTGTCCACGATGATGAACTGGTTCTCCTTGGTGGGAATCCGCTGGGAGTCGCCGTCCAGGGAGAGAATCAGCTTGGGGTAGGTGGTGACCACATCCACCACGGGAATCCTGATGTACAGTCCCGCATTGGTGCGGGTGCTCACAATCTGGCCGAAGCGGGTGACCACCGCCTGGTAGCCCTCGTTCACGATGTAGAAGGGGCCCAGCATCAGGAAAATCACTAGCAGGGCCACCACAACGGCAATGCTTGTCCATGCTTTTCTCATTATTGTGCTCCTCCTGTCAGTGTCTTTACCGGGAGCACATTGTCCAGCTCCCCGTCGATGAGGGTGGGATTCTCCCTGGCGTTGAAGATTTCCTCCATGGTCTCGATGTACAGCCGCTCCCTGGTGACGGCGGGGGCCTTGCGGTACTCCTCGTAGACGGCGTTGAAGCGGGCAACGTCACCCTGGGCCTTGTTCACCCGCTCCACGGCATAGCCCTGGGCCACCTGTATCTGGCGGTCCGCCTCTCCCTGGGCCTTGGGAATCTCGGTGTTGTAGGCCTCCTTCCCCTCGTTGATGAAGCGGTTCATGTCCTGGATTGCCTTGTTCACGTCCTCGAAGGCGTCCTGCACCCCGGAGGGCGGCACGATGTTCTGGAGGCGCACGGTCAGCACGTTGATTCCCAGGCCCAGCTGGGAGAAGTTGTCGTTCATCAGCTGCTGCGCCTGGGTCTCTATGGGGGCACGCTCGCTTCCCATCACGTCCAGGATGGCCCGGTCTCCCACCAGCATGTTCAGCACCGACTGGGAGATGTCCCGGATGGTCTTGGTCCTGTCCTTCACGTTGAAAAGCCAGGCTGCCGGGTCCACAATCTTGTACTGGATGATCCACTCCACGTCCACGATGTTCAGATCCCCGGTGAGCATCCGGGCCTCCTCCACGATGTTGTTCTCGTAGATGCCCTTGGTGCCGGCGGATGATATGGTCTTGAAGCCGAACTGCTCGGTCTGCACCACGTTTGCGGGGACGTTGTAGTTGCGGTCAAGGCCGAAGGGCAGCTTGAACTGCAGGCCCGCCCCCACCGTGCGGGAATATTTTCCCAGCCGTGTCACCACCGCCTGCTCCGTGGCATCCACCACAAAGAAGCTGGTGAGCCCCGCAGCCAGGACCACCACAATCACCAGCGCCCACACCACAAGTGCCGGGCTGGGCTTCAGATTCTTCACAGACTTAAAGGGATTCTCCTTCACGCCTCTTCCTCCGTCGATGTGTGAATTTTGGGCGGGTTGACCGGAACCATGCCGCGCTCCGCCTGCATGTGGCATGGAGTCATGCCACGCAATTATATTGAAGATACCAATACTTGCCCGGAAAAACAAGGCTGCCGGCCGAGATTTCAGCTATTTTTATCGTCCTCGCAATGGCTGGTAAGAAGGGCGGGAGTCCAAAGCAAAGGGCTGCCTGGCGGCAGCCCCACAAAGGAGGCCGAACGCATCCGCCTCCCCAGACAGGCACCCGAAGGTTGCATGGACAGGCCCCGGAGGGCTCATACATTTTCCTGCCTCGATTCTGCTGTAAGGATACAGCGGAGAATGATAAAAATCAAGCCTGGGCAACGGAACGCATCCGCCAAATTTTCCCGCAGGAATTGCCGGACATGGGGTAGAATTGGTACATTATAATGACAGGAGGAAAGCTGGATGAGCGATGATGAGTTAAGGGTTTGTATCAGGGCGGATAATAATCCGAAACAATCGGTGGAGGAATTGTATAGCATGGTTCCATCCCTTGATGGGGAGGACAATCCCCATGATGTTCTGGTACGAGAGGTTTTTCCTGCAGGGTTCAGGAAAAATGTTGCTATCCGCAATCTAACATCGGATGAAAAGCAAGGAATTATGTTTGCCATAATTCCTCGTAGGACATCAGGCGATTTTATTGACAGGAACCTTGAGGCAGAGGAAACGTTTCTTTTTGTTGGCCATAGACTCAATGGCATTTCATATATCGACAGGATTGAAATCATCCCGGAAATGCCGCTGCCAGAATATGAGAAGGAGGCTGAAATATATGTGCATCCGTCTCCATTACCTAATGATGAGGGTTTTGTAGATTTCCTACAGTCAATTCCGTCCTTGAAGGTCGCCTCCACAAGGCAGTTGGAAGAATGGCGTGGATTTCTAAGATGGAAGAGAGAGTTGACACAACGGCAGATTCATGGCACAAAATTCTTTGCCTCCAGATATGACCAAGAGAGCGGCGGCGGACACAGACATCTGGAGGGGAGGGCTGGAAAGGGTGTTCGGCAGGAACGAGTTCAACTTCTATCACCCCCTGTACTTCCTGCACTATCTTGACAAGGCCGGCTTCTTGGAGTTCAACCCCTATGAAAAGTTCAAAAAAATAAAACCTAGACATCCTCATTCTTCTGCAGCAAAATCCAAGTTTGCAGAACACTATAATTCGCCTATAAAAGTCCTGTCGAATCCTGGTTTTGCACCCGCTGTGAATACTAATTCAGATTCAGTGCGCTTTCCGTATTCTCATTCTGGACTATTTTATGGAGCGGTCAACTGGTGCTATCAATGTAGTATTTATGCAGATCCAGATATGGTTGGAAAACAGCATACCGGTGTTGATTTTGCAGGTTATGAAGGAACACCAATTTATTCTTTTATACAAGGCAAGGTCTGGGCAACCACTTACATGGGAAACACAAATAATGGTATCAGTAACGGTGGAAAAAGTTATGGTAGGCTGATGCTAATTAAAGGGAACAATAATTTCTTGTACTGGCTAGCACATCTGTCAAGATATAACAAAGCAGTGGGTGACTCTGTAATGCCTGGAGATGTTGTTGCTTATGTGGGCAATACGGGAGGCTCTGATGGTGCACATTTACATTTGGAGGTGTTTGGGTGTGAAAATTCTATAGAAAAGAAAAAGGTGATCAATGTAGAAGCTGATGAAAATATTGAAATGAAGTGGAGAGATAATGTAAGATGGAATCGTAACAAACGGGTAGATCCATTTAATCATGATGAACATGGCGGTAAAGGATGAAAAAGCAATTGGTAATTTTGATAGTTCTGTTTTCTTTGTGCAATATTATTATGGCACAAGAAGTTAAGTGGATAGTTCAAAATGATACCCAATTAATATTGTATGACAATGAGGGGACGACTGTTGATGTAAAAAAAAACCAAGAAGTCGGTCATTTTGGATGGGCACATTTAGAGGACGAAACAAATTTGCTTCATGGAATTGTTTACGCTCATATTACCGGAATAATAGATGTCGACTCCGTACTTCCCAAGAATTCTAAAGAATTATTCTCTTCTGAACTGACAAATAATAATATGACAACACTTTCATATCTTAATTTTGATATTCTTTATAAAAAAGACAGGACTTTATTTAAGGAATTATTTGAACATGATTTTTGGCTCTTAAGTGGAGAATACAATTCTGAAAGTGGAGATTACTATTCTGAACAAGAATCATATGAATGGTTTACAAGGCGGTCTTACAAGAGGGGGCTTGCATTAGAGAATGCAATTGTTGCGGTAAGTACAAACAACGACTACTGTTCTTTCTTTATTGAAAATATAACCAAAATTAAAAATGGATATGAATGTAAAGGCTTTCTAAAACGTCCACATTCAAATGATACAAATCTAACGAATGCATTCATTACAACTCCAACAAACGGAAAGCACACTTTGTTAATTCTTTTTGACGGAGACTACATAAATGTCTATGAAGATTCAAAAGACAAACTTTTGATGACGTATGCCATAACTGACGAGAAAACACATGCAGAATTTAAGAATCTTCTTAAAACAGGAGAATGCGACCTGTCCAAAGTAACCTGGCCCCGCCATGCAGACGGTTCCTGCGACTACGATGACGAAATAAAACCTCCAAGATTCAATTTTGCAGATATAAAAATAAATCCAGCACAATTATTAGAACCCTCCAACGTAGCCCTAAAAAAAATCATGACTGTTTCAGAGAACCTAAAGCTTCGTGCAGGAGAAGACACCTCAACTCAAGTCCTTGCCGTGATGCAGGCGGGCAGCCGGGTACAGGTGTTTGAAGTGGGCAAGGCCGAGACCATAGACGGGATTTCTTCAAACTGGGTGAGGGTTGTAGTGCTGTCACGTAGCAAAAACAGAGACGGCAAGCCCATACGTGAGGGAACCGTGGGCTGGTGCTTCGGCGGGTATCTGGAATGAGGCTAACTATAGCTGGAGGGGAACTTTCCTAAAAGAATATGTCGATCCATTTGATTATGAATTTGAATATGGGGGTGTAAAATTCAAATGAAGAGAAAAATTTTAGTAATTATTTTATTATTTTGTGTCAATTTTCTTTTTTCACAAGAAAAACTGACCTATATTCTTATCGAGGATTGTTTAAGCTATGATACTAGTATTGATTATGATTATGTAATTAATCGTGTAAAAGAATTGAAACAAAATGAAAAGATTATCTGTCTTGCAGATTTTGCTGATATGTTCTTTTATAGAGAACAGGATTATTATCTTGTTCCTGTTTCCGCATTGAAGCCTATTGATTCAGAAACAGTATTGCCTGACAGTATTATTTCTGTAAAGGATGGAGAAATAACTAAAAAAGCTATTCCTGTGTATTTCTTGGATATTCTGAAAAGTAAAGATAGCAAGACAATTGGTCAATATGAGGAGTTCTTTTCCAGGCCTTCTGATTATCTTGATGCCATAGGTATTAACAATACGATACTGTCAAAAATGTTTTCTGATGTTTTGTATAGTTCGACTTATATATTTACATGGGGGTTCACGGTTGTTTCAAATGTGGGAATAAGATTTTCAAATTATGATGAAATCTATTTTGAGGATATAATGAAAGAATCTGCATTCACCTATGTTTGCAATGGATTTGCAAAAAAGGCCTATGAAGAATGGAATCCTACAAGGAATTTCTGGAAGACTTATGTTGAAAACACACCAAAAGGAAAGAGGGAAGCTTTCACTATAACGATTGATGGAGATTATATAACTGTTGACAATAAGAGTCGTGGAACACATATTACTTCTTTCGTTTATGTAGATGATTCCATTTTAAGGGAGCTTTCAGCATTATTCGCAAATAACACCTGCGACCTGTCCAAAGTAACCTGGCCCCGCCATGCAGACGGCAGCAGTGACTATGAGGGAGCCGAGTCACCCATAGGCAGTGACATCATGACCGTCAAGGAAAATCTCAGGCTGCGATCCGGGGAGTCAACTACTACACAAGTGCTTGCTGTGATGCAGGCCGGTAGCAAAGTAAAAATCCTCAACATCGGAGACGACACATGGATAGACGGCATGCACGGTTTCTGGATGAAGGTGGAAGTCCAGGCGGGCGCCAAGGACCGGGATGGCAAGCGCATACCTACAGGAACCGTGGGCTGGTGCTTCGGCGGGTACCTGGAGTGAGGCTAACTATAGCTGGAGTGATGATAGCGACAAAAGACGAAATCCCTTTGACCATTCATCGGAAAAGAACCCTAACGCATAAGAGAGGAGAGCGAATTTATGAGGAAAGTCATTTTTATTGTACTTCTATCATTCTTGTTTAATTCCATTTTTAGCAATGAGTTTGAGCAAAGAATAAAAGGGAAGTTTTGGCTGGCTGGATATTATAATGTCATATTGCAAGAAAAGAATCGTGACATATTTTTAGAGCATGTCCCAAGATTTCGGGAGAAGCCACGGGAATTTGTTGATATATTTTACGATATGCTTTATTGGTATGAGAATCCTTCCGCACTCATTTTTCATGGCAAATTAAGCCTGGGTGAGGCGAGGAGTGGGGGGTGGTGGATAGATATACAAGAAATTACATTTTATATATCAGGTATTTATAAGTTCAATGAAGACAACTATAAAATTATTCTTAAAGAAAAAGAATATATTGACCAAAGAACTGTTGACAAGGCCGCATATGAAGGCGGTGTCTTGTCGCATGTATTGGGTAAAGAAATAGAAGCTCTCTACTTTAAATTTGATGGGGACTATTTGTACATCTATTTGGAGGATGAAAAAACATTGTTGGCAACATACTACGCTTACACAGCAACAGAAGAGTTGGTAATCAGAGATGCAGTGAGAACAAATAGATTCGATATGTCAAGAATTACATTTCCCCGCCACGCCGACGGCAGCAGCGACTACGAAGAGACCGAATCCCCCACGCCTGAGGGAAACACAGCTATGATTGTCACCGAAAATCTCAAGCTGCGTGATGAGGCGACATCGAGGCACAAGTGATCACCGTGATGCAAGCCGGTACCCGAGTAGAAATCCTAGACGTCGCCCATTATCACTTTATACAGAGCGAGAGCGAAGGAGACATATTCAACTATTGGGTGTTTGTAGAAGTCCAGGCTGGAGCCAAAGACCGTGACGGCAAGCCCATACGTGAGGGAACCGTGGGCTGGTGCTTCGCTGAGTACCTAGAGTGGGAGTGATGGCTCTGGAGGGGAAGATACGAGAGCTGGAGGCGAGGCATAAAAGAATTGTTTACTTGTGA
The DNA here is from genome assembly GCA_937876905.1 of uncultured Treponema sp. GTDB lineage: Bacteria > Spirochaetota > Spirochaetia > Treponematales > Treponemataceae > Treponema_F. The sequence continues at coordinate 7,550 of CALEFI010000100.1, forward strand.
AGATATCCTCATGAAAGCAAACAGGGGCTATGTGGTTGTGGTGGCCTGGGAAAATACAAGTGAAGGCAGGGGCGGAGCTCCGCACTATGCAACGGTGCAACCAAATCAAAAATCTTGCGACAAAATAGAAGAGATATTATTATGTAACGTAGGAGGTGATGTGGGTATGGACATCTCTATTGATCAAGGATTTAAGAAGGATAAGATTTCTGAATTGCATTTTTATTACAATGAGAATCAAGATTTCAGAGAGAGTTACGACTTCACGGGAGAAATAAGCCCAAGTATAACGGAGCTTGAAGAAATGGATGGGGTATTAAAGTGAAAAAGAATATTTGTATCATGTTGATTTGTTTGATTTTTTTTAATCATCTGGTTGCAAATGATGATAAAAAAAGTTATATAGAATCATCTAAAATCTTTTCGTTAATGGATGACCGTAACTTTTCATTAAAATATAATTCCAACTTTTGTTCCAATAATATGGTGTTTTATATTTATGATGAAATTAATGAGAATGAACTAAAAGTAATTTTTTATACACACGAAAACCTTTTAGGAGATATATATTATTTTTATGGTTATAACATAAGTCCAAATTTTAATCAGGATCAAAGAAAATATTTATTTGATACGGAATCAACAGCAATAATTGCGGATTTTAATTATGATAATAGAGATGAATTTTTAGAATTTGGTTATGGTGATACTGGTAGTAAGATTGGAATTTACAAATTTTTTAGTAATAAGGATTTAATTGATGGATATCATGTTACAGCAATGAAGAATGCTTTATTTGTAAACAAAAATTCATTAGAAATAACGGAAGAGTTGTACCTAAATGGATTAAAATTTTCAATTATAAATAATAGAAGAGGAATTATCATTAAACAATATAAATGGAAAAATGATGTGTATACACCATTGTTTTTCTTCTACTACTGGTCTCCAAGTGAACAACGCTACATCCTCGACGAAACCGTGACGCAACAGCAGCTTGAAAACGCCCACTGCCCGGACGACTACTTCGCCTACAACGGCCTCAAGTTCTCAAAGCTGGACTCAAAGCTCACCGACGGGGACCTGCGGGACCTGGACAAGGCACAGCTCCGCCTCATGCGGAACGCCGTCTACGCCCGCCATGGCCGAACCTTCAAGAGTGTGGACTTGCAGAGCCTTTGGAACTGCTACACCTGGTACAAGGTAAATCCAAACTACAGCGACGAGCTACTCACCGACATTGATAAATACAATATCAAGTTGATTCAACAGCACGAGGCACAGCGGTAGATTTATAGGAAGTAAGAAACAAAATGAGAAACCCGTTCAACCACCAAGAAGAATGGAAAGGAAGGTATTAGGATGAGGAAGAATATTTTGATTATCTTTTTTTTAAATTTTAGCTTTTTATTGTCGTCTCAGGAAATTTATTTTCGCAGAACACAGGAATTCAAAATAACAGTAGATTATGAGCTACTAACCAATGCAGATACATTTCGATACAATGAAATCATAGATGATATTGAAAAAACTTCCATTCAAGAATCAAAAGGTAGAATTGTCACACTAGATGAATATGAAGAATCATCCGGAATAGGCTTTCTGTTGGTTCAGAACAATTTGCTGGTGGATTGCGTGGACTATAAAGTGGCGAATAATGATTCTTTTCCTGCCTATGCCATTTACTCCAAGATTGATAAATTTATAATTCCACGTTGGATTCCTATCTGGTATTTTAATGCATTAGAATCTCAAGATAGAGATTTAATTTTGAAAGGAGAGCCTAGACGAGGAACCTGGGATGGAGATATAAATCCAGATGTCTGGTATAACGATATTCCACAAATTTCATCATTTGTATTGACAAATACAGGAATGACTTATTATACACCGCTCTGGAGACAAATCGTTTTTCTTTTTAAATCAGTAAAAAAATTGTCTAATACGAAATATGAAGTCGTAGCATATCCCGACATAAGAGCAACTGATGAAGATATTACATGGGATATTTATAAGGAAAATTTTCCGCATATTGAAAATGGAAATCCTGTAAAATTCATCATTGAAATCGATGGAAAAGTGATGAAAGTCTACAATGGGGAGACAGGCAGGATATGCCATGATCTAATTCAGGTATCTGCTGAATGGGTAAAATTATATGAAACTTTTGTTCGTACAAACAATGTACCAACTGGCCTTGTTTTGCCAGAAGAATACCTTTTAAGAGAGAAAACACAAAATAATAAAAGCATCACAAGCAATAATTCCAACGTTGAGCCAGTTAAAATCATGACGGTCACTGAGAACCTGAAGCTCCGCTCAGGTGAAGCCACATCAACACAAGTGCTCGCCGTAATGCAGGCCGGCAGCCGGATAAAGGTGCTGGAAGTGGGCAAGGCCGAGACCATAGACGGGATTTCTTCAAACTGGGTGAAGGTTGTAGTGCTGTCACGTAGCAAAAACAGAGAGGGCAAGCCCATACGTGAGGGAACCGTGGGCTGGTGCTTCGGCGGGTACCTGGAGTGAGGCTAAATATAGCCGGAGGGGCAAAAGGGGAGACAAGGGCCATTTTAAAGTTCGCTACGCAAGCCGATTCTATATGGGAAGCAAAGAAGTCCGAGGACTGGAAAAACCATAGATTAAATCCACTTACAGGAGAGAAGAAATGAAGAAGACCAAAGTATTGTTGATTGCATTGTTTTTGCCGCTGTATTGTTTTGCCGCGGAGTACAGGGTCATACAGGATACAAAATTGTACGATGGGGATGGAGTTTACAAGGGAACCATTGAAAAAAATAAAATGGTGAGACTTGAGAGTTTGTTCACCTATAGCAATGAGGTGTTTACTCCTCATAAAGTAGATTTTCAATGGGGAGTAGCTATTTTTGATCATGAACTTAGAGAACGTCTAATTGACATAGACGCAATAATTCCTGCTGAGACAAAGGATTTGTTTGAAGACAGCATGATCTGGCATAAAATGCAAGAAAATGGAAAGTTTTGGGCTTCGAAAGTTGAATTAGACATCTTAAAATCAAATACCAGATACAGTTATTATAAAATTCACAAACTATACATAGATTACATGGAAACTAAGTTTCCTGAGCTAGACGAGGATCCTTGGTATGTATTAACATTTATGAATCAAAGTACAATAATAAATAATTTATATATCAATCTAAATGATGAGTTAAAATACATGTATCATTACCTTATAAAAAAAATAAAAAGAACTTCAGACGGCTATATAGTCTCTTGTGAATTATCAGAAGAAACTATTAGCTATGAATACTATCACTATGAGAATGACGCATTTGAAAAATTAAAAGGGCAGGCAGAGGTTGAATTAAAGCTTGTCGTTGATGGCGATTATCTATATTTTTATTCGGACAATGACGAATTGTTGACCACATACATGAAGGTTGACCAAACAGCCGCCGAGCAATATGAAAATCTCATGCTCACGGGAAGCTGCGACCTGACCAAAGTCAACTGGCCCCGCCGTGCAGACGGCAGCAGTGACTATGAGGGAGCCGAGTCACCCATAGGCAGTGACATC
>CALEFI010000101.1 GCA_937876905.1 uncultured Treponema sp.
GACTCAAAACTCTTTTGATTATGGTAACATTACATGGATTGATTTTTCCAGTACCGCTCTGTTTATCCTCTTTATTTTGTAGTTTACCTGTATCATACCACACCACGCTTGAAGTAAACGAAAGAGAATGGCTCTTTTTTGCATTGACAGCATCTGTTGTTTTGAGTTTACCTTCATAGAAAGTGTTGCTGTACAAGTCACAGATTCTCCGCTCGGCACGATAATTGTATTCCAACGTGTGCAGAAGATTTTCACGGTCTGCACTTTCAATGCGTTCAAACAATCTCTGGAAAAACGAGGTTTTTGCTTCGTTTTTATCATCGATCTTTTCCAACACATCGTCATCAATAACCGGTGCAAGCTGTTTATGGTCGCCTACAAGAATCAACTTTTTTGCCTTGATGCAAGGCACAAGAAGCTCACTCAATGTAGCACGCCCTGCTTCATCCACAATTACTGTGTCGAAGTATATTTCTCTAAAGTTTTTCCAAGATGAAATACCAAGCAGCGTTCCAAAAATAAGGCGGATATTACGGGTAAAGAGTGTTGCCAGCTCCTCGTCCTTGTTCTTTTCTGCCGAGTTCCCAGAGTTAGCCATTGCAGAGGTAATATGCTGCAATTTTTCCCTGAAATCTTTTTGCAAATTTCTCATTTGTGCTTGTATTTCGGGATTTTTATTTGTAGCAGGATTTTCATCAATGCGGTGGATGTTCTCTTTGATAATTTTATCAAGAACTTTCTCAGGAGTATAATCCCGTGCTATGGGGCTCATCTTGTTGGGGTCGTTTCCGATGCGAAGAATCTTGTCTTCAATCTTGCAGATTTTTTCTAGAACATTATCCACAGCTTGATTGCTTTGCGAGGCTACTAATATCTTTTCGTGCGGACGACTCTTTAGAATTTGGATAACGATTTCTGTTATCGTCGTGGTTTTTCCAGTCCCTGGTGGTCCTTGCAAAGGAAGAACCTCGCAGTCAGTGTCCAAAGAAAGACTTTTTCTAACAGCCTCTTTTTGATTTTCATCAAGGTCTTCATTATAAAATTTTTCAACATCAATCAAATCGTTTCTGATAAATTCTTGCGGCCTATTTATTTTTCTCAAAAAGTTCGGAATTTGGGTATTTCCGTTCTGCAGCTCCTCAAGAGCACGATTACGTTTGTTCCAGATGATTTCTTCAATCTGATAATCATAGCTCAAATAGTATTCCTCACCTTTAATCAAGGGGACTCTCGGAGATTTATTATCTGAGTCTTCTGGCTCTGTCCCGGCAGGTGTTTTATTCTTTGAACTTTTCGGGTCATTTTTCATAACCTCATATTTTTCAAACTTAACCGTTACAGCCCTTCCTGCCTCAGAATCTAAAACTGTACCTTTAAGTTCTCCACTACTATCTATTAAAACTTGTAAAATTACATCCTGTCCCTTTTTAAAATCTTTTTTACCCAGATTTTTTGAATCTTTTTTCTCTATTTCAGGATTATCATCGTCATCTTTTTCAGGAACAAATTCAAGTTTTATTGTATCTTTTCCCCTGTCAATTTCACGTAGAATCACTTTTCGTGTATTCTTCTTTTCATCAATCGTCTTTTTTTCCGCTTCAAGCAATGTTTCTTCAGAGGTTATACTTGTTCTGTCTGTTTCATAAAGCTTATCTTCAAGTATCTTTTGTTCATATCGTTTTTTCAAATCAGAAATTTCATGAGATGCATCGTCACAATCGTATGGACATTCATTTTGTCCTGCAATTTTGAATTTATCATCTGTGGGGAAACTAAATCTTAATTGCCGTTCTATAATATGAGGGGATTCATTGATTAAAAAACAGAAGAAAAACTTTTGTGGCGTACCAGAACAATAAAACACAAGATTTCCTATGGTAATTTTTATCTCGTCACGGTTGTTTTTATCCTTTCCGAATTCCCAATATGCCTTGTATCCGTCAATTTTCTTTTGAATATCTGACTTTTCTGTATATCTGTCACAACTGTGATTTTCTCTCCATTTGTTAAGAACTGCGTCAGATATTTGAATGCCGAAAGTCTTGTAAGGAAGAATCTGCTTCAACAAATCATTCAAGCCTTTTCTTATCTCAATTAGATTTGCACGCTCAGCTGGAAGATCTTTAAGCATTTTTTTTATGAGCAGAAAGAGGTCTGCATTTATTTTGTCAAGCAAATCTTTATTTTCTGCAATATATTCAAAGATTTGTTCAAGAGATGTAGAATCTCTATAAATTTGTTCAAAAGAAAAATCTGGGAAACATGAGTCTATCAACAATTTGAGCATACAAAGACCAAGCGAATAGATGTCACTTTCCTTACAATTCTCATTTTGATATATTTGCTCTGGTGCATAAAACTGTTTGTTCGGTTCATTTTTCAGAATTGCATAAATGTAACACCTCCCAAAATCAAGCAAATAGGCTTTGTCATTTCTATCCACAATTATATTCTTGGGATTGATGTTGCCATGATAAAACCCCTTTGAATGAATCCACTCTACTGCATCAATTATTTGGAGATAACATCTAATAAGTGAAACATAATTCTTGTCAAACCAGTCTGCTTTTAAGATTGAAAAATCTTCACCAAACTCCTTGTCTACAAAATAGAAGTATAAATCATCTTCTTCAATTTTAAGATTACTAATATTTTTATGAGAAACAGAATTTATGTTTTTTGCGATTTCTGAGTATTTTCCACTTTGCGGTGTTTTTGGAACACTCTCTATCCGATAATCACAGCCATTATAATGGGTTATTTTTAGTGAAGGGGTTTCTACCTTCATGACTGTATATTTACCAAGATTTTATCGTGCATATCCAATTCTCCCATAATTTTTGTTATACAACAATCTGTCGTCAGAATAGAGAGGATTATTGTACCTCAATTTCTAAATATTTTCTATACGGTTTCCCCCTTCCCGTCAAGCCCAACTCCCTAGTCGCTCCAGTCCCGACTGCGGGAGACGGCCTTGTGCCACTTTGCCAGCAGCTCCTGCCGTCGGTCTGCTTCCATGGCGGGGGAGAAAACCCGCTCCTGCTGCCACAGTCCCTTGATTTCATCCCGGCTCCGCCACAGCCCCACGGCCAATCCCGCAAGGTAGGCGGCACCGAGGGCAGTGGTCTCACGAATGACGGGGCGGCACACCTCCCGGTTCAGGATGTCTGCCTGGAACTGCATCAAAAACTGGTCACGGCTGGCCCCACCGTCGGCCTTCAGCTGGCCCAGGGGAATGCCCGTGTCCGATTCCATGGCCGACACCAGATCCGCCACCTGATAGGCGATTGACTCTTGTGCCGCCCGGATAAGATGCTCCCGACGAGTTCCACGGGTAAGTCCCACGATGGTTCCCCTGGCGTACATGTCCCAGTAGGGTGCCCCCAGCCCGGTAAAGGCCGGCACCAGGTACACCCCGCCGTTGTCCTCCACCTTGCTGGCGTAGTACTCCGCATCCTGACTGCTGCCGATAAACCGCATTTCGTCCCGCAGCCACTGGATAACCGCCCCGCCCACAAAGACCGAGCCCTCCAGCGCATACTCCACCCTGCCCTCCAGTCCTGCGGCGATGGTGGTGATGAGGCCATTTTCACTGTGATAGGGCTTGTCTCCGGTGTTCATCAGCAGGAAGCAGCCGGTGCCGTAGGTGTTCTTGGCCTCCCCCGGCCCAAAGCAGGTCTGACCAAAGAGAGCCGCCTGCTGGTCTCCCGCCATGCCGGCAATAGGAACGGCGGCACCGAGTATTTTTGTGCAGCCGTAAATCTCACTGGAAGAAAGCACCCGTGGCAGCATGGATCGGGGGATGTCCAAGGCGGAAAGGAGGGTTTCGTCCCAGTCCAGCCGGTTGATGTCAAAGAGCATGGTGCGGCTGGCATTGGTCACGTCGGTGGCGTGAACCGCACCCTCCGTCAGCCGCCACAAGAGCCAGGTGTCCACCGTGCCGAAAAGGATTTCCCCCCGTTCGGCCCGCTGCCGGGCTCCCGCCACTTGGTCCAGAATCCACTTGATTTTTGTGGCAGAAAAATAGGCATCTGGAACCAGTCCCGTGGTCTTTCTGATGTGAGACTCCAGCCCCTGCTGCCGCAAATTGTCCACGATGGCGGCGGTGCGGCGGCACTGCCACACGATGGCGTTATGGATGGGCTTGCCAGTGGCCTTGTCCCACAAAATCGTGGTTTCCCGCTGGTTGGTGATGCCGACGGCGGCAATATCCTTGGGCTGCACCCCGGACTGCGCCACCACCTCCATCATCACTCCGTACTGACTGGCCCAAATCTCCATGGCATCCTGTTCCACCCAGCCCTCCTGGGGATAAAGCTGGGTGAATTCCTTCTGCGCCACACCCACAACCTGCTGGTTCTGGTCAAAGAGGATGGCACGGGAGCTGGTGGTTCCTTGGTCTAGGGACAAGATATATTTCATGGGTTCCTCCTAAGGGATTAAGGAAGTTCTATTTAGAATACAGGTCAAGATGGAACAAATCCTTCATCAATCGGAAATGTTTGTCATGGGTCAAAAGGGGAATGTTATTTTGGAGGGAATTTTGCACGATAAGCAGAGCTGGAATACCAACTCTGTTGATTCCATTCTGCAGATTCCGTGTTTGCATAGCAATAATCTCATCCCAATGAATGGTCAAGGCTAAGCCTGGCACTGCCAGCAATGCATTCTTGAGCTCCCATTCCTTGCGGCGATTTATGGCTGGCAATAACTCGGCTAAAATCAAATCATTGATGCAAACAAGCTGGTTATCAATTAAATCATCAAGGATAGCTCCAGTGTCTTCCCTATGAAAGTAGTCAATCCAGATTGAGGTATCCACCAGAACCATCAGCAACGCCCCCGCAGCACATCCACATTGATGTCAAGGTCAAGCTTCCCCTTGTATTGCTTTATGGTAGCCAACGGATTCGAGTCCACCAAACGTTCCAAGGCATAGACCACAAGCTCATTGTCAGATGCTATTCTGGTAATGGACCGTGCCTGTTGGACAAGGCTTTCGGGAATTTCCAGTATCGTTTTCATGCTCTCCTCCTCATACCATTATATCACACCACCAAACATCCTACCAGTTCTACGGCAAATACTCAGTCTTGATGTTCGGCATCAAAACTCCAGCTCGTCCAGGGTCTTGTTTAGGGTATGGCGAATTTTTTGAACCACGACAAAGGATACTTCCCGGTAGATTCCGTTTGTATGCAGAGACTCATTTGATGACGGGGAAAAGAATTGCTGCACGTCCACGTCCAAGGCGTTCGCCAGCTTGACCAAAGTAGTCTCACTGGGCCAACGGCGGCAACCCTCTATATTGTTGATCATTTGAGGAGAAAGACCCGCCGCCTCCGCCAGCGTCTCCTGCGTAAACCTTCCACTTCGCAAATCCTTCAAATTTTGTGAGAGCCGCTGCTGTAATTCCCTGCTTGTCATATTTTTATTGTAAGTAAGGATGAGTGTTAAATACACATACTGATTGTAACGATTATTGACAACAAAAACTCCTTATAGTAACATAATTGTAATTTAACACTTACTATTTGTGAGTTTTTATTAAAAGGGGGCAATCTATGTCACAATCACCGGGTCTCAAGGCAGCAAGGGCGCTGATAGATGCGACCGTTGCGTATGACAAGTCTGTTTTGCAAGATCATAATTTGGCGGACACTGTGGTTTATGCCGTCAACTCTGTTCTTAGTAAAGCGACAAAATACGGAAATGAAGGCAGCCGTTTGAAGCCCCATGCAGAAAAATATCTTGAGGAGAAAAAAAATGAAGAATAACATTTTATTTTTTGCTTTTACCGGATTGCTGGCTCTTTATCCTGTATGTGCGGGATGGGGACAGGCGGATACTCGTTACATTTCCGAAGAATTAAATAAGATACAACGTTGTAAAAATATGGCATTGACGAGAAACCAGGGAATGGTTGCATTATTCGGAAGCAATGGGCATATTACATCTGGAATCCCTAATACACTCTATGACAAATTGAAAGATTTCAATAACAGAGGCTTGGTTGTTGACGATATTTGTCTCACAGAAAATGGAAGCTGGTACATAGTAGGAGACGAGTTGAGCGGGTATGGAGTTCCCGCTGATATCTCCAACAAAATAGAGGAGATGTTAAATAATCAAGAACGCATCACCTGTGTAAGTTTCAACGACAGGGGAAGAGGTGTCGTTATCTCCGACAAGTCTTTTTGGGCAAACGACCGAGATTTGCATAATTACTTGGCATCTCTTTCCAAAGAATATGGATACATTAATTCGGTCTGTATAACCAATAAAGGTATGATTGCCTGTCTTAATGGAGGATACGGATGTAATGGTACTGTTCCAGACACTTTATTGAACTATCTAGACAGAGAATTAAGTGACCATATAGGAATCCCTCGATATATAAAGTTTAGCGATTGGGGCGATTGGTTTGTAGCGGATAGTTACGAGAACTATCAAGCATACTTCTGATAACACAAGCAAGTTGCCAATCAAGTGTTCTCAGGGAGCCTGACGCTTCAGTTCTACGGCAGGTACTCCGCCTTGATGTTCCGCAGCGACTCAAAGAGGCGGCGCTTCTCCGCAGGATTTCCCTCCGTCAGGGCCTCCAGGCGGCGGCGGGCAGACTTGCGGCCGGAGTTCTCCTGGTAGTTGCAGGTGCAGGTGGCGGAGATGTAGCCGCTGTCCTGGGCATGGGCGATGATGGTGGCTACGTCGGCAAAGCACAGGGGACGGATGATGGTGACAGGATATTTTTCATATTTGAGTCGGGGTGGCATGGTGGAAAGCTCACCCTTGCCCAAGGCGTTCATCAGCAGGGTCTCCAGGATGTCGTCCAGATGGTGTCCTAGGGCAATCTTGTTGTAACCGTTGGCCATGGCGTACTCGTTCAGCTCCGTGCGCCGCTGGGTAGAGCACCACCAGCAGTTCATGCTTCGTCCCGGCTTCAGCCGCTCCAGCACTCCCACTGGAATGACTACCGGCTCCACCCCCCAGCTGGCAAAAAGCTCCCGCAGTCCGGGGTCAAAAGGCGGGGCAATCTCTGTGGACACGTGGAGTGCGGTGAAATCAAATTTTTCCCTTCCCTGTAGCTTCCGGCGGGCAAAATACTCCACCAGGGCTGTGGAGTCCTTGCCCCCGCTGGCCCCGATGAGGATGCGGTCGCCCTCCTCAATCATCTGGTACTCGAATATGGCCTTGTCGATGATGCTGAACAATTTGGGCTGCGGCATGGTTCCTCCAGATTCAATTGTAATGGATATAAAATGCAGACAGGTCAGGATTCATCATCCCTGTTCATGCTGTGGGCTTGGCCCTCACTCCCAGCTCAATGCGGCAGGCGGACTATTGGTGATGTCGTAGTAGATGGCATCCACAAAGGGGAGCTGCACCAACCGCTCCATGATGGCAGACAAAACCTCATGGTTCATGTGGGAAAAGCTTGTCCTCGTCATGTCGTCGGCCACCACCGGCCGCAATACCAGAGCGCACCTATCCGGGGCACTGGCGTAGGGCAGGTTGATGGTGAGGTGCTGGAACATCTCCTCGTACCAGCCGTACAGCTTCAACTCGTCCAGCACGATGGAGTCAGCCTCACGGGTTTGGTCAAGCCGCCTCTTGTCGCAATAGCCTTCCTGCAGTCGTAGTGCCACTCCTGGCCGCTGGTAGAGGCGAACCACCACCCGGCTCACCTCATCCATAGAATCTGTGATGAAGGCGGACAGTCGCTGCAAAACCCGCCACCGTGGAATGTGATACCAAGGGAAATCCTTTTTCTCCTCTGCCAGCTCCAGGTCCACATCCTCCTGCTGGTTTTCAAGTGACTGCAGGACGGTGAGCCAGTTTCGTGGCCCTCTGGAATCAAAGGCCAGGGCCACAGGATAGGCGTAGACCCATTTCCCGTTTCGTATGGCCGCAGCCTTGACTGGCAGGATGGTGGTGGTCATGGACTGTATGCCCTCCTTGCTGATACGGTTCACCAAGGTCATCTGTGTTTGGGAGAGGAGCTTGCTCTGTTGGGAAGAAAGCTCCCCGTTGCTGCACAGCACATTGATGGCAAGACCCGGCTCCGGGAAGGGGTGCCGGTCAACCATATCGCTCTGCAAGCCCATCCGTCTCCCTATGATTTTAACCTCATCCTTATAGAGCTCTCTCAGCGGCTCGATGTACAGTCCTCCTTCGATGAGAGCCTGCACGCCCTCCAAGAGCTTGGAGTCGGGCTTGATGCAATACCGGCTCCTGATATTGTCCGGCACAAGGCTGTCTGGGTAGAGGGTGTTCAAAGCTACCAGCCACTGGTCTGGACTCAGGTTTAGCTTTTTCATCATCTTGTTTTGGACATGACGGAAATATGCTGCCTCCAAGAGCCTCTTTTGTCTTGGGTGAACTTCTCCCTCAAGGAGCTTTAGAAAGCTTTTCGAGGAGTCGGCCACCACAAAGTTCTTGAAGCCAAAGTCCCAGTAGCGGCGGGCCACAACCCTGCTCTCGTTTTTGCGTAAAAAACCGTTGTCGATGTGGATTCCCAGAACACGGCCTTGACCCAAGGACTTATTCAGCAGGGCAAAGGCGACGTTAGAATCCACGCCACCAGAGAGAAAGACCAGGACCTTCTTGTCCCGCGCAAGAAAGCGAATTTTTGCCAGAATCAGCTCCAGCACAATGTCCCGGTCCCAATTTTTTTCCATACCGCAGAAGCGGGCAAAATTCCTAAGAATTCTTGTTCCGCAGGTGGTGTCCTTTGACTCAAGGCTACACTGGAATCCAAAGCGGGCCTGGTTCAAGTCCTGGATGGCCGCACAGGAGCAGACCGAGGTGGAGGCCACTACCTCGAATCCGGGGGGCAATTCCTGCACCTCGTCACGGTGCTCCATCCATACGTCGTTGCCCTCCTTCATGTCCAGAAGGAGGGGACTGTAAATTGCAGTGTTCTGGTGAAGCTGGGCGAGACCAAATTCTCCCACGAGGGCCCTTCCCACCTTTCCGCCGTAGTGCTGGGCAAGCAGCTGGTGCCCGTAGCCGATTCCTAGGACAGGAATCTCCAGGCTAAGGATTTCTTGGTTGAATGCGGGGGCCGTACCATCCTGAAGCGCTGTGGGGCCGTCGGAGAGGACAATTCCCGCCACTCCCTTCAAATCCTCCAGAGGGACACTAGGAGCGGCAACCTCTGAGTGAAAGCCCCAAAGCCGCAGGCTCAATGCTATTTTGTGGGCGGATTGGCTTCCAAAATCCAAGACGACAATCTTTTGCCAGGCCATAATCAGTTCCTCTCAATCATCGCATGCAGGAATTCTTTACCGATGCGGCGATGAATTCCCGAAACAAGGGATGGGCACGGTTGGGCCGTGACTTGAACTCAGGGTGGAACTGAGCTCCCAGCATCCAGGGATGGCCGTCCAGCTCCACGATCTCCACCAGATTCCGCTCAGGATTGATGCCAGTGAGACGGAGGCTGCTTTCCTTGAATTGCGTTCTATACTTGTTGTTGAACTCGTAGCGGTGACGATGGCGTTCCCAGATGGTCTGGGAGCCGTAGGCCGCTTGAGCCAGGCTTCCACTGGCCAGGTCGCATTGATATTTTCCCAGTCGCAGCGTTCCGCCAAGGATAACTCCGTTCTGGTCGCTCATCAGGTCGATGACAGGATGGGCGGTTTCCTTGTCCATCTCGCTGGAGTTGGCGCCGGTGAGTCCCAGCACATTGCGGGCAAATTCAATGACCTGAATCTGCATTCCCAGGCAGATGCCAAAGTAGGGCACCTTGTTTGTCCTAGCATACTGGGCCGCCTGAATCATACCCTCAATGCCTCGCACGCCAAAGCCACCGGGGACAATGATGCCGTGGGCATCCCTTAGTCTCTGGGCCGTGGCAGCCTCATCGGTGCATTCCTCCGCATCAACCCAGTCGATGTCCACCTCCACGTTGGCGGCAATGCCGCCGTGAATGAGGGATTCCACTACGGAAAGGTAGGCGTCGTGGAGCTCCACGTACTTTCCCACCAGTGCGATGCGGACCTTGCCCGCTGGATGGTAAAACCGCTCCACCATGGCAGTCCAGTCCGAAAGCTGACTTGGCTTGTCTTCCAGTCCAAGCACTCGGCACACTACTTTTCCCAAGCCCTCCTGTTCCATCATCAGCGGAACCTCGTAGATTGACTTTGCGTTGAGATTTTGGATAATGCAGTCAGTGGACACATTGCAGAAGAGGGCCAGCTTTTCCTTGGTGCCGGCATCTACAGGAATTTCGCTGCGGAGCATGATGATGTCCGGCTGAATGCCCAGCCCCTGCAGGTCCTGCACGGAATGCTGGGTGGGCTTTGACTTTAGCTCCTGGGCCTTTTTCATGTAGGGCAGCAGGGTCAGGTGGATGTAGGCGCAGTTTTCCACTCCCACCTCGTATTTTATCTGGCGGATTGCCTCGATAAAGGGCAGGGACTCGATGTCCCCCACCGTGCCGCCAATCTCAGTGATGATGACATCGGCTCCCGTCTCCTGTGCGGGAAGGAGCATCCTGCGGCGAATCTCGTCGGTTACATTCGGAATCACCTGGACGGTTCCACCGTTGAAGCCGCCCTCCCGCTCCTTGTTCAGGATGGAGAGATAGACCCTGCCTGCTGTGGTGTTGCTGCTTTGTGACAAGCTCTCGTCGGTGAACCGCTCGTAGTGGCCCAAATCGAGGTCGGTCTCTGCACCGTCATCGGTGACAAAAACCTCGCCGTGCTGGTAGGGATTCATGGTGCCGGGATCTATGTTCAGGTAGGGGTCGAACTTCTGGTTGATGACCTTGAGGCCACGGCTTTTCAGGATGAGCCCCAAGGATGCCGCCGCAATTCCCTTGCCCAAGGAAGAGACCACGCCACCGGTAATGAAAATGTACTTTGTCACAAAATGCTCCGAATGTCGTTTTCAGCCAGTATACAGAAAAGGACGGTGTGTCGCAAGGCAAAAGAACGGCTGTTACAGTGGCAGATGCTATGTGTTGAACTGGGACATGATCTTTGCAAGCTCGGAGAGGACCGCCTGGTTTCTGGACAGCTCGGCGTTGGTCACCTCCAGGGCACCGGTAACATCCGCCGCCCCGCTGGACATCTTGTTCATGGAGTCGGTGATTTGGCCGG
>CALEFI010000102.1 GCA_937876905.1 uncultured Treponema sp.
TTTCCATCAAGGCGGGGGAACCATAGGCAATGCCAAAGACCTGCTGGCGGGCAGAGAGGCTGCGCTGTTCGGTGTCCACCACCAGCAGATGGCCGGAAAAGCCCTTGTCATAGAAGGCCGCCATCCCGTCCAGCAGACGGGGAGGGGACATGATGGCTCCGGCAAGCTCCAGCTGTTCCTTTGCAAAGGTTCCATCCTGGTGCACAAAGCTGATGCTGTCATCGTCCATTGGAATGATGATGCCCCGCTCTGTGGCCATCGGCAAGGTGACAGGCTTTGCACCCGTGAGGAGGGGAAAATTAGGGGCATCCGCAAGGGCTTCGGTCAAAAGGTAAACCGCCCCCTCCGCAGTAACCGCCCAAATGACTCCGCTTTTGGTTGACTGGGATGCCGGAGCCACCACAATGGGAGAGCGGAACACCTTTTCTGTAATGCCCATGCTGGCCACATCCAGCACCTTGAGGGTGGTGCCGTCCTCCACCCAGAACAGGTGCCCCGCATTCTTCCCGGCAACCTGATAGAACTGCTCGGCCTTGCCCGCCAGTGTGAGGGGAAAGCCGGGAATGGAGCGCAGCTGGCCGGAGGGTCGAGCCGCCACGGAAAGCTGGCAGATAAGGCTTCCGTCCTGGAGCTGGAGGTCCAGCAGGCCCATGGCGTAGAGCTCCAGAATCTGCACCACCACATTGTCGCCCCGCAGGAAGAAGGGCGTGCTTTGCTCCAGGTCGTAGAAGAGGCTGACCGAGATCTCCTTTTTGTGGTCTTCCGCCACCAGCCGCCAGCCCTCGTTGCTGGAAAGCCGCTCCCCTCCCTGCATGGAGGTAAAGAGGGCAGAAAGGGTTTCTGGCGACTCGGAAAAGTAGATAAAGCCCTGGTGCACCATGTAGTAGGGGCTCGGCATGTTGATGTTCAGCAGCCTCATCACGCCCTGCAGGAAGACAGGGAGCTGGAGTCGGGGCAGGCGCACACCGTTGAGGATGAGGCTGGTGTCGTCCTTCAAGATGATGGAGGAGAGCAGCTGGTCAAAGATAAACTGCCGCATGTTCTCGTCCCGCACCTCCAGTGCGATGGCAGGACTCTTGAGTCCCTCCACTCCCAGAACGGCGCACTCACCTCCAGCCCAAGAGAAGACAAGCTCCTGAAGGTTCACTCCGAAGAAGCTAGTACTGAGGGAGTCTGCCGTATCCCAGAGTCCCTGGGCGTTGAGACTGGCTGGCAGCAGGGGAAGGGTCGCCTCCTTCAGCTGGGTCAGGGAGCCGATGTTCAGGATAGTGTAGTACTGAACACTGCTTCCCAGCTGGGGGAGAAGGAGGGGAAGGCTTGAGTCCTGCTGCAGAAGACTGCGGGCTGCGGCTATGTCCTGCCCCTTGGTGGCCGTGTCGGACAGCTCCAGCGGCAGTTCAATCTTCAAGTCGATTTTCTGGTCGGTAATGCCGAAGGAGACGAGGGCCTTTGCCTCGCCATGGATGAGGGTAGCGAGCTTTTGCAGGGCAGGGGTGTTTTCCGTGGCGGCTAGGGCGAGGCTACTGGCATCGGCAACAATTTGGACGGGATTGCCGGAGTCTGCGGTCAGCAAATTTCGCTCCGCCGGAGTGTAGTGCGTGTCGTTGGTCCCCAAGAGGGCCTGCTGGAACAAGTCCTTGCTGGAGCTGACAATGACAGTGTTGTGGTAATCCCTGAAATAAATGGTTCCCATGGAGGTCTCAAGCTCAAAGTGGTGGCCTCCGCTTCCCTGCACGGTTGTGATGCCCTCTGGGAAGGCTGCTCCCAAGGGAATCCTGGGAACCCAGTATTTTGCCAGCCGGGTGACGGCGGAAAGGAAGCCCATGTCCACCACGGCTACAAAATCGCTCTGATTATCCTTCCCAAAATAGAGTCCTAGGTCCACCGGTCGGGAGGCTGCCAGAGCAAGGAGCCTGTTGTCCCGCAGCTGGGACTGGCGTAGCCCCAGGAACAGGGGGCGGAAGCTGGATAGCTCCTTGGTAGCCAAGAGGATGTCTGCCGCCTGCAAGTCCAGCATGGGATTCAGGGCCTCCCACACGGAGTCGGTATGGAGGTAGAGCCCGTATCCAGTCGGGATGAGGGAGAGGGAAGACTTCTTGCTGAGGGTGGAATACCCTGTCCATAGAACCAGGGCCAGGATTACCAGCAGGAGCAGGACTCCTGCAAGCTTAATGACAAGAGGCCCGCCCCTCCGTTTTGGTACCGCCGTTTCGCTGGCCGTAGCGCCAGCAGCCGCTGAGTCTTGTTTTTTCATGAAACCGTTTCCTTCAAAAGTGGGAGTCTGGGCAAGCCTGCACGCATAGGTGAGACTCGCTCAGCTTGCAATCCGTTTTAGTATACGAAATGCCGGATGTTTTTTCTAGCGGGGAGTGGGGCGACACACGGACTCCGCCGCCGCAAAACGCCTGTCCCACCCCTTGGCCGCTACAACTTAAACTTGGCAATCATGTTGAACAGCTCGGCGGAGGTTGCGGTGCCCTTTCCAGAGATTGACTCGGTAGCCTGGAGGATGGACACAATCTGGTTGATTTGCGAGGATATGTCCTGGAAATTCTGGGTGAAGTTGACGGAGGACTCCTGCATAGCCTTACTTCCGTTGGCAATGGTCCGAACATGGTTTTCTATGGAGGTGCTGTGGGACGCAACGTTGCTGGTAATTTCGGTGATGTTTTTCACATTGTCCAGGATGAGGTTGATTTCGCTCAGGTTTGTGGTGATGGCGGAGCCGTTTTCCTGGGAGAGGCCCTGGACGTTGGTGGCTTTCTGGGAGATGTCCCCCAGCACCTGCCCCAAGGTGGCGGTGAGCTGCACGATGGAGTCAATGCTGGAGTTGATGGCAGTGATGTTGTCCCTCGACTCCTTCAGCTGGGCGGAGGACTCCTCCGAGAGCTTCCTGATTTCGTCGGCAACAACGGCAAAGCCCTTTCCCGTGTCTCCCGCATGGGCCGCCTCTATGGCGGCATTCATTGCCAGCAGGTTTGTCTGGTCGGCGATGGCTTCGATGGCCTCGTTCACGGCAGAAAGACTGTCGCTTTTCTGGGAGGTGGCGTTTACCAGCTGCCCCAAATCGTCCTGCAGGCCCTGCACCGACTCCACTGCGGCAAACAGCTGGTCTATCTGGTTATTCACGCGGTTTGTGTTGGATGAGATGGACACAAGATGTGTCTGCATTGTATCAAGGTACTTCGATGCCTCCTCCACACTGGCTCCCTGGGAGGAAATCTGGCTGTTGAGAGCCCGGATGCTGATGAGGATGTCTCTCAGGGAGGTGTTGTTCTTGGAAATCTTTTGGTTCTGCTGTTCCAGGGTGTCTTCCATAGAGTTGACCGTAGTTCCGGCGCTGTCCAGCAGGTGGGCTGATTCCGCCACCGCAGAGTTCAACTCCTTGGACAGGTTGTCCATGGTGGTGCTTCCGGCCTTGACGGAAGAAATGACAGTGCCCAGGTTCATCGTCACCTGGTTTATGGACTGGGCGATGTCTATGACCTCTGTTGGCATGGATCTCCTGGGCTCTATGAGCTGGGTAAAGTCTCCCCGGGCAATGTGCTCCATGGCCAGCACCAAATGCTTGATGTTCACGGACAGCTGCCGGGCGACCTGCCAATAAATGAGGCAGGCTATGGCGAGGATAACCGCCGCCACGGGGACAATCTTCATAAACGACAGGGTGATTTCCCCCATAATCTTTTCTTGATTCTGCACGTTTACGATAATCCAGAAGTCGGAGTCTCCGGGAAGGGCTACAGAGGCGCAGGACACGATGGATTCAATCCCGTCAACCTGGGCAATGGCGTTGGCCCGTTCCCCGGCAAAGGCCCTGCCCAGCAGTTTTTGAAAGTCCTCGTCCAGCATCAGCTGCTCCTCCCTGGTAACGAGGTTTCCCGTGTTGTCGTACTGCTTGCCGCCGCTGGCATCCAATACCGGGACCTGGCGGGTCAACTTCTTGTAGTTGTACAGGTCCTCCACGTACTGCCTGTTGGGATGGGAGACCATATTGCCGTCTCCGTCCAGGATGAAGGTGTAGTTTTCGGAGGTGGAGTCGGAGACACGCTCCACCAGCTCCTGAAAGTAGTCCAGCCGTATGTCCACCGCAAGGATTCCCCTCATACCGGAGGCATCGTCCTCAAGGTTGAACACGGGGAAGAATATGGAGGCGCAGGGCAGGCCCGTCCCCACCGAGTAGTAGGAGGGAGAGACGAAGGGCTGGCGTGTCGCTTCCATCTGGGTGAACCACCAGCGGTTCTTCCTGTTGCCCAAGGTTCCGGTGGAGCGGGCCAGCTGGTCTCCATCCATGTCTTGGATGTACAGGAGCTCTATGTAGTTGTTGGCCTTTGACGTAGCCTGGAACACCGGGTTGATTTCCTGTGCATCCATGGAATATATGGCGGGCATTCCCGCAAGGCTTGCCATGAGATTGTAGACGCCAGAAAGGAAGGTGTAGACATCATTGGCCACGATTTCCGCTGACTGGAGGCTGCGGGCCTCCGCCGTCTGGCTTTCGTAATTCCTAAAGATTAGTGTGCCCGATGTGATGAGCGCTATAGTAAGCAGGATGATGATGACGACGACAGGAAACACAACTTGGATGATAATGGGGAATCTCTTCACTTTTGCTCCGTACTATAAAATCATTTGGGGTAGAACAATAACTCCGCCGTCCCATTCTAAGCTAAAACAAACGGAAAAGTCAATAAAATTTTATGGATAATGCAGGAACTGAAGTATTTCTCTTTTACCTTTCCCTCATCCGTAGTATACTGGAAAAATGGACTACATCCTGATTGACAAAGACGACGAAATACAGGATCTCTTGAACCAATGGAAGGAACGGGGAATCCAGCAGGTGGCCATGGACTTTGAGGGCGAGTTCAACCTGCACTGCTATGGCGAGCATCTGTGCCTGGTTCAGATTTTTGACGGCGAGCGCTTTTTTCTGGTGGATACATTGTCCGCCGACCAGGAGGCATCCCGCCGTTCCGCCCTGGAGCTGGGCAAGCCCTTTGTGGAATTTTTCAAGGAATCCGGATTGAGCGTGACGGAGGCGGGACTGAGGCTTTTGCTTGAATGCCCGCAGGTGGAAAAGCTCTGGTTTGACTGCGCCTCCGACGGTGAGCTGGTGTGGAAGAAATTCGGCATCCGGCTGGCCCGTGTCTATGACCTGTTCCGTGAGGCAAAGGTTCTGGGGCTGGTGGGGCCTGGCCTGGCAGGAAACCTGGCCGCCTTGACCGAGCGCTTCGTGGGCACTGGTGATGGAACTGGCGCCAGTCCTGCCAATTCTCGTCGTCTGTCCAAAAAGCAGCTGCAACAGACCAATTGGATGCACCGCCCCCTGTCTGCCCCGCAGCTGGAGTATGCCCTGGAGGATGTGGCAAACCTCTTTGCCTTGCGTCGTGCGCTGGACGAGCTGGCATGCAGTCAAAAATTGCTACCACAGGTGGCGACCGCAATGGAGGGGCTGCCGCACCTGCGGCAGGAGGCGGTAGCCGGCCACACCAAGCTACCTGGCTACAAGCGTCTAAAGCCACCGCAACAGGTCTTTGTCCGCCACTTCTTCGAGGCCAGGGATACGGTAGCACGCCAGTTGAACCGGCCGCCCTTCCAGGTTTTGGACAAGCACCTTTTGGTCAGGCTTGCCCAGAAGGCACCCTTTGCACCGGGACAGCTTGAGGCGGAGCTGGGCACAAGATTCCGATCCGCTCGCCTGCTGCTTCCGTTGATGGAAGAGGCGAACCTTGCCGCCCAACAAGAAATCAAGCGGGCCTCCCAGGGCAGGCAGTAAGGCCACACTCCCCCACTGCGCCTGCATTCAGCAGCTTGCCGTCCCTGACTCGCCAATCTTTCGGGTTCCACGCAATGCCGTCCCGATGCTAGGCCCCATCTGCCTCCTTCAAGGTTAGTTGATGGCCTCTATGTTCTTCTTGCCAGCGGGAACAAAGGGAAGCACATTCTCCTGCCGGTCCACAGGAACCCGAATGAAGCGGGGGCCGCTACCCGCCGGAGGAAAGGCTACCTCCGCCCAGTCTGGATTTTCGGTAACATCTGCACTCACAATGCCAAAGCCTTTGGCGATGGCAAGCAAGTCGGGGCTTTTGTGGTAGATGCTGGCGGAGTAGGTTTTGTTGCACAGAAATTCCTGCTGCTGCCGGACCATTCCCAATGCTCCGTTGTCCAGCACAATCACGGTTACGTCAAGATTTTCCTCTACCAATGTAGCCAGCTCCTGGATGTTCATCATGATGGAGCCGTCCCCGGAAAAGCAGACAATCCGCTGGCCGGGATGTGCCAGCGCTGCCCCCAGTGCGGTGGGCAACCCGAATCCCATGGTTCCCAAGGAACCGCTGGTAAGCAGCTGGCGGGGCCGTTGGATAGGATAGAACTGGGCCGTCCACATCTGGTGCTGTCCCACATCAGTGGACACGATAAGGCTGGCGGGGTCAAGGCCCTGTGCGGCGACGGCGGTGGGGAGCTCTGCGATAAAGCGGCGGGGATTGACTCCACCTCCCTTGGAACAGGAGTCCGGGCCAGTTCCGCCGCCTGCTCCAAGGGCAACCTGTCGCTCCTGCCGGTACATGGCGGCCAGGTGCTGGATCCAGCTCATTGTGCCTGCCTCGGCAGCCTGGGTCGGAGTACCACTCTTGAAGAGGGTGCTGCTGACCTTGAGCCCTTCCTGCGCCTTGAGCTCGCGAATCCGCTGGCTGATAGCGGGCAGCACCGACTGACAGTCAGCCACGATGGAGTGAAAGGAGGGGAGAATCTTGTTGATTTCCGCCGCATCTATGTCAATGTGGAGAATCCTTGCGTTAGGACAGAATTGGGACACGATTCCTGTTGCCCGGTCATCAAAGCGGACTCCGGCGGCAAGCACCAGGTCGGCCTCGTACATGGCAGTGTTTGCGGTCATGGAACCATGCATTCCCACCATGCCGCACCACTTTTCGTCAGCCTGGTCAATGCAGCCGATGCCCATGAGACTGGAGACCACTGCCATGGGAACCTCTTCCATCAGCTCGGCCATTGCAGCTGCCACCTCCGGGGAGCTACATCCGCCACCTGCATAGAAGACCGGTTGCCGAGAGGCCAGCAATTCCCGTGCAAACACGTCGATGGCCTGTGCCAGGTCTTTTCCCAGCGTGGGATAGCGCAGGGCGAGCCGCTGGATTCGGCCTGGTTCTGGCCAGCCTTCAAATCGGGCGGTGGCAGTCTGCACGTCACGGGGAATGTCGATGAGGACGGGACCGGGACGGCCGGAAGCGGCAATGGAAAAGGCTTCGGGAATCACAGTCAGCAATTCCTCCGGGGTTTTTACCATAATACTGTGCTTGGTGATGGGAAAGGACAGGCCGAAGGTGTCCGCCTCCTGGAATGCGTCGGTTCCGATGAGGTGGGAGTTCACCTGACCGGTGATGGCAACCATGGGGATGGAGTCACTGCGGGCATCGGCGATGGCAGTGAGCAGATTCATGGCTCCCGGCCCACTGGTGGCGATGCAAACTGCTGGCATTCCAGTGGTTCTTGCAACACCCTGAGCAATAAAGCCAGCCGCCTGCTCATGCCTTACCAGCACGTGGCGGATGGAGCTGGATGCCAGCTGGTTGTACAGGGGCAGCACCGCCCCGCCAGGAATCCCGGAAACCATGGTGATTCCCTGCCGTTCCAGCAGCTCCACGATAATCTGAGCGCCTGTTGCCTCAATCATTTCTTTCCTCCTTAAAAACAAAAAGACCCTCCGTCGGGAGGGCCTATTCCGTGTGCGCTGAGTCTGCACCTTATCTCCCGCAAGACGTAAAATCCTAGACTAGGACGGAGACGACGGCATTCAGCGTAAGAGACATTTTCATGCTCTGAGTATAGAGATTGGCTGGAGGAGTGTCAAGGCGAAATTATAGGGAATGAGGAGCGGAGCAAGCGCACATTCCTCCCCTAATACTCCCGTAGCTCCGCCAGCTCCTCCCAGCGCAGGTAGGCGGCCTCCAGATTGTGGGTCAGCTGCTTGTATTCCTCCGTCAGTGCCCCCAGCCTGCTGAAGTTGCTCTCGCCGCCGGAAAGGAGGGCTTCCAGCTCCGATTTCCGTTCCTCGTCCTCCATGATTTTTTCCTCCAGGGCCTGCCACTCCTGCTGCTCCTTGTAGGTGCGTCGGCGTGGCTGGGCGGGGGATGGGGCCCTTGGGTTGGAGATTGGTGCTGGAGATGACTGCTGTGCCTCGGACCTTGACGGCAGACTTGCGGCAAGCGGTGGTTTAGAAGGCTCACTCCTGATACCTGCCGAAGAAGCAGCGCTTTCCTCCTGCCACAAAAGCTCAAGGTATTCGCTGCAGGTTCCCACAAAGCCGGAAATGCCGCCCCTGCCGTCCAGCACCAGCAGGCTGTCCACCGTCTTGTCCATAAAGCAGCGGTCGTGGCTTACCACCACCAGACAGCCGCCGTAGCCCTCTAAAAAGGATTCCAGAATGGACAGGGTAAAGATGTCAAAGTCGTTGGTGGGCTCGTCCAGCACCAGAAAGTTTGGATTTCCCATCAGCAGGCGGACAAGGTAGAGCCGCTTTAGCTCGCCGCCGGAAAGCTGCGTTACCGCTGAATGCTGGATTCGCCCCTCAAAGCCGAACTGCTCCAGCAGGCGGGCGGCAGAAAGGCTCTTCCCATTGTTCAGGGTGATGACCTCTGCTGCCTCCCGGATATACTCCAGCACGGTGGGAGGTTGGCAGCCCTCCTTGGCCATCTCCAGCTGGGGATTTTGCTGGTAGTAGCCAAAGGCCGTGTTCATGCCAGTCTTGACGGTTCCGCTGTCCGGCTCCAGTCTGCCGGTGAGGAGGTTCAGCAGGGTGGACTTTCCCGCTCCGTTGCTGCCAAAGATGCCCAGCCGCTCCCCCTTGCGGAAGCGGTAGGAAAAGTCTGCGATAACCGGCCGCAGCCTTCCTTCCGGGTCGGGCCAGGACTTGCAGACCCCTTCCAGCTCCAGGATGGTTCCTCCTAGACGGCGGCCCGCCACCTCGAAGGAAAAGCCCTTGTCAGCCTGGAATTTTTCCCGGTTGATCATCCGCTGTATTGCCTCAACCCTGGCCCTCGCCTTGGTTCCCCGTGCCTGTGGGCCCCGCAAAAGCCATTCCCGCTCCGTCCGCAGCACCGACTCGATTCTCCGCTCCGTATTCGCCTCGATTTCGGATTCGGTGGCCTTCTTTTCCAGATACTGGGAGTAGTTGCCGGTGTAGAGCCTGATTCCCTTGCGGGCCAGCTCGTAGATGGAGGAGCATACATTGTCCAAAAAGTAGCGGTCGTGGGTCACCATCAGCACCGCTCGCTCAGTGGTGCGCAGGTAGTCCTCCAGCCAGGCGATTGACTGCACGTCCAGCTGGTTGGTGGGCTCGTCCAAAAGCAAAAGTCCTGTGTCGTCAATGAGCACCTGGGCCAGGGCAACCTTTTTCACCATGCCGCCGGAAAGACTTCCCATGGTTGGCTCAAGGCTGGTGATTCCGAGCTTGGTGAGAATCTGCTTGATTTGGCCCTCGTAGTTCCACAGATCCCGCCTGGTCATCTCCTCAAGGAGGCTGTCCAGCTGGGATTGCAGCTGGGTGGCATTCTTCCCGCCGGAATTTTCCGCCAGCTTCTGACAAACCTCCTCATACTGGCGGATGGTGGCAAGCTTGGCACTTTCCGACTTGAAGATGTGGTTCAGGATGGTGTCCTCTGGATGGTAGGTGGGATTTTGCGGCAGGAAGGAAATGCCGCAGTCCTTTGCGGTAACGATGCTGCCCTCCTCGGCAGTGAGGATGCCGGCAATGCAGGAGAGCAGGGTGCTCTTGCCGCTGCCATTCCTTCCGATGAGGGCGGCCTTCTCCCCGCTGTTGAGGCCAAAGGTAAGGCCGGAAAAAAGGGGCTCATCCCGCCCAATCTTGCCCAGGTCCTTGATAGAAAGCACATTCATGGCCAGAGTATAGCAAAAAGGGCGGGACGTGTCAGGACGGCGCCTGGCTCAGCCCACCAGTCCGTTTTGGTAAACCCTTGCAGTCAAATACTTTCCGTCTGCTCCGATTTTCCTGCCCTCCAGCTCCACAAAGCCGTCCCTTGTCACTAGGGGGAAGGAGAAGAATTTGTCGGGTTTCACGTAGCACAGCTTTTCCTGTGGTGGCTCCAGTCCCTCCGGCTCCAGCTGGGTTCCCACTGCGAACTGGGGGGCAAAGAGCACCTCGCAGGTTTCATGCTCCGCAGCAGTAGCATCCGAGGCCGCCTCGGATGCGGCCAAAAGCATTCCGTTGCTCCGCACCCCCCGGAAGTTGGCGGGCTTCAGGTTGTACACCACCACGATGTGCTGGTCCTGGAGCTCCTCTGCCTTGTAGAAGGGCACAATGGAGCTGACAATCTGCCGTGGCTCCTCGTCGCCACAGTCCAGGGTCAGGATGTACAGGAGGCTCCCGCCGGGATGCTGCTCCACCTTGATGATTTTCGCCACCTTTAGCACCACCCTGTCCCGGAACTGCTGGGCCAGGCTGGGCTGGGCTTCTGCTGTCTCTTCCATAATTCTAAGTCTCCTGTGCGTAAGAATTTGCTGATTTTCATCCATCCCCTCCGCCGTGGAATGGGGAGGCTTGGAGAGGCCCATTATAGTGGATGGAGAAAAAATTTTCATCATTTTTCAAAATTATTTTTAGAAAACGCATTTTTTTTGCAGTTTTTCACAATAATAAATATGGGAAAGGTGCTTGGCTGGGTTCAATTCCTGTCTTCAGTATGTGTCTTGTCGATGTCTCCTCCTTGCCCAGTCAAGCATCCTTCCTAATTTTTTTGAGGAAAGAGGCTATGCAGATTTTCAGTTTTTCACCCTTCGGATATGAGGGGGCCATTGTGACGGTGGAGGTGGACTTGCGCCGAGGGATTCCCGGCGTGGACATGGTTGGCCTTGCAGACGGTGCGGTGCGGGAGTCTAGGGAGCGGATGCGCTCCGCCCTGCTAAACTCAGGCTTCCAGTTTCCGCCAGAGCGTATTGTCATCAGCCTCTCCCCTGCCGACTTGAAGAAGGAGGGGGCGGGCTTTGACCTGGCCATTGCCCTGGCAGTGCTTGCCAAGGCTGCCGATGATGGGGCAGTCCCGCTGGGAAGCTGCCTGGTGATGGGGGAGCTGGAGCTTTCGGGGCGCGTGCGTGGGGTACATGCTGCTGCCGCCACCGCCCGTGAGCAGGGAATATCCCACTGCATTGTGCCAGCTGCCAATGCGGAGGAGGCACGCTCCGTAGAGGGAATGCGGGTCTTTTCCACCACTGATGTAAGGCAGGCATTTGCGGGGCTTTTGTCCTGTAATGCTTGGAAGGATGCCAATCAGGAAATTGGGCTGAGCCAGGGGCGGCAGGATGAGGTGGAGTTTCTGCCGGTAAGTCCTGAGCTGGACATGGCCGATGTGCGAGGACAGGGGGAGCTTGTGCGGGCCCTCCAGATTGCCGCTGCAGGTGGACACAACATGCTCTCCTTTGGACCTCCCGGTTGTGGCAAAACCCTTGCAATACAGAGATTTCCCAGTCTCCTGCCCCTGCTGACAGCAGCCGAGGCCCAACCAGTCACTAGAATCTACAGTCTAACAGGACTGCTACCCCACAACCAACCCCTGGTACGGGAGCCCCCCTTCAGGATGCCCCACCAAAGTGCCAGCCTGGAGGGTATGGTGGGTGGCGGCTATCATTGCCGACCAGGAGAGGTTTCCCTTGCCCACAACGGGGTCCTTTTTCTGGACGAGGCATCCGAGTTCAAGGGCTCGGTGCTGCAGGCCCTTCGTGTTCCCATGGAAACAGGCCGTGTTACTTTGAGCAGGGCAGGACGCAGCACCAGCTATCCCTGCCGATTCCAGCTTTTAGTGGCAACCAATCCCTGTCCCTGCGGTAATTTTGGCGTGCCGGGAAAGGTTTGCCTGTGCAGCGCACGGTCGGTGGAACAGTTCTGGCGGAAATTTTCGGCCCCATTGCTAGACCGCATTGACATTCGGGTGCCCGTGGTGGTTCCAGCGGAAGGTGGTGGTGGCGGAACGCCCACCGTGGAGCTGCGTCCCTCCATAGCACAGGCGGTGGCAACTCAGCGGAGGAGGCAGGGCAAGCCAAACAGCCAGCTTTTGCCGGAGGAAATTCCTGAAATCTGCAATTTCACCGCCGCCGCCCAGCAGGTGCTGGGCCGGGCAGTTCAACAGGAAGGCTTTTCCCCGCGGGCAGTAACCAGTTGCCTAAAGGTAGCCCGTACCATTGCAGATATGGCCGCTTCACCGGTAATTGAAGAGGAATTCATGATTGAGGCGATTCAGTTCCGCCGCAATGAGGGCGGTATGGCAATATGCTTCTAAAGGGAAGGCGTGTCCCCGGAGCTAGCCTGCCCCAGGGACTTGTGCGACGGAATCCGTCACTCTGCAAAGAGGGGGGTGGAAAGGTAGCGCTCGCCAGTGTCGGGGAGAACCGCAAGGATGGTCTTGCCCTTGCTTTCCGGGCGGCGGGCTATCTGGATGGCAGCCCACAATGCGGCTCCGCTGGAAATGCCCACCAGCACACCCTCCTGCTTGCCCAGCAGTCGGCCTGTGGCAAAGGCATCGTCGTTGGACACGGGGATGATTTCATCGTAGACCTTGGTGTCCAGCACCGCAGGAACGAAGCCCGCACCAATTCCCTGAATCTTGTGGGGGCCAGCCTCGCCCTTGGAAAGCACCGGCGAGTCGGTTGGCTCCACGGCCACCACCTTCAGCTGGGGAACCTTTTCCTTCAGGAACTGACCCGCACCGGTAATGGTGCCGCCAGTACCGATTCCTGACACAAAGAAGTCTATCTGCCCCTCGGTGTCGGCGAGGATCTCCGGGCCGGTGGTCTCACGGTGAACCCTTGGGTTCGCCGGATTGTCGAACTGACCGGGGATAAAGCTGTTGGGTGTCTGTGCCGCCAACTCCTGCGCCCGTGCAATGGCACCCTTCATACCCTTGGCTCCCTCCGTCAGCTCCAGCTCCGCTCCGTATGCCTTGACCAGCTGGCGGCGCTCCACCGACATGGTTTCGGGCATCACCAAAATCAGCCGGTAGCCACGGGCGGCGGCCACAGCTGCCAGCCCAATGCCCGTATTGCCGGAGGTGGGCTCTATAATGACCGAGTCTGGCTTGAGCTTGCCGTCTGCCTCCGCCTGGTCAATCATTGCCTTGGCAATCCTATCCTTTATGGAGCCTGCGGGATTGAACAGCTCCAGCTTTGCCAGAATCCTAGCCTCCAAACCTAGCTCCTTCTGCAGGCGGGTTAGCTCCAGAATCGGGGTGCGCCCAATAAGCTGGTCTGCCGATGTGTAAATATTTGCCATTGCGGTCTCCTCTCTGTTGTAGTCTTGACGAGGCCATCCTACCTTGTTTTTCCTAGTACGTCTATAGGAAATCTTGTATTTTGGCGAGGCATGGCATTTCCACATTCGTCATCCCCAGTCTCGTGCTTTTTACCTGAGAATCTGGTATAGTAGGACTTGGAGGAGCAATGGACATGAAGCGCAGGAAACAGACCAGGGAGGAGTCGCTGAAGATAGCGGTACGGGACGACTATTTCTCCAAGTACCGCTACACCCAGCTGGGCAACATCGACTTTGTGGTGGCGACGCATAATTTGCGGAACAGCACCAGGTCCCTGTTCGAGGAGCTTGAGGACGACGGACTGAAGTCAATTTTGTGGGCGGAGGCAAAGCAGGGCACGGGACACGACATCTACGAGTCCTTGGTCCAGCTGATTCTGACGGTGGGGAAGGAACGCACCTACGAAAAATACCTTCCTCCCAAATACATCGGTGCCTTTGATGCGGAAAAGTTCGCCTTCATAGAATACCACGAGATTCAGCAAATCTTCTATCAGAACGACTTCAACTGGAACGTGGCGCCCTCCAACCACGACACGAAGGAATTCCGGCAGTTGTACCGGCTGTGCAAGGAAATCCTGGAGGGCAGCTCAATCCTGTTCAAGTATCGGGAGCAGGAAAGGGAATTCAAGGACTTCATCAGGCTCAACTTCAGGACGGACAAGGAGATTACGGAAAAGATATCCGTCACCAAGAACAACTTCACCTTTGTGTTCCAGCACTGGACGGACAAGGTGAGGCCCTCGATTGCCGTTGACTGGGAGATGGCAAACAAGGCGGGCATCATCTCGGCGGACTTCTTCCTGGCGGACCTGCTGTCCGAGAACGGGGAGTCGCTGAAGGACTCCCTCTATGTTGTCCTCAAGCGGACAAGGTACGAGCTTGCCAAGAGCGTGGACGAGATGGGGATGATAGCGTCCAAGATTGTTGGGTTCAAGGACCGGCAGAGGGCCTACAAGGAGTTCTGGAGCATCTACCAGCGGCCGCCCAAGGAGGAGTACTGGGACTACATCATCGGCAGGCGTGACCTGCTGGTTCCCCAGGACATCCGGGAGCGGCGGGGCTCGTACTTTACCCCGCGGATTTGGGTGGAGAAGAGTCAGCAGTACCTTGCCGAGGTTCTGGGCGAGGGCTGGCAGGAGGAGTACTACATCTGGGACTGCTGCGCCGGGACGGGCAACCTGCTGAACGGGCTGGCGAACTACCGCAACGTGTTCGCCTCCACCCTGGACAAGCAGGACGTGGACGTGATGCGGGACCGCATAGCCAACGGCTGGAGCATGTTCGAGAACCATGTCTTCCAGTTTGATTTCCTGAACGACGACTTTGACAAGTGTCCCGAGGCCCTGCGGGAAATCCTGCGTGACGAGCAGCGGCGAAGGAGGCTGGTCATCTACATCAACCCGCCCTATGCGGAGGCTGCGTCGGTCAAGACGATTTCTGGGACCGGTGAGAACAAGACCAATGTTGCTGTGTCCCAGCGGACCTACGAGCGGTATCTCGACAAGATAGGAATTGCGGGGCGGGAGCTGTTCGCCCAGTTTTTCATCAGGATTTACTGCGAGATTGGCGGGTGCATCCTTGCGGAATTCTCAAAGCTCAAGATGCTGCAGGCCCCCAACTTTGACGGCTTCAGGCAGGTTTTCCGCGCGAGGCTTGAGCGGCTGTTCGTGGTGCCTGCGAAGACCTTCGACAATGTGAAGGGAAATTTCCCCATCGGATTCTTCATCTGGAACACGGCGGAGACTGGCGAGTACGCAAGGGCCGTGGCGGATGTCTATGACGAGGACGGCCGGTTCCTGGGGCAGAGGACCTTCACCACCGTCTCAGGCTTCCGCTCGATAAACGACTGGATCATCACCACACGGAACCGTCCCGGAGAGGAGCCCATTGGGTTCATGTATGCAAATGGGGCCGACTTTCAGCACAATAGCTTCAACTACATTGTGAACGACAAAAGTCAGCTTCCCCACCCGCGGGGCACCCTTGTCTCCACCAGGAATGTCCGGGAGATTGCAATATACCTTGCCGTCCGCCAGTGCATTCCCCAGTCCTGGCTCAACGACCGCGACCAGTTCCTCTTTCCGAAAGACGGCTGGCAGCAGGACGGGGAGTTCCAGTCGGACTGCCTGGCCCTTGCCCTCTTCCACGGCCAGAACCGCATCAGCTGCGAGCATGGCGTGAACCACTGGATTCCCTTCACCGAGCAGCAGGTGGGCTGCAGGAAGGCGTTCAAGTCCAACTTTATGAGCAGGTTCCTGGCAGGGGAGGTGGAGGAGCGGGGCGGGGCGGACTTGTTCTCCCCGGAGGAGGGTCGGAAGCCGGAGAAGCTGCCCCTGTCTGCCGAAGCCGGCGCAGTGTATGAGTCTGCCCTGGAGCTGTGGCGGTACTACCATTCCCAGCCCAAGGCACAGGCGGATGCCTCGTTCTATGACATCAGGAGATTCTTCCAGGGCGAGACCAAGGGCCGGATGAACAATGCCTCCGACGACGAGACCTACAGCCAACTGATTGCCGGCCTGCGGGAAAACATGAGGGTGCTTGCCAAGAAGATTGAGCCGAAGGTCTATGAGTACGGATTCCTGAGATGAGGAGGGGCTGCAAAATCGCCGCTATTAAAAAATAAGGCTGTCCTGAAGGACAGCCTGTCAATTACCGGCGAAGAGACTTGAACTCTTACGCAGTTGCCCGCAATAGATTTTGAGTCTATCGTGTCTACCATTCCACCACGCCGGCTCGTGGATACAAGACTAGCACAATCGGAGGATTTAATCAAGTGTGTCTGGATGGTTGTCTGCACTATAAGCCCACCGTTTCTGGTGTGGCGGGGCGGGAAGGCCGGAGCCAACCCTTTACTTTCCCCCCTCCAACTGATATATTTTTATAGAAGCGGGCGTGCCGTTTCCATCAATTTCATTTTTAGGAGCAGGTTATGATTAAGACGGTAAAGGACATTGACTTGAAGGGAAAGCGTGTCATCATGCGGGTGGATTTCAATGTGCCCATGAAGGACGGAGTGGTGCAGGACGACACCCGCATTCAGGCGGCACTTCCCACCATCAAATACATTCTGGACCAGTCCCCCCGCAGCCTGGTTCTGATGAGTCACTTGGGTGATCCCAAGAAGGACGTAAAGAAGGCCAGGGAAAAGGCTGAGAAGGCTGGCAAGTCCTTTACCGCTGCCGACGAGGAAGCCTTTATCAACGGCAAGAACCGGATGAAGCCTGTCTGCGAGTATCTGGCAAAGGTGCTGGGCAGGGACGTTGCCTTTGCTGAGGGCTGCTTTGGCCAGAAGGCGGTGGTGGACGCATTGCCGGAGGGGGGCGTGCTGATGCTGGAGAACACCCGCTTCAATGCCGAGGAAACCTCCAAGGACACCCAGGAGCAGAAGAAGCTGGCCCAGGAGCTGGCCACCTATGGCGATGTGTACGTGAACGATGCCTTCGGCACTGCCCACCGGGCCCATGCCTCCACTGCCACCATCGCCCAGTTTATGAATGTGAAGGTTGGCGGCTTCCTGATGGAAAAGGAGGTGCAATATCTGGAGCCCATGGTGACTAATCCCCCCAAGCCCATGGTGGCCATCATCGGGGGGGCCAAGGTTTCCTCCAAGATTGCCGTGCTGGAAAGCCTGCTGAAGAATGCCTCCGCTCTGATTATTGGTGGCGGAATGGCCTACACCTTCCTGAAGGCCCAGGGCCACAGCATCGGAAAGTCCTTGGTGGAGGAGGACTTCATCGACACCGCCAAGTCCCTGCTGAAGGCCGCCGAGGAGAAGGGCGCAAGGATTATCCTTCCCGTTGACCACCTGGGTGCCGCCGAGTTCAGTCCCGACGCCAAGGCCGTTGCCATCGACGGAGCAGACATCCCCGACAACCTGATGGGAATGGATGTGGGCCCCAAGACCCTGGCCATCTACAAGGAGGCAATTCTTTCCGCCAAGTCCATCGTCTGGAATGGTCCCGTGGGCGTGTTCGAGTTCGAGGCCTTTGCAAAGGGAACCGGCGAGGTGGCCCACCTGGTGGCAGAGGCTACCGCCAAGGGTGCCGTCAGTGTAGTGGGCGGTGGTGACTCCGTTGCCGCCGTGAACAAGTTCAACCTGGCCTCCAAGATGAGCCACGTATCCACCGGTGGCGGTGCCTCCCTGGAGTTCCTGGAGGGCAAGACCCTGCCGGGAATCGCCGTACTGGAGACAAAGTAATCTGGACCCGCAGGTAGTATCCCGGCTGAGGCAGCTGGCAGACAGGTACGAATGTGCCGCCTTCATGGAGCATGACCCCAGCCGGGTGCTGCATCGTTACCGGCAGCCTCCTGACACGGAGGCTGCCGCCTTTATCACCGCCATGCTGTCCTTTGGCCGCCGGGACCTGTTCCTCCAGAAGGTGGACTGCCTTCTGGAGCTGGCCGACCGTTGCGGAGGTCCTGCAA
The DNA here is from genome assembly GCA_937876905.1 of uncultured Treponema sp. Lineage (GTDB taxonomy): Bacteria > Spirochaetota > Spirochaetia > Treponematales > Treponemataceae > Treponema_F. Next base: position 17,768 of record CALEFI010000102.1, read on the forward strand.
GCTGGCTGGCTTCCGGCCTGCATCGGAAAACCTTTCCCCCGGCGACCGCTTTTCCCCAAGACAAGTTCTACCGCTTCTACTCCTACCATGACCTCCATCTGCTTTTGTGCCGTCTGGAATCGATTTTTCAGGAGGCAGGCTCTCTGGGAGAATTTCTTCGCCGCAGGCATAAGTCCTGCCGTGGCTGCGAGCCTGCGGACTGCACCGCTGCGGAAAAGCCGCCCCTGCATCTAGCGGAGCTGGTGGCAGCCACCTTCCCCAGCTGTAGAATTGTCCCCAAGGGCAGGGATTCCGCCAACAAGCGGGTGCACATGTTCCTGCGTTGGATGGTGCGCCGAAATTCTCCGGTTGATGTGGGCCTGTGGAGTTGGTACTCTCCCGCCGACCTGCTGATTCCCCTGGACACCCACGTACTGCGCCAGTCGGTGGAGCTTGGCCTGCTTCCTCCGAAGGCTAGGGGAACGGCTGCCACGGCGCGGCAGCTCACCGAAATCCTGGCCAAGGTCTGGCCCAACGACCCCTGCCGTGGGGACTTTGCCCTCTTCGGCCTTGGAATTGACGGGAAAGAAGTCGGTGATGGTTGAGGGGCTTTTGTGGCGCCAGCTTTCCGTCCTCCTGCAAGACTTTGGTTCGGGAGGAATATTTTAAACACATTCTTTTCTTTATATGATATACTGTTAGAAAAAGCAAGCAACAAATTTGACAGCTAAGGTGGTCTTTATTATGAAGAAGATGAGGATGTCGTTGGGCGTGCAGATTTCTATTCTTGCGCTGAGCAGTTCGATTGTGATGGGTGTGACACTGTTTGTCTTTATGCTGGTGGGAATGACGAATATCGAGGAGTATTCCATCCAGCAGCTTTCCGCCAACATGATGGAAAGCTATGACGACACGATTTCCGGCCAGGTGGATACGGCCATCGGAATCTTGCGATTTTTTAACGACAAGGCCATGGCTGGCCAGATGACAGTGGAAGAGGCAAAAAAGCAGTCCGCCGACCTCATCAGGACGCTCCGCTACGGTACCGAGGGTTATTTTTGGATTGACACCGTGGAAGGAGACAATGTGGTTCTGCTGGGAAACGCCACGGAGGGAACCAACCGCTACAATTACAAGGACGTAAACGGGCTGGCCATCGTGCAGGAGTTCATCAAAAATGGCAGGCAGGGCGGCGGCTTCCTCGACTTTTGGTTTCCCAGGGCGGGGCAGTCGGAGGCACAGCCAAAGCGTGGCTACACAAACCTGTTCAAGGAATTCAACTGGGTGGTGGGAACCGGCAACTACATCGATGTGATTTCCACCACCACCAATGCCGCCTCCGATGAAATTTATCGGATGATGCGAAACCTTGAGATTATGGTGGTGGTGGTCTTTTTGATATTGATTGGAATCTGCCTATCCCTGTGCGTTTTCTTCTCTCGGAAAATCATCAATCCCCTCATCACGGTAAAGGCTGCCATGCAGGAGGTGGCATCCGGGAATCTGGCCATTGACCAGGACCGCTCCGTCCGCAGCAAGGTCATTGCCAAAAACGATGAGATTGGGGAGCTGGGACAGGCGCTGGATGCCATGCTCACCAATCTGACGGAGGTGGTGGACCAGGTGCAGGATAGCGTGCGGATGGTGGATGCCGGCAGCGACCAGATTAGTGCCGGAAGCCAGAGCCTTTCCTCCGGTGCGGCGCAGCAGGCATCCGCCACAGAGGAGATATCCGCCACCATCGAACAGATGGCAGCCAACATCAAGCAAAACGCCAACAACGCCTCCAAGACGGCAGCCTTTGCCGACGAAGCTGCCAAGAACAGCCGCAAGGGTGGCGACGCGGTGAACAAGACCGTGGAGGCCATGCGCTCCATCGCAGAAAAGATTGATATTATAGAAGGAATTGCCAGCCAGACCAATCTGCTGGCCTTGAACGCTGCCATTGAGGCGGCCCGTGCCGGGGATGCAGGAAAGGGCTTTGCCGTTGTTGCCAGCGAGGTACGCAAGCTTGCGGAGCGCAGCCAGCTGGCCGCCAACGAGATAAACGAGCTTGCCACCACCAGCGTCTCCATCGCAGAGGAGGCTGGAGACCTCATCAACAAGGTGGTTCCCGCCATTGAGAACACGGCCTCCTTGGTGGAGGAAATCAACGTGGCCTCCCGTGAGCAGGATGCTGGAGCCCAGCAGATTGCCAAGGCTATCGTGGACCTGGACAATGTGGTGCAGGAGAATTCCGCCGCCTCGGAGGAGCTTTCATCCCAGGCAGAGGAGCTGGCTGCCCAGGCATCCACCCTGGCGGATGCCATCTCTTACTTCAAGACAGTGGAGCATCACTAGGCTTCACCAAGGCTTGTTGTCTCCCAGAGATTGCAGGTTCTTGTAAAGGATTTGCAATCTCTGCTGTTTTCTGCCCCCTCTTGATACTATTCCCTGTTTCCTGTAGACTAGGGTATTCAATTTTTTCTATTATTGCAAACCATTTTTGTTGAGAGGTAGATACAAGATGAGCTTTGATATTTCCAAGATGAGGAATATCGGTATCAGCGCCCACATTGACTCCGGCAAGACAACCTTGTCCGAGCGTATCCTTTTTTACTGCGACAAGATTCACGCCATTCACGAAGTTCGCGGAAAAGACGGTGTCGGTGCTGTTATGGACAACATGGAGCTGGAGCGTGAGCGGGGAATCACCATCCAGTCAGCATCAACCCAGGTTCAGTGGAAGGATTACACAGTAAACGTTATCGACACTCCCGGCCACGTTGACTTTACCGTGGAGGTGGAGCGTTCCCTGCGTGTGTTGGATGGAGCCATCTTGGTATTGTGCTCTGTTGGCGGCGTGCAGTCCCAGTCTATCACCGTGGACCGCCAGCTGAAGCGCTATCACGTTCCCCGCATTGCCTTTGTAAACAAGTGCGACCGTACTGGCGCAAACCCCTTCAAGGTGCGGATGCAGCTGCGGGAAAAGCTGGGTCTCAACGCCTACATGATGCAGATTCCCATCGGACTGGAGGACAAGTTGGAGGGTGTGGTTGACCTGGTTACCATGAAGGCCATGTACTTTGAGGGCGAGAGTGGAACCGAGGTCCGCATGGCGGAGATTCCCGCCCACCTGGTGGACGAGGCCAACAAGTACCGGGAGGAGCTGCTGGATGCCGCCTCCATGTTCAGCGACGAGCTGATGGAGGCCATGCTGGAGGAGAACGTCACCGAGGAGATGATTCGTGACGCTATCCGCAAGGGAACCCTGGCCGAGCAGTTCGTGCCGGTGTTCTGTGGCTCCGCCTACAAGAACAAGGGAATCCAGCCCCTGCTGGACGGTGTGGTGAGCTACCTGCCCGATCCCTCCGAGGTAAAGAACTTTGCTCTGGACTTGGACAAGAACGAGGAGCAGGTGGAGCTTTCCTGCGACGAGAGCAAGCCCTGCGTTTCCCTGGGATTCAAGCTGGAGGACGGACAGTACGGCCAGCTGACCTATGTTCGTGTCTACCAGGGCTGCCTCAAGAAGGGCGAGGAGCTGTACAATACCCGCTCCCGCAAGAAGTTCAAGGTGGGACGCCTGGTCCGCATGAACTCTGCCAGCATGGAGGATATCAGCGAGGGTGTTCCCGGAGACATCGTTGCCCTCTTCGGTGTTGACTGCGCCTCTGGCGACACCTTCTGTAGCGGCGGCCTGAACTATGCCATGACCAGTATGTACGTTCCTGAGCCGGTCATCTCTCTGGCCATTACGCCCAAGGACAAGAAGTCCGCCGACCAGATGGCAAAGGCACTGAACCGCTTTACCAAGGAGGACCCCACCTTCCAGACCTACGTTGACCCTGAGTCAAACCAGACCATCATCAAGGGAATGGGAGAGCTGCACCTGGACGTGTACATCGAGCGCATGAAGCGTGAGTACAAGTGCGAGGTGGAGACCGGTATGCCCCAGGTTGCCTACCGTGAGTCCATTACCCAGCGTGCTGAGTTCAACTACACCCACAAGAAGCAGACTGGTGGTTCCGGTCAGTATGGTCGTGTGGCAGGCTTCATGGAGCCCCTGGAGGACAAGGACTACGAGTTTGTGGACTCCATCAAGGGTGGTGTGATTCCCAACGAGTACATCCCCTCCTGCGACAAGGGATTCCGGGCCTCCATGACCAAGGGCTCCCTCATCGGATTCCCCATTGTGGGCGTTCGCTGTACCATCAACGACGGTCAGTTCCACCCCGTTGACTCCTCCGACATCGCCTTCCAGGTGGCAGCCCAGGGTGCATTCCGGGAGGCCTACAGCAAGGCTAAGCCCGTCATCCTTGAGCCCATCATGAAGGTGTCCATCGAAGGACCCACCGAGTTCCAGGGAAACATCTTCGCCGTCATCAACCAGCGCCGTGGCATCATCGTCTCCTCCACCGAGGACGGAACCTTCTCCCGTGTGGAGGCTGAGGTTCCCCTCAGCGAGATGTTCGGGTTCTCCACGGTGCTCCGCTCCCTGACCCAGGGAAAGGCCGAGTTCTCCATGGAGTTCCTCAAGTACGGCAAGGTTCCCACCAGCATCGCCGACACCTTGATAAAGGAATACGAAGAGAAGCGCAAGAAGGAACAAAAATAAACGGGAACAGGGGCAAGAATTCCCCCCGATTGCCGCAACCTGTGGTATAATCAGGAGATGGGTCTTGCCCTTCAATCTTACTTAGGAGGAACTATGATTAAGGACGAGTTGTTTGAGCGGAGCCCCGTTCGTTGCTTTGACAAGGCAACCGGCGGCCTCAAGGCCGGTGAGCTGGGACTGCTGACATCCAAGAAGGGGCTGGGAAAGACATCTGTTCTTGTGCAGTTCGGTGTGGACACCCTGCTGCAGGACAAGCAGGTGATTCACGTGTCTTTTGACCAGCACTCTTCCAACGTGATTACCTGGTACCAGGACATCTTCACCGAGATTGCAAAGAAGAAGAATATCAGCAATATCAACGAGCTGGTGACAGAGTTGGTTCGCAAGCGCATCATCCTGAACTTCCATCAGGATGCCATGGCCCTGCCCCACATCGTCACCACCTTGGAGGCCCTTGCCCAGGGTGGAATCCAGGCCTCCTGCCTGGTGGTGGGCGGCGTTGACCTGTCCAAGCTGAAGGCTGAGGAGGTGCAGGCCATTGCCGACTATGCCAAGAAGTCTGGTGTGGCGGTGTGGTTCAGCGCCTCTTCCGATGCCAGCGACCTGGACGGAACCCTGGCCTCTGACCTGCAGGGCCTGTTCCAGGCCGTTGTCCGGCTTGAGGCAAGGGCTGGCTCCATCGAGCTGCTGATTCTGAAGCTGCGGAATGAGGATGCCCATACCTCTGGACTGGTGCTGGACTCAAAGACGCTGCTGATTGCGGAAAAATAGATCGCCGTTCGGTAGATACCGTATGGTACCTTGAGCAGGGGCCATCCCAGGAAATGCAGTGGTCATTTGGTTGCAAGATGGCTAGGCTGGATTTTGGGATGGCCCCTTGTCGTTTCTTTCCCCTTTGCCGCTCGATGTGGCGGATGGCTTAGAATAACTAGTAGCGGTTCGGAGCCTTGTTATGAAGCAATATGTAATTTCAGTGGACATGGATTCTTTGGACGGGTTTAGCCAGAGGTCGGACTTGTGCAGCATGGCCTTCGAGCTTACAGATTTTTCCGATGCCAGAATTCTTGATGACGAGGTTTGTGTCCAGGAACGAGTGTCGCAATATCTTTCAAAGGGGCTTCCTGCAGGAAGCATGATGATGGGGGCCTTCCACGACTTATCCGTCTTCAGTCGGGATGCACAGATTCGTTCTGTGTCGGTGGAGCGTATGCGCCAGTGCCTCAAGATTGCCGAAATGCTTTCGCTGGAGATGGTGCTGTTCCATGTGAATGCCCCATCCTATCTCGTTGATGCACCTGACTTTGAGGAGCTTTTGCAGGTGGCCTGCCAGGAATTGCGTCCCTTGATTCAGCAGTTCCCTTCCGTAAAGCTCTGCTTCGAGAACAGGTCCGAGGCAGATCCTGCCTTGTTTTTGAGTTTGTTCAAAGGATTGGATGACTGCCAGAACATCGGATTCTGCCTCAATTATTGCAGGGCAGCCCTTTCCCCCATCTCTCCGGAGCGATGGGCCCAGACCCTGCGCCCCTATCTGGTCTGCCTGCGAATCTTTGACTCCAACCTCCAGGAACGGATGTCGGGGCAGGACGATGACTTGGAGCAGCGGTTTGAGCGCTACCGGCCGTTTTTTGAGCGGCATTTTTCCGATGCCCAGGTGCTCTTTGGCTACCACGACCTCCACGATGCCTACGCCTTTGAGGAGGAGATGGAGGAGATTGAGCTGCTGGAGGAAGGACTGGTGGCACCGGAGGAACTTGATTTCCATGAGCGCTCTCCGGAGGACATGTTGGAGAGAATCTTTTTTTACATGAACCAGCTGGTTGGTGAAAGGGGATTTTCGTCCACCATCCTGCTGCTTACCGACATGGGACGCACCCTAGCCAACTCGGAGCGCGCCTCATTCTGGTACTGGGACCGCAAGAAGGGACAGTATTGGACCATCGTGGCATTGGGGCGGGGCAGGATTGCGATTGAGGAGGGCACGGGAATTGTTGGGGCCTCCATCCAGAACAATGAGGTGCTCATCATCAACAACCCCTACTCCGACGGAAGGTTTTGCAGCGAGGTTGACCTGTCCTCCGGCTTTGTGAGCCGCTCCATCCTGTGCATCCCGGTGACGGACTCCAAGGGAAGGGTAATTGGTGCATTCCAGGCAATAAACAAGCTGACGGCGAGCGGCTACGGCAGGTTTGACGAGCAGGATGTGCGGCATTTGTCCATGTCCGCAGCCTATTGCGGCCGCACGCTGGAGGCCTACCTGTTGTATCAGGAAACCCTGGTGGACGTGCTGACCGGCTTGAAGAACAGGCGGGGGTTTTGGGAGTATTTCGATGAATGTGTTGAGCCTACCCTCACCAGTCAGCCAGCATCCCTGGTGATGTGCGACGTGGATTTTTTCAAGCAGGTAAATGATGTCCATGGCCATGCCGCAGGGGATGCTGTGCTCAAGCTCGTCTCCGGAATCCTTCAGGATGCCGTAGGTGAGCAGGGGGCGGTGGCCCGCTGGGGCGGCGAGGAGTTTATCCTGATATTACGAAAGACCACCCTGGAGCAGGCCAGGGAATTCGCCGAAAGGCTGCGGATCCAGATAGAGAATTCATCCTGTCCGTGGGAAAATGGCGGACTCAGGATTACCATGTCCTTTGGTGTGGCCGAGGTTCATGCCGAGCAGCCCATGGAAAAGGACATTGAGGAAGCGGACAGGAAACTGTATGTGGCCAAGAAAAACGGCCGCAATCAGGTGGTGTGCTAGGTGACTTGCGCTGGCATTGTATTTTAGGAGGAAAGCGATGGGAATAGTTGTCGGGATTGCGATTGTGGTGGTGCTGGGATTGATTGTGGCAAAGGGTTTTGCCTCTGGAGACGAGGTACTGGCTGCCAGTCAGATTCAGCGCCTTGACGAAGAAGACTTGGCGGAGAGCCAGGGGCTCCACAAATACAGCCAATCCAGCGGCCTGGATTCTGCCGACGCAAACTACTTTGACCGACTGATGACACCCGGCTCCAATGAGGCCGCCTTGCACAATGCCGCCCTGGACGAAGGGCGTGACCCGGAGAACTGGTGAGGGATGGGGTGTCAGCAGCTTCCCATCATTGTACAAAAGGACTGTCGAAAGACAGTCCTTTTTGCTGGAGGAATGACAATGCCAGAAAACGGATAGTCGTGGTATAATTCGGGGAAGAACTGAAAGGAGTGGCTATGAATCAGGAAAAGAAATCAGAAGGAAGGGTTCGGGAGGACAAGACCCGGCAGCTGAGGCTGCTGCAAATTGTGGACATGGTGAGGCAGGGCAAGTATCCCAATGCGTCGGACTTGAGGAGGCGGTTCGAGGTGTCCCGGAGCACCATCATGCGGGACATCGACTTCTTGAAGGACAGGTATCAGGTGCCGATGGAATATTGTTCGGAGCGGAGCGGCTACTACATCAGCGACCCGAACTACACCATCCCCAGCTTCCTGCTGACGGAGGGTGAGCTTTTTACCCTGCACATCATCCTTCCCTTGATGGAGCAGTACAAGGGGACACCCTTGGATTCGGTATTCGAGTCCATTATGAAGCGGATGCTCGACATGCTGCCCAAGAAGGTGGCCGTCTCCACCAGCTTCAATGCAGACCAGGTTCATTTCATCTTCAATCCCCAACCACAGATAGACCAGCAGGTGTTTTTCGGCGTGCTGGAAGGCATCAAGGAAAAGAGGACGCTGGAGTTTGCCTATCGCTCCATCAAGCGGCAGGATTACATCCAGCGCAGGTTCAATCCCTATAAAATCCTGTGCCAGCGGGGAGACTGGTACGTCATCGGCTACTGCCACCGTCACAATGACATCCGGGTGTACAATCTGGCCCGAATTGATGGCCTTCAGGTGACGGATGCCTTCTTCCAGCTGGAGGAGGGCTTTGACCTGAACGACTACATCGACCCGGACTTTGGGGTATGGGCCCAGAGGGAACGCTTTGTGGTGGAGCTGCTGTTCTCCGCCGACGTGAACACCTACATTCTGGAACGGCAATGGCACGCCAACCAGGAGTGCCGCCAGCAGGAGGACGGCTCGGTCTACCTGAAATTCGAGACAAACCAGTTTGAGGAGAGCCTCCACTGGGTCATGTCCTTTGGCAGCAAGGTGCAGGTGCTGAATCCTCCCAGGCTGCGGGAGGCGGTGCGGCAGGAAGCGGAGCGGACGAGCCTCTTGTATTAAAAAAATCGAGGAATTTATTTCAGTGTGTCATTCCTTGGGACACCATTTCCTTTATACTGGTACAAAGAGGGCGGTGTCCCTGTCATCGGAAGGAGGAAACGGATGATGCGATATGTGTGCATTGATTTGGAAATGAGCCAGCTTTCCCGCAAAAATCGGCGGATGCTGCAGGGGCTGAAGGGAGAGATTATTCAGGTGGGAGCAGTGATGCTGGACCAGAACTTTACGGTTCTGGACACTTTCTCTTCCTTTGTGCGGCCCAGTCTGAGTCACATTACCCCGGTCATTCAGGAATTGACCGGCATCCGGCAGGACATGGTGGAGAATGCGGAGGATTTGGTGACTGTCTTTGACAAGTATCTGTACTGGCTGGGAGACCAGGAGGTGACCACCTTCTGCTGGGGCGAGATGGACTATACCCAGCTTTGGAATGAGTTTTCTGTCAAGGCCCGGCATCGCATCGATTTTCAGGAGAATCTGAAGACCTTTGTTGATTTGCAGGGAACCTTTATGAAGACCTTGGGAGCCCGGCTTCCGGTGTCCTTGGAATCTGCGGTACGGCTTTCCCTGGGCCGGTTTGAGGGACGGCAGCATCAGGCAAGCGATGACGCATTGAACACCGCCCTTGTCTTGAAAAAACTGTGTTGCAGTAAATTCCTGAACCCTCAGTTCGAATTCCTCCATGCCCAGCCCCTTGAACTGCTGTCCTGGCGAAAGAACGGCGGCCGGGACGGTGATTTTGCCGGGTGCACAAATAGCTTTGCCTCCTTCATGTCGCCAGAGCTCTTGGCCAGGTTCAATCTTTCTCCCCGGCAGGAGGTCCAAGAACAGGAGCCGGCGCTGCCTCCCGTAGTGGAGCATCCCGGTCTAAGAGGAATGGACAGCCTTATTGTCCGCCTTTTCCCCTCCACCAAGAAACGGTGGCTCTGGTACAAATATGAGGTGGGTTTAAAGGATTATGTAAAATTTCTCGTTGCCCTGGGCATGGGAAGCCCTATGACCAGGACAGCCTAGAGGAGGATGGGCTTGTGCCCGCCTCGTTCCAGCAGCTTGACGATGACATGAGCTGGAGAATTAGTGAAGGTCAGAAAAAAAAGTGGAAAAACATACTTACTGTGTCATTATTTGGGACAGGTATGTGGTATAATGGGAGAGATGAGGCAATTTTTGGAGCCGGAAGGAGGAATAGGTATGGCGGGAATTGGGGAAATAATTGCGCATAAAAATGGTGATGAAGAACAATCTCTGATTGAACATTCTCAAAATGTCGCTCGTTTGGCCGGAGAATTTGCACAAAGTTTTGGAAATGAGGATTGGGCACAATTTGCAGGGATGTTCCATGATTTAGGCAAGGCATTCCCAGACTGGCAAAAATATATTCGTGGACTAAAATCAAGTTCTATCAATCATAGTGAAGTGGGAGCACAATATGCCTTTTCGAGAATGAATCCAAGGAATCCTCTTGCCAAAGTTATTCCATATCTAATAGCTGGGCATCATGCGGGTTTGCCTGATTATGATATTGGTAGAGGGAATGAGTTGAAGAAAATATTGAATGAGCATTCATATGAGTCACTGCTTGCTCTTTCCCAATTACAAGAAATGTTCTCCACCGCTTTTCCGACATCGATGCCATTCGGGAAGAATGATCTACAAAAGGATACCTCTCAAAATATTCTTAATTATCTCCATCTTTGGATCCGTATGCTGTATTCCTGCCTTGTTGATGCGGATTTTCTTGACACGGAAACCTTTATGACTCCAGAACAAACAGAATTGAGAGGAACTGATACCAGTCTGTTTGAGTTGAAGAAAAAATTCGATTCTCACATGGAGGAAATGGCTAAAAATTCTTTACCTTCTAAGATAAATAATATCCGAAGTTCAATATTGGAGTCTTGTCGGGAAAAGGCAAGATTGGAGCCGGGTTTCTATTCTCTCAATGTCCCCACTGGTGGCGGAAAGACACTATCATCAATGGCATTTGCATTGGAGCATGCCCTTTACCATGGCAAGAAGAAGATAATCATGGCAATTCCATATACCAGTATTATTGAACAGACGGCAAAGGTATACAAATATGGAACTGATGATGATGACAAAATAAAGGAGATGAGACAATTCGGGAAATGCTTGTTCGGTGAAGAAAATGTCCTTGAGCACCATTGCAATTTCAATTTCGAGCAGGACGAGAAGTATGAAATAATGAAAAAGCAGAAGCTTGCGGTTGAAAATTGGGACGCTCCGATTATTGTAACAACAAATGTGCGGCTGTTTGAATCCCTGTTCAATGCCCACAGCTCTGCGTGCCGAAAACTCCACAATATTGTTGACTCTGTGATTATTTTGGATGAAGTGCAAATGCTTCCTCCTGAATACTTGAAATCGATTCTTTCTGTATTGCAGGGACTAGTGAAATGCTTTGGCGTGACGGTTGTTCTTTGTACCGCAACACAACCTGTATTGGAAGGTCAAATTGGTTCCGATACCTATATGTTTGAGGGGCTTGAGAAAGATTGTGTTGTTCCAATTATTGACAATCCACAAGAACTGTCAGAGCAATTGAAACGTGTGGAAATCGATTCTAATCTTGCAAAGGAAAAACTTCCTGACTGGAGGACTTTAGCAGATAAGCTCTGTGAATATAAACAGGTTTTGTGTATCGTGCAAACAAGAAAAGACTGTCGAGAACTACATGCTTTGATGCCTGACGGAACAATCCATCTTTCCGCACTCATGTGTGCTGAGGAACGCTCTGAGATTATTTCCGATATAAAAGCAAAATTGAGGAAGGGAGACGTTATCCGTGTGGTCAGCACCCAGCTTGTGGAGTGCGGTGTTGACATTGACTTCCCTGTTGTTTTTCGGGCCATGGCTGGGATGGATTCTGTTGCCCAGTCTGCAGGTCGCTGCAATCGGGAAGGTAAGCTTGAAGCAGGAACGGTGTATCTTTTTGAGCCTCCGACAAAAAATCCTCCGGGACTACTGCGAAAGGGAGCTGAAGTCACCCGTGATTTGCTTGAGGAATACAATTATGAGCTAAAGCTTACTCCCGATTTGTACAAAAGGTACTTTACATTGTATTATAAAAAGATAAATGGTTTTGACAAAGACAATATGTTCAAGGAAGCCATGCTTGATGGAATGTCAGAAGGAAAATTTCAATTCAGAACCCTTTCTGATAAGTATCATTTGATAGACAACGGGTTTCAGGGAACAATATACGTTCGGTATTGTTCGCCAAGAGTGGGGAAGGATAACCTTGCCTTGCTCCAAAGACTCGCTTCTGGTGATGTGGATAAGAAGCTTTTCAGACAGTTGGGGCGGTATTCGGTTAATCTGCCGATGAGAGAGATTCAGGAGTTAGTGAAGGCTGGCAGGGTATTGCAGCCAATAGAAGGAGTTTTCATGCAGTCACTTGATGATGGCACTTTGTATCAGGCGGGGCTGGGACTTGTTGCTGATTCTGTTCAGTCATTCAGTACGTATATATTTTAGACAGAAGGAGGACGAGAAATTGATGAAGGAATTTTTTGACAAGACATTTTGCCTTGAGGTATGGGGTGAGTATGCCTGCTTTACTCGTCCAGAGATGAAGGTGGAGCGGGTGAGTTACGATGTGATAACGCCATCGGCTGCCAGAGCCATCTTTGAGGCGATTTTCTGGAAGCCCGCCGTCTGCTGGAAAGTACGGAAGATAGAAGTGTTGAGTCCCATAAAGTGGATTAACCTGCGGCGAAATGAAGTTAGTGTAGTGGCAAACGACAGTTCCAGTGGAATTTATATTGAAGAAAAACGACAGCAACGGGCTGGGCTATTTCTAAAGGATGTCCGCTACCGCATTCATGCCGACCTAGTTTTTATTCCTCCCAAGAAACGCAGGGAAACTCAAACCCCTTTGCCGGAGTATCTTGTGGATGCACAGGAGAAAGAGGAATTGTTAGCCAGGAAACTGACTGACGACCATCCGCATGAAAACCCCGCCAAATACAACAGCATGTTTGAGCGCAGGGCAAAGAAGGGGCAGTGCTTTTTTCAGCCATATCTAGGATGCAGGGAATTCAGTTGCTTTTTCAAGCTGGTGGATGCAAAGAAAGAAGCTGCGGCACCAATTCCAGAAACTCGTGATTTAGGCTTTATGCTGTATGACATGGATTATTCTGGGGTGAAAAATCCAGGGAAAATCGGCCCCGATGATATAAAGCCTGCCTTTTTTAGGGCACGGCTTGAAAACGGAGTGGTAAATGTTCCTGATTGGGACAGCGAGGAGGTTCACAAATGATTTTACAAGCCTTGTACGAATATGCCCAAAGAAAAGGTGATGCACTTCCTGAAGATGGATTTGAGAGTAAAGAACTGAAATTTCTTATAAAAATTAAGGAAGACGGAACCTTTGTAAGGTTGGAAGATGTTAGGCAAGAAAAAGATGGAAAACTTGTAGGAAGAATTTACCAAGTTCCACAATCAATAAAAAGGAGTGGATCAAAATCCTATGAAACTACATTCTTATTATGGGATCATTATGGGTATATCCTCAATGAGCCCAAAAAGGAAAAGGGGGAGTCAAATGAGAAAGCAATTTCTGATGCAGCCAAACAAAATCATACTTTTATTGAATCATTGAATTCCTTACCAGATTCCTTAAAAAAAGATAAAGGTGTTGCAGCAATTATTTCATTTTATGAGAAATATCAAAAAGATAATTATACAATCATAAAACAAGATGAAGTGTGGTCAGATTGTGTGAAAATACCTGGTTGCAATCTTTCCTTTATACTGTTTGGTGATGATTATCCTGTTTTTTATAGAGAGGCTGTTAAAGCTTATCAAAGAAGTATAATTGCTCATCAGTCTATTATGGAGCCTAATTCTGATGTGACAAATGATAACGTAAATGGAGTTTGTTTAATTACAGGGGAAACGGCTGTAATCAAACGTCTTCATACTCAGACACCTATTTTAGGGGCTAAAAGTACTGCATCTTTAATAGGGTTTCAGAAAAATAGTGGCTATGATTCTTATGGAAAGGAACAGTCTTATAATGCCCCGGTATCTGTACAAGCTGAGGCAGCCTATACAAAAGCATTGAATCATTTAATCAAGTCAAAGAATAATAGATTCCGGCTTGGTAAAGATACCGTTGTCTTCTGGGCGGAAAAGAAAGAAGCTGAGCCTTTTGAAGATATTTTTTATTCATCATTATTTTCAGGTAAAAATGAAGATAATCCAGATGAAGATGTACATGAAGTGAAAAATCTTTTTGATGCAGTAAACACAGGAAAATTTGACGCAGACTTTAGCTCGAATTTCTATGTTTTGTGCCTCTCTCCAAATGTAGCCCGTATTGCTATTCGCTTCTGGGAAATGGGTAAGGTTGAAAACTTTGCTAAGCGGATAAAACAGCATTTTGATGATTTTGAAATCACACGACCCAAAGGTTCTGTTGAGCATCTGAATCTTTATCAGATTCTTTCTGCAACAGCCTTGGAGCACAAAATGGATAATGTTGCCCCTAATCTTACTGGTGCTGTGATGCAGTCCATATTGAAGGGGCTTCCCTATCCTGTAACCTTGCAGCAGCAGTGCATCCGCCGAATTCGTGCGGAGCAAGAAGTAACACCAAAACGAGCGGCAATTCTAAAGGCTTATTTGATTCGAATAAACAAGGAGGTTTCTGTGGCATTGGACAGAAATGAAAAAAACAAGGGCTATCTCTTGGGGCGGCTGTTCGCAGTCTTCGAGAAGGTTCAGCAGGACACACATCCTGGACTGAAGGCAACAATCGTGGACAGGTTTTATGGGGCTGCTTCCACCAATCCGAGGACGGTATTTGCCCAATTGTCGAGGTTGAATCGTCATCATTTGAGTAGCTATGACAATGCTGCTTTTCGGGTGAATAGTGAGAAAGAAATCGGTGAGATAATGAACCTGATCGACTCATTTCCCGCTCACCTTGATTTGAATGAGCAGTCCTACTTTGCAATCGGTTACTATCATGAGAAGCAGAGCTTCTTTGAGAAAACAAATAAATCTGAAGAAACAGAAGGAGATAATTGATTATGGCTAAGCTTGAGAAGCGGTATGACTTTGTGCTGTACTTTGATGTAAAGGATGGAAATCCCAATGGCGATCCAGATGCAGGAAACCTTCCCCGCATTGATGCGGAGACTGGACATGGTATTGTTACCGACGTTTGTCTGAAACGTAAGGTTCGCAATTATGTGCAGCTGACAAGGGGAAATGCGGCTGGATATGATATTTTTGTGAAGGAAAAAGCAATCTTGAATAACGAGATTGATGATGTTTATGCTGATTTGGGAATTAAAGCCGACTCAAAAAACAAGGCGAAGGGGGACGATGTAGAAAAAGGTCGTGTTGGGATGTGCAAGAAATTCTATGATGTTAGAACTTTTGGTGCTGTGATGAGTACTGGTGCCAATGCGGGACAGGTTCGAGGCCCGGTGCAGCTGACCTTTGCCCGCTCTGTGGAGCCAGTTGTGACCTTTGAGCATAGCATCACCCGAATGGCTGTTGCCACTGCAGAGGAAGCTGAAAAGCAGGGAGGAGACAACAGGACAATGGGGCGAAAATATACCATTCCCTACGGGCTCTACCGGGCTTATGGCTTTGTCTCCCCTCATTTCGCTTCAAGCACGGGATTTTCTGCAGAAGACTTGGATTTGCTCTGGGAAGCGCTGGTGCAGATGTTTGAGTTTGACCGGTCTGCGGCTCGTGGACTGATGACCACCCGGCGGCTTGTGATTTTTGAGCACAATTCCGCCCTTGGCTCAAAACCTGCAGATGAGCTGTTTAGCCGTATAAAGGCAGAACTCACTGGCAATAGTCCTGCAAGGGATTTTACGGACTATACCATTTCCCTTGACGGAAAGCCGCTTTCTGAAACAAAAACAGTTGTGACGCTTTGATGTATCAGGAGCCGGACTACTTGCTGCTTAGCGGGCTTCAGCACTTATGCTTTTGCCCGCGGCAGTGTGCTTTTATACATGTTGAGCAGCTATGGAGCGAGAATTATTTCACGGCTTCTGGGCGGATTCTCCATGAGAAGGTTCACGGTGGCATCGGGGAGTCCCGTCGGTGCATACGCACAGAACGGGACTTGAAGATTGCGTCCCGTAGGCTGGGGGTGACCGGAAAAACAGATGCCGTGGAATTCTATTCCGACGGTACTGTCATTCCAATAGAATACAAGCATGGTAAACCGAAAGAGGATTTCAGTGACGAGGTGCAGCTGTGCGCCCAAGCCATGTGTCTGGAAGAGATGCTGGGTGTACAGATTGATCAAGGAGCCTTGTTCTACTTTAAGGTGCGGAAAAGGATTCCAGTTGATATGTCACCTGAGTTGCGGCAGGAAACTATCCGGGTTGCAGAGGAATTCCATGGGCTGATACAAGAAGGAAAGACTCCTGCCGCCCAATATACAAAGAAATGCAACAGCTGTTCGTTCATAGATGTATGCTTTCCTGAATCTGCTGGGAGGAACAAGTCGGTGGAAATATACCTAAAGAGAAGGCTGGTGAACTCTGCGGCACTGGACGAGGAGGACTTCTGATGCAACGATTCCTTAATACCTTATATGTTATGACACAGAAGTCTTATCTTCATAAGAAGGGCGAGACGGTAGAGCTTGTCGTTGATAAGAAGGTGGTTGCGGCAATTCCGCTCATCAATTTAGATAGCATCGTTTGTTTCGGAAATGTTTCTGTCAGTCCGTTCTTGTTGGGGGCTTGTCCTGAGTACAATATCACCGTGAGCTTCCTTTCTGAGTCGGGAAAATACCTTGCCCGTGTGCAAGGGCCGGTGGCTGGCAATGTCCTGTTGCGGAAGGAGCAGTATCGTATCTCTGATGACAAGATTCGTTCTGCACAGGTTGCACAATTCTTTATTGCCGGCAAGCTTGCGAATCAGCGGAATGTGCTTCAGCGGGCGATTCGAGATCATGGAGAGAAGATTGATGCTTGTAGGGTGCAGCAAGCTATTGCAATTCTCTCGACTAATTTAAAGAAGATTCCGAAGGAATTCGACTTGGATAGACTCAGGGGATTGGAAGGAGATTCTGCAGAGGCGTATTTTTCCGTTTTTGATGAATTGATTGTATCCCAAAAGGAGGTCTTTTCGTTTTCTGGAAGAAGCAGACGGCCTCCCTTGGACAATGTGAATGCGATGCTTTCATATACCTACACGGTACTTTTCCATGACATGGTCAGTGCGCTGGAGTGTGTCGGTCTTGATCCTGCCGTTGGATTCCTGCACCGTGACAGGCCGGGGAGACTCAGCTTGGCTCTGGATTTGATGGAAGAATTCAGGGCTCCTGTCGCTGACAGGCTTGTCTTGTCGCTGATAAATCGAGGCGAGGTGACAGGGAAGGGATTCCAGCAGTCTGCAAGTGGCGCTGTAGTGATGAGCGAGGAAACTCGCAAAACTTTGATTGCTGCTTATCAGAAAAAAAAGGAGGCAGTGCTCTCTCATCCATACGTAGAAAAAAAGATGCATTTGGCGATACTGTTCCAAACGCAAGCCCGGCTGTTGGCTCGATATATTCGTGGTGATATAGATGGGTATCCCGTTTATATTTGGAGATAAAAGGAGGATCGGATATGATGATGCTGGTGAGCTATGATGTGGCACATGATGAGCACGGTGAAAAAAGATTGCGACGGGTTGCAAAGATATTGCAGGATTATGGCCAGAGGGTACAATATTCTGTTTTTGAGTGTCTCGTCGAACCAGCCCAATGGGTGGAGCTAAAGAATA
The DNA here is from genome assembly GCA_937876905.1 of uncultured Treponema sp. Classification (GTDB taxonomy): domain Bacteria; phylum Spirochaetota; class Spirochaetia; order Treponematales; family Treponemataceae; genus Treponema_F. The sequence continues at coordinate 35,308 of CALEFI010000102.1, forward strand.
AATTGATGAAAGAAATCAATCCAGATTATGACAGCCTTCGCTTTTATTCCCTCGGCGCTAATTGGCAAAAACGTGTGGAACATATAGGACAAAAGGAGATCCTCAATCCTCAAGGACTTTTAATTTTATAAGAAAAACGGTTGCGAACCATAGGCAAACACTTTACAATAAGTCATGAAGGACTATCTATTCTCTTGTTAGAGAATAAAATAATTCATACATAAATCCTCCTGTAAACTGTAGGGCAAATAGGTTCGCATTTTTACGATTGTATCTACTTGTTTTACAACTAATTAAGTAAAATATAGTCGCCCCTTCACGGGGGCGTGGATTGAAACACCTTGAAGTTTGCGGAAAGTTTCTTGTTGCCGTGTCGCCCCTTCACGGGGGCGTGGATTGAAACACATCGAGGTGTACAATCATCCCCTCGCAGTTGTCGCCCCTTCACGGGGGCGTGGATTGAAACAATCCGTTCGTGTCAATAACCTTGTCGAATTTTGAGTCGCCCCTTCACGGGGGCGTGGATTGAAACTTGTTTGAGGCGCCCTCCTCCGGGGAGGTTAAGTCGCCCCTTCACGGGGGCGTGGATTGAAACCACATGTCGTCACCGTAGCGGTCGCCATCGGACGTCGCCCCTTCACGGGGGCGTGGATTGAAACACATTACAAGCCTAGTCCCCCAGCATTCGGCCCGCGTCGCCCCTTCACGGGGGCGTGGATTGAAACTTTTAGCGGAGGCCGATGACCTTCGGGCCGAGCGTCGCCCCTTCACGGGGGCGTGGATTGAAACTGGATGAAGGCCATGTTGTCGTTCAACTGCTGGTGTCGCCCCTTCACGGGGGCGTGGATTGAAACCGCAACATGGCAAAGAAGAACCGCCGTATGCTCGTCGCCCCTTCACGGGGGCGTGGATTGAAACCTTGCCGCCAAGATTCCCCTCACCAAGTCGGCATGTCGCCCCTTCACGGGGGCGTGGATTGAAACACAATACAAGCCTAGTCCCCCCAACATTCGCCCGTCGCCCCTTCACGGGGGCGTGGATTGAAACACGGTGGCGCTGCTGGGAGCCGCCCACGAGATTGGTCGCCCCTTCACGGGGGCGTGGATTGAAACAAGCAGGCGGGCTATGATTTCTGGCTGCAAGCCGTCGCCCCTTCACGGGGGCGTGGATTGAAACTGATTAACAGATAATACCCCTCTTCTCCGTGTTGTCGCCCCTTCACGGGGGCGTGGATTGAAACTCAAGGGCGGTCATGAACAATCCTGCGGCAGAGCGTCGCCCCTTCACGGGGGCGTGGATTGAAACCTATCGTTTTGGGCCTAGGGCTCCAGTAACGGCGGTCGCCCCTTCACGGGGGCGTGGATTGAAACACCAAAAACTCCTATAAAGGCGGGCCAAAAGGCGTCGCCCCTTCACGGGGGCGTGGATTGAAACCATGCCTGTAGTCGCCAACTTAACCGCTGTTGGTGTCGCCCCTTCACGGGGGCGTGGATTGAAACTGAATTAGGTTTGCGATGCCTCCGAAAGCACCTGTCGCCCCTTCACGGGGGCGTGGATTGAAACGCCATGGACGGCGCCGATGCGGTGCCTACACTCATGTCGCCCCTTCACGGGGGCGTGGATTGAAACTCGTGCGTCTGAGAGAAGATTTATACATAGGGTGTCGCCCCTTCACGGGGGCGTGGATTGAAACCGGTTCATCATCACCTAATACCGTAGCCTTGTGTGTCGCCCCTTCACGGGGGCGTGGATTGAAACAAACCATGTCGGACGATACACAGCATCTGAATGGGTCGCCCCTTCACGGGGGCGTGGATTGAAACGATGAGTGTAGGCACCGCATCGGCGCCGTCCATGGGTCGCCCCTTCACGGGGGCGTGGATTGAAACAGTTCTTTTTTATCATTGTTGACACAATTTGTCGTCGCCCCTTCACGGGGGCGTGGATTGAAACAAGTAGTCGGCCTCATCGATGATGACCAGGCTGTGTCGCCCCTTCACGGGGGCGTGGATTGAAACTGGAGGACCGCCTGCAACTCCTGGGCAACGGTGCGGTCGCCCCTTCACGGGGGCGTGGATTGAAACAGGCCTACAACGACATGCGAGCCTTTGCAGTGAGTCGCCCCTTCACGGGGGCGTGGATTGAAACTGCTTGTCCTTGGCGGCGCTGAATGCCCCGCCGGGTCGCCCCTTCACGGGGGCGTGGATTGAAACAAATGATGTTTTGTTTGGCTATCAAAATCGTATGGGTCGCCCCTTCACGGGGGCGTGGATTGAAACACCTTCCAAACGCCTTCCTCTCGACAGGAGGAAGGTCGCCCCTTCACGGGGGCGTGGATTGAAACTGATCAGTGTAATAATACCAACGTATCATGTTATGTCGCCCCTTCACGGGGGCGTGGATTGAAACATGTTTAACTCCTTAGAATTGATACAATTTATTTAGTCGCCCCTTCACGGGGGCGTGGATTGAAACGCTGACCAGCGCTGGTACCAGCAGTATGACCCAGTCGCCCCTTCACGGGGGCGTGGATTGAAACTTATATCAGGCGTAAAAATCGCCAACACGGAGGGTCGCCCCTTCACGGGGGCGTGGATTGAAACATTTGTGCATCGGCCTGGGCAAACTGCGTTGTCATGTCGCCCCTTCACGGGGGCGTGGATTGAAACTGATTACAGGTTTGACTTGATGATGAGTAGTTGTCGCCCCTTCACGGGGGCGTGGATTGAAACTACGCTGAACTGCGTTATCCTCTCTCTCCATGGTGTCGCCCCTTCACGGGGGCGTGGATTGAAACAAGCCCTCCCATGGTCTGTTCATCCGACGCACAGTCGCCCCTTCACGGGGGCGTGGATTGAAACAAGAGCTCCTTGTTGATTTCCTCGGTCTTTGCCGTCGCCCCTTCACGGGGGCGTGGATTGAAACCATGCTCTCGCTCATGCCCGCCTCCTGAGTACGTCGCCCCTTCACGGGGGCGTGGATTGAAACATCACTCCCAGCAGCATCTCGGCAATGCCCCTCGGTCGCCCCTTCACGGGGGCGTGGATTGAAACAAATAAAATTCCGGGTAATTCCGGGTAATATCGTGTCGCCCCTTCACGGGGGCGTGGATTGAAACTTTATTGGTTTGTTGAATTCATCTTCGTCCGAAGTCGCCCCTTCACGGGGGCGTGGATTGAAACCATGCCGCCTTGGTGAGGGGAATCTTTGCGGCAAGTCGCCCCTTCACGGGGGCGTGGATTGAAACTCTTTGAAATCAGCCGTGTGGAGCTTGTTCAGCCGTCGCCCCTTCACGGGGGCGTGGATTGAAACTCGGTACGGTTCCAGGTGTAGAGTGCCAACCAGGTCGCCCCTTCACGGGGGCGTGGATTGAAACTCATTCCAGACAACAGGAGCAGAGCTGCCCATCTTGTCGCCCCTTCACGGGGGCGTGGATTGAAACAGTTGCCTCTGTTGAGGTCACGACTTAAAAGGGTCGCCCCTTCACGGGGGCGTGGATTGAAACTGGATCATGCCCCGCAGCCGTGGCAGACCAATCAGGTCGCCCCTTCACGGGGGCGTGGATTGAAACCCTGCCTGCTTGGCCAGCTCGCTGTACACCAGCTCGTCGCCCCTTCACGGGGGCGTGGATTGAAACTGTGCTGGGGTGGCTGGGTGTGCCGGTGAATTCCGTCGCCCCTTCACGGGGGCGTGGATTGAAACATGGCGGCGGTCTCGGCGATGGGAACCTTCTTGGTCGCCCCTTCACGGGGGCGTGGATTGAAACTTGAATTTGTCGATGAGGCGGGTCACATCAATCTGTCGCCCCTTCACGGGGGCGTGGATTGAAACAAGCCACCGGTAGAAGGTTCGCACCGAGACCTCGTCGCCCCTTCACGGGGGCGTGGATTGAAACCCGGACAGTTGGGGCCATCATATACAATGGTCGGCGTCGCCCCTTCACGGGGGCGTGGATTGAAACTGCTTGTCCTTGGCGGCGCTGAATGCCCCGCCGGGTCGCCCCTTCACGGGGGCGTGGATTGAAACCTGTAGGTTGGCCAGGCTCGCAAGCTCCCTGTTGGGTCGCCCCTTCACGGGGGCGTGGATTGAAACCCGACTAAGGCCATCGCCAGCTTCACCCCCAGCACGTCGCCCCTTCACGGGGGCGTGGATTGAAACCCCGCTTGCTTGGCCAGCTCGCTGTACACAAGCTGTCGCCCCTTCACGGGGGCGTGGATTGAAACTGATAGGAGGAATTCACATGGCTGAATTCGCAAGTCGCCCCTTCACGGGGGCGTGGATTGAAACTCGTCGTCTGGCTCGTGCTGCAAGATGAGCCACGTCGCCCCTTCACGGGGGCGTGGATTGAAACACGCAAAAACACGAAAAAACACTAACCTAGAAACGTCGCCCCTTCACGGGGGCGTGGATTGAAACTCCTTCGGCCTTGCGGCCTGTCTGTTTTGCGCAGTCGCCCCTTCACGGGGGCGTGGATTGAAACAACGAAGGCGTGGAAGAAGGAAGATTCAGAGTGGTCGCCCCTTCACGGGGGCGTGGATTGAAACTTTGAAGTAAATGTTTGTTACCTCGCCGAATTTCGTCGCCCCTTCACGGGGGCGTGGATTGAAACCTATGTAAAGTTTACACAGTTTTTTTTTATTGTGAGTCGCCCCTTCACGGGGGCGTGGATTGAAACTAGTTTCTAGGTTAGTGTTTTTTCGTGTTTTTGGTCGCCCCTTCACGGGGGCGTGGATTGAAACATTGTTGAGCTGATACAATGTCTTAGGGTTGATAGTCGCCCCTTCACGGGGGCGTGGATTGAAACCTGCTGGTTGGCGGAATCTCCCGGTCAGACTTGGTCGCCCCTTCACGGGGGCGTGGATTGAAACCAAGACAAAGAACTCGTTGACCAAAGAGTACTGTCGCCCCTTCACGGGGGCGTGGATTGAAACCTATAAGCCTCCCGCAAGCCAACAGCCCGTAGGTCGCCCCTTCACGGGGGCGTGGATTGAAACATTGTGATGTCAATGACGGCAGGCCCCTTTGCAGGTCGCCCCTTCACGGGGGCGTGGATTGAAACTCCAAGGTCGTAGACGATGCGGCGGACGAATTCCAGTCGCCCCTTCACGGGGGCGTGGATTGAAACTTATCTAGGGGTATCTCCTAGTGTAATCTCCAAGTCGCCCCTTCACGGGGGCGTGGATTGAAACCACGAAGTAGTCGGCCTGGGCCGTGCAGATGGGGGTCGCCCCTTCACGGGGGCGTGGATTGAAACACCGTGGCGCTGCTGGGAGCCGCCCATGAGATAGGTCGCCCCTTCACGGGGGCGTGGATTGAAACAATTTTTTTGTCTAACAGTTAGACGTTTTTTTTGTCGCCCCTTCACGGGGGCGTGGATTGAAACATTTCGCCTCCTTATAGTTGCAGATAACAACAGGTCGCCCCTTCACGGGGGCGTGGATTGAAACAAGACCTGAAAAGACGAAAAAATAAAATCATAAAGTCGCCCCTTCACGGGGGCGTGGATTGAAACGATGACCATCAGCTGGTAGGCTGCTACGCCGCTGGTCGCCCCTTCACGGGGGCGTGGATTGAAACTTCGTGTGCTGGGCAGATATTCGGCAGACAATCGTGTCGCCCCTTCACGGGGGCGTGGATTGAAACGTTGTACGATTGGCACTCCTCCAGCTCCAGATAGGTCGCCCCTTCACGGGGGCGTGGATTGAAACCAGTTTACCCAGATTTCCCTCCGCCAGCTCTGGAGTCGCCCCTTCACGGGGGCGTGGATTGAAACGATGTTGCAATCGATAACCTCATCCGTGTAGTAGTCGCCCCTTCACGGGGGCGTGGATTGAAACTAGGTCGCACATGTATGCGTGTCCTGCGCTTGCTGTCGCCCCTTCACGGGGGCGTGGATTGAAACTTGGCCCTCAGCCTGTTGTTGCTGGAGAGATTTGTCGCCCCTTCACGGGGGCGTGGATTGAAACTCTGTCACCCATCCGCTGGGCAGCTCAAACGTGTGTCGCCCCTTCACGGGGGCGTGGATTGAAACCGAGGCAGCAGGATGGAGCCGCCGGAAATGCCGTGTCGCCCCTTCACGGGGGCGTGGATTGAAACGCATGAAGCGGCCTTTGTCTTCACGCCGGACGGGTCGCCCCTTCACGGGGGCGTGGATTGAAACATCTAGGTGGATTGTCAGTGGTGTGTCTCCCGTGTCGCCCCTTCACGGGGGCGTGGATTGAAACACGCCGGACGGCGAATTAGACGTGATTCAATTCGTCGCCCCTTCACGGGGGCGTGGATTGAAACTTGGGGATGCCGGAGCCCACCGCCGCGATGCTCTGTCGCCCCTTCACGGGGGCGTGGATTGAAACTCATATCTAGCCACAAGTAACATTCTGGGCGAAAGTCGCCCCTTCACGGGGGCGTGGATTGAAACTTGTAAAAACTGACACAGATTTACTGGCGGGCGGTCGCCCCTTCACGGGGGCGTGGATTGAAACCTGCAGCCGACTCCATACGGCATACAGCCTTTTGGTCGCCCCTTCACGGGGGCGTGGATTGAAACTGATTGAAACGGTTATTTTGCCACGTGGAAATGTCGCCCCTTCACGGGGGCGTGGATTGAAACAAGACCTGCTGGTCACGATGTATCGAATTCCGCGTCGCCCCTTCACGGGGGCGTGGATTGAAACCCATCGAGCCACCTACGTAGGCGGTTCATACCAGTCGCCCCTTCACGGGGGCGTGGATTGAAACCCCTCCACCCGTATCCCGGCGCTGTCTCATATCGTCGCCCCTTCACGGGGGCGTGGATTGAAACGGGGTAGAGCTTGATGAGGTCTCTTGTTGCCGCTTGTCGCCCCTTCACGGGGGCGTGGATTGAAACCGCTTATCTTCTCCCGCAGCTCCTCGCCATCCTTGTCGCCCCTTCACGGGGGCGTGGATTGAAACGTGTCAGCACCAGTCTTAAAGCTGTAGCGGTCGGTCGCCCCTTCACGGGGGCGTGGATTGAAACAACAAGGGCTTGTAGACAGCCCCATCCTTGTACAGGTCGCCCCTTCACGGGGGCGTGGATTGAAACCGGGCTCCATTTGCGTCGATGGGGACAGAACGCGTCGCCCCTTCACGGGGGCGTGGATTGAAACACGGCTGACGGCGAATTAGACGTGATTCAATTCGGTCGCCCCTTCACGGGGGCGTGGATTGAAACCAGATGGCGCTGTTTCCTTTTCGCTCGCTCATGTGTCGCCCCTTCACGGGGGCGTGGATTGAAACAGCAGCAAAAGAAGGAGTGGGGGGTGTAATTATGTCGCCCCTTCACGGGGGCGTGGATTGAAACAAGTCAAAGGTAGAAGATGGATTGCCAGTCATGGTCGCCCCTTCACGGGGGCGTGGATTGAAACTCAAAAATCTGTAACTCAGCCATAAATAATCCGTCGCCCCTTCACGGGGGCGTGGATTGAAACCTCATCCACTTGTAGGTGACGGTGCCGCCGTCAGGGTCGCCCCTTCACGGGGGCGTGGATTGAAACGCATCACGATCAGTCGAATCATGGATTTATGATGTCGCCCCTTCACGGGGGCGTGGATTGAAACTCGAACATGGTCTGGACGGCGGCGATGTCGCCGTGTCGCCCCTTCACGGGGGCGTGGATTGAAACATCCTATCGGCTACAAGTGGCAAGGTACACCCAAGTCGCCCCTTCACGGGGGCGTGGATTGAAACCGGGCTCCATTTGCGTCGATGGGGACAGAACGCGTCGCCCCTTCACGGGGGCGTGGATTGAAACCGCAATCTGGGCTTCACACCCCGCCGCAGAATTGGTCGCCCCTTCACGGGGGCGTGGATTGAAACTGCAATTCGGTGTTGTAGTCCTTGTAGGCGTTGGGTCGCCCCTTCACGGGGGCGTGGATTGAAACCCGGATACCGACTATGATTTGATGATACAGGATTTGTCGCCCCTTCACGGGGGCGTGGATTGAAACTTGTTCCAGCACATATTTTTTCAAATACCTGCTGTCGCCCCTTCACGGGGGCGTGGATTGAAACTTCAAAAATAAAAAAGCTGGTGTTCTCATGGAGACAGCCAGTGACGACGGCACTGTACATGATAAACATGGGGCCAATACAACGCACGCTGTTTACTTGGATATATCAGACGACGAGACAAAAGGCAAGTCAATATCCAACTAGGTGCGAGGCCCTGTATTGGACCTGTATAAATGACTATACAGCGGCTCTCCACGGTTGCTAAAAAACAAGAAGAGGGATTCAAGCGTATCATCCATGGGACGGGCGGTGACATGCAATGAGGATGGGGCCTGCGAGTTTGCAGGAGCTTTTGTATTCGGAGGGCTGTATAAGGAAGGCCTTTCCTGAAATTGCTGAGTGAAACACTCTGTTTCTCACTGGAAAACACTTTGTTTCTTACTGTGAAACACTCTGTTTCTCACTGTGAAACCATTTGTTTCCCACTGTGAAACTTTTAGTTTCATCGGCAAGAAAGATATGGAGCCCTAGGGGTCTTCCTGTACAGTCCATTGGTAGGTCTGGGTAAGGCGGCTGTAGGCTGGCGGCCGGTCTATGCCATGGAGGGCAAATATCCGCTGGATGGTCTCCTGATGCTGGGGGGAAAGGGGGCGTTCCTCCCGGTAGGCCCGGTAGTAGAGCGTCCTTCCCAGCGCGGCGATAACCTGGGCCTTGACCTGCTTTGCCGTGGCATGGGGAATCTGGTCAAAAATCTTCTGTACGCCCCAGGCCAGCTGGACTGGCTCATTGCTGCGGAAGACGGGGCAGGGCTCCCCGCCCTTCGGATAGCAGGCGGGATTCACCGTGGAGATGAAGGGCTTGTCCTGGGGGCAGTGCTGGTAGGCAAGGAAGCGGAGGCACTGGGATGCCTGGGGGCAGTCCCGGTTCTGGCAGAGGGAGAAGTTGTCGGGAATGTCAAGGTTCATGGACACAGTGTATCATGGATTTTGCGGGGAGTGAATGGTTTTGACAGGGAAAATGAGGCGGCGGGGAGGGGAGTAATTGGGGCATGGAGGATTCCTACAACGGGAACCGCCCGCAAAAAGGACTGAAAGAATTGACACCAAATCAATTCAAGCATAAGCTGGAGAACATGAAAGGCTCTCCCTGATTTTGGTCAGTTTTTGGGAGTGGCCAATATGCTGAATAAGGGAGAAGGTTAAAATGATTGGATTCAATAGTTTGAGTGAAGAGGCTAAAGAAATATATTTGTTGGCATTATGCGATTTGATTGTAGATAGAATTTTGTGTTCTGATGGATATGGGCTTGTTGTGGAGGCACTGCAAAAATGCTGGGAATGGATACAATCCAAAAGTATTGATGCAGACCAACTGTATTTTTATTTAGAAAATGTAGATGAAAAGGATATTATGACATATATGCAATTGGAGAAGAATGAAAATAATAAAGCTGTTTGGATGTGCATCGCAAATACTTTGGCATATATAATTCGAGCTGCTTATCAATATGCAGAAGAAACATATATGCCACAAACCATTGAATGTGTGGATAATGAAACGATAGAAAGTTTTTACTTAAACCTCCATAAGTTGTTTGTTGATGACGATGTGAGCGATAGGCTATTAGATTACATGGTAATGAATGATTCAGAGCAAAAATCTGTTGACATTTTGTTCATTAAACAATTTGTAAAAGATGCTATGTAGTGTGTTGGAGGGTGTTTGGAAACTATCAAAGTAGCCAAGGGAGGAGGCACGCAGATGGTGTAGCGACTGTGGGCGGGCAGTTGGCGGCGGAACAACACCAGCTCATGCTGGCCGGGAACAGAATCGAGGCTATCTGGCCGGTTATGAAATCAAACTACAACCTGATTTATCATAGGGCAAGGAACGTGACCGGAATGTCCAGGCACCTCCTAAAATTGAACTGTATTGACATATCCAACTTTGGGGTGCACCTCATAAACCATTTTATAGACGTGTCGTTTACACAAGATTTTTGGACAAGGCCATTAATCCCTTTTCGGTGGTCCGTATAGTGTTTCAGCTTTAATTTGACTCTTTATTAATAGATAAAAGTCTGAGAATGCCTCGTCTTCTGTAGCATACGAATCAATAATATAGGCATGTCCATCTCTAAAGTCTGTAGCATATGTCACCCATTTCCCATTTTTTTTTACACAGCCCATTACACGTATTTCTTCACGATACTCATCAAGTTCTATTGAATAATCTTCCATTTTCAGGTTTTCATCTTTTACTCTTTGTTCAAATTCTTTTCTTGTCACTACATCTGTTCCTTTTCCATATAAAATTTTATTAATTCATAATAATCTTCAAAAGCATCATCTTCTGAATTGTATTCTTTAAAAATATGAGCTTCCCCATTTCTTTCATTGGTCTTATATATTACCCATTTACCATTTTTTTGTACGCATCCCATATAATGAGGATATCCATCATAATAATGATCAAGTTCAATATCATAACTTACCATTCTTAATTTCTCATCCTTCACCTTTTGTTCAAATTCTTTTCTTGTCATACTTTCCTCCTATTTTATTTCGGTAATAATACCTAAAGCCTTCATATCAAATATATTTAATGGTGTTATAAACTGTGGCGCTCCGCTATCAAACCATTTTATAGACGTGTCGTTTGGATTATACCACTCTGCAACGGTTCCTGCAATTCCATATCTTTACTCCTATTTCTTTGCATCTGCACCTATTTCAACTATAGAAATTGGTGCCTTTGTATCACTTGTTATTTCAAAACGATATATTTTCATCTCTCCCGTAGCCTGTAAACGGTCAATATGGTATGGATTTTGTTAATTAAACAACTCTGAAGGACTAATTTCTCCAACATATTTAAGTTTAAGTTGTCCTGGATTTTTATTTTCCTCCTCCCGATGTTTTTTATATTCTTCCATTTTTGCATTTATATTCCATGGTTTTGCAATTTTACCTTTATCTTCTGTCGGAACATATTTTTCAAGTTCCGCTAATACAGGTTCAATAAATTCTGACATTAAAATTTCTGGTACTGCTTTATTATATGGAATAGTAACAGGGGCAGAGCGTTTTTTTTCATCAATCCAGCATGGATAAATTTGAATATGTGAATATGGAGTTGAACGGACAAAATAACTTGTTTTTATTAAAAGATGTTTTAATGATATATTAAATTTCTTATTTTCCCACTTCTTATCTTCAGTATAATAATCATCCAGGCTTGCATTACGCAATGTATTTATTATCCATAAACACATTTCTTTTCGTAAGATTATAGAACCTGTAAATTTACTAACTGATAACTTTATTTCGGTTTTATTTATTTCATCAACTCTAAAAGAAAATTCCATACTTTTCCTCCTATTTTTTTGCTCCAAAATAATCTTCCGGATTGATTTCTCTAACAAATCTCAAAGAAATTCTTCCCTCGTCGGACGCTTTTTTTTCACCTTTTTCATTTTCATTCCATGGTTTTGGCAATTTGTTTCTTTCTTCCTCTGACAGAAATTTTGATAAATCCTCTAAAAATGGTTCTATGAATTCTGACATTAACTTTGTCTTATTCCATGATAGATAAGGAATCTCTATTCCAGGAGTAGTTTTTTTTTCTTCTGACCAAAATGGGAATATCTTTAAATATGAATAGTCTATTTCCCTTGGATTCATAATTAACATTAACTCACAATTATCATATTTGTTTTTTATAAATTTTTTCCATGTTTCATAATCATCAATAGTGGCGGTTCTTAACGTTGTTATTATCCATGAAATCCATGATCTATTTATTATTATTGAATCCCAGACTCCTCCAAAAGAATCTGTTCTTTTGCCATTTATTCTTATTTCAGTATCATTTAATACCTCAAAACTATATTCAAAATTTACACTCATTGATTTAGCTCCTTTACATAGACTCGCTTAATCTTTTTTGAAGCGTCATTGATGACTTCAAATCTGAATATCTTGATATTTCGATAATCTCTCATCTCTGAAATATCAAACCCCTTGTAGTTATTGAATCCTCTTTCTATGTTTTCTATACCATTTGCTGAGGCTGTCACTCCCGAACCGGTAAATAAGTAACTTGCTCCAGTAAAGTCATCAATAATATCACCAAGTTTTTTATAAGAATCGTCATATTTAGTACCAGGAACATGTTGATTCATAATTATCTCCACTGTGGGATTATTTTTTGTTTATCAGATTCTGGCACATATTTTTCTAGTTCCATAAGAAATTTATACAAGCTGTCATCTGGATTCATTGGATCATCTACGTTATATTGAAACGCTATTGATGAAAAACCTTTATTATTCTTTATAATAATTTCTGCAATGCCGTAGGAGCTTTTATCATTTCCATGTTGTATAGAAATCTTTACTTTATCATCTACACAATGATCTAATCTTTCCTTTATTCCACCCCAACAGTCATAACCTTCTTTTCCTATTTTTCTAAATGTATTAAGTACAAATAGAATATCTTCGTTATGTAGATATGCACAAGTTTCTATTGAATCAGATGAATATATCCATTTTTTTTCAGCATCTATTTTAATAAATTCATTATTTCTTTGAATTTTTACCATGGTTTTAGATAACATAACATTCATTTTATTTCACCTCATCATAAACCTTATATAGTTTTATATTACAGTCTTTATCAACAGCATAGCGTGTAATTTGCATTACTCAATGGCAATGTTTCTTTCCCTGTTGATTCCAATACCATTTCTCCTGCTCCAAAAACATTCTCGTCAATTGTAGCTGTAAATCCTTTTCCTGTAAAATACTGATTAATGTTAAATTTATCGAAAATTTCTTTATCGAAAAAACCCTTTTGTTGCCTTGTAGTGGTTCTGCCTCGCTTAGCCTTTCAGCAAAAACCCGATTTTGACCTGGTATTTATAGGTTGCCATAGTGGGAGCCCCTCCAAGGGCAGTGGCGGGAGGCCATCTACCCTTGCTGCTTTTGGGGCTTGGAGGAATACCTGGTTCTGCGGGGACGGAACTTGAACACACCCACAGAGTCTGTCAGTTCTGACACGGCCCTTTGTGCGGAGTCGGACATGCTTGTCATGCCTGCCGCTACATCCTGTAGGTTTGAGGTGGCCGACTTGCAGGAGTCAAGGCTCCGCATGACCTCCTGATTCACCGTTTGCAGCGTCTGACAAATGTATTCTGCCTGATTGGTGGAGGAGACCACGCTGGTGGTTACTTCGCTGGCACTGGTACTGAGATCCTGCATGAGGGATACGGCCTTCTGGATGTGGTCTATGCGGGAGCCCTGCTCCAAGGCAATCTGCTCCATTCCGTCTACGATTCGGGACAGGGATTCGATGTGGGAGAGTGTTTCGGAGAAGGAATGGTTCAGCTCGTCAGAGGTGGCGGCAACCTCATCAATCTTGTTTTGGATGGACTTTAAGTATGCCTTGGATGAGCTGGTCTGCTTGGAGGTGGTCTCTGCCAGCTTGCGTATCTCGTCGGCAACAACGGCAAAGCCCTGTCCCGCTTCCCCGGCATGGGCAGCCTCAATTGCGGCGTTCATGGCAAGGAGGTTGGTCTGGGCCGCCACGCTGGAGATGACAGCATTCATTTCCTGCAGGGCGCTGGACTCCTGCTTTACCACCTGGATTTCCTGTACCGAGGCGGAAAGGACCTCCTTGCTTCCAGAGGCGGTCCCCACCAGCTGGGAAGCGTACTGGGCGGCCATCACGATGTCGTCCCGCAGCTTGCCCACACTCTGAATCAGCCATCCGATGTCCGAGGTGGACTCTCCTACGGTCTGGATGAACTGGCTGTTCTCCTGCGTCATTCGGTCCATTTCCGAGGTAATCAGCCTGATTGCCTGCCCTATTTCCTCTACGGAGGAGTTCTGCTGGGTGCTGGCAGTGCTCATCTGGGAGTGGCGGCAGTGGTTTCCCCTACAGAATCGACCATTTGGGTCATGGCGGTGGACAATGACTGGGAGACTCCCTCCACATTGCCTGCGGAAGTCCTTATCTTTCCCACAAGCGCCTCCAGATTCTGGGAGAACCTGCGGAATCCTCCAGACAAATCAGATGCCTCCTTCACCTTGTAGTTCAGGTATGTCCCGGTGAAATTCCCCTCAGCGATGTCTGCGCAGTGGCCGGTGAGGTTCTTGAACGGGCGGACAATCTGCCGCTCGATGAAGAAGTTGAACAGTACGATGACGGCTGTCAGGAGAAGCAGTGTCAGCGCAATCGTCAGGTACAGCAGCGACCGCAAGGGCCTAAGAAACTCGCTGGTATTTGCATCCATCACCAGAAACCAGTCTGTGGCGGAGAGGTGGGCATAGGTTATATACTTCATCTCATCCCCCCACTGCACGGAGTCCAGGCCGGAGTCGCTTCCCAGGATGTTGTGGGAAAGCTCCGCTATGGGATTGTCCGCATCACTGAACAGGTTGTAGCTCAATATCTTCGACTGGTCCCTGTCGGCAATCACCGTGCCGTCCAACTGGTACAGTGACGTGCCGCCGCCCTCTCCAATGCTGATTTGCGCTATCCTGTCAACCAGGGCAGCAACCCGGACATTGGCTCCCAGCAGGCCAACCATCTGTCCGTCCACCTTGATGGGGGCGGCCACCACCACTGCCAAGGCCCCGTCGGCCTGACCGATGAGGGGAGTGGAAATCACGGTGCTTTTGGTGCGCAGAGCCTCTGGAAAATAGGCCCTGCTGGCAATGCTCCCGGAGGTTCCCAGGGGAGAATACCAGTTGCCCTCCATGTCGGAGACCCAGAAGCTGCTGTAGCTTCCCTCAGATCCTTGGGTGTCCAGCGCTTCTCCCAAGTAGGCGTTGATGGAGTCCCTGTCCCCGCTGCGAATCACATGGGTGTTTGCCATTGTCTCCACTTCCGTAACCTTCATGTTAAGTCAGGAATCCGTCTCTGCCCTGGCCAGGTTCACCGAGTCAACCAGCTGGGTTTTGATGCCGTCCAAAATGATGGATCTGGCGGACAAATAATTAACTACTGACAAAACCAAAGAAAAAAGGATGGTTGTGGTGAAAACCCAAAACAGCAGCACGGTACGTATGCTTTTCATAATTCCTCCACCGGGCGTATGCGCACGGAAATCTGCCTAATCCTGTGTTATTATAGGTTATAACACGGAAAAATGGATTTGTCAGAGAAAATTTCAAAAAAGCACCTGATACCCCGCCTCGATTTGTATCCCTGCCAGGGGCTGGCGGAACTACCTTAGTTGATTGTGACGGCAGTACCGGGGCGGTACGGCTTTAACTGATTGTTACCGCAGTACCAGTTCTTGCGAGGCAAGAATAGCGGAACTGCCTTAGTTAATTGTGACGGCAGTTCCGCTGGCGGTGACCATGAGCATTCCGTTGGTCTCGCCCAGCACCTCGTAGTCCACGTCGATTCCGACCACGGCGTTGGCTCCCAGCTTGGCGGCCCGCTGCTCCAGTTCTGCAAGGCACTGGTGGCGTGCGTCCGCCAGTCCCTTCTCGTAGGTTCCGCTGCGTCCGCCGAAGAAGTCCCGCAGTCCGCTGAACATGTCCTTGAACACGTTCATGCCCAGCACAACCTCCCCGAACACAATGCCGTGGTAGGCGGTGATGGTCCTTCCCTCGATTGATGGTGTGGTGGTGATAATCATGTTGTCCTCCTGGTTATGTTGATGCCTCTTGACTGTTTTCCAAGCTATCAACTGTATTTAGTATCTTACACACCTTGTGTTAGATTTTCAATAAATCACAAGATGGGTGTAGTTTGTTTCATCCATAAATTTTTCCATGGGAATCTTGACTGTGAGTCGTCTTCCAAACCTCTCGCAGGCAACTTGTGTGCGTTCCCACTCCTCTTTGTCTGTAAGATATGCCCTGGAGACTCCATGTGGAAGAATGTTCTCTTCCACATGGATTGTCCAGTAATAATCTGAAAACAAAAGCTCCCCCATGGCTTTGTCAGTTTCGTCTTGCTGGCTGTCCTGAAATATTTCCTGCATGAATATATAAGCCAGAGCCAGAAAGTTTGCGACAAGAGGAATTTTTATTGTCTTATGTTCTGTCTTGGGAAGAAGATAGTCACGTAACTCCTGATCTGTTGTCCATTTGTAGACAGATACAGCTATGTCCACTGTATAATCATCAATCTTTCTGAAATCGACTTTTAACTCGTTGTCATATTCTTGAAATTCATGACGTAGCTCTCTGGCCTCTGTATCTATATCAGCGAAAGGGCCTTCTTCTGCCTCTAAGAAAAGGCCGAGGCTTTTGTCTACTGAGAAGCGGCAGTCATAGTGATACCAGCCGCCTTTATAGGATATATTCTGCTCAGTCTCGATGCAAGAGGTAAAGGTGAGGATGGTCATACCGATGAGCAGTAGAATTTTCAACCATTTGACAACAAATCTCTTCATAAAAACTCCTTGTAATATGTTTTGCTGGCATTGATCCAGCCTAATAACCCATCGCAAAGATAAAGAACAGTATGAGTACCACCAGTATGATGACAACCACTCCGCAGCCGCACCCTTTGCTGCTGTACATCATCTGCTCGGCTCTGAATTTCAGGTAGTTGATTACGTAGGATATTCCTAGGATAAGAACTATTACTACCATCACGATTGCAATTTCCATAAGTTGTTACTTCCTTTGTGATTAATTTAGTCATACCAATAACTATACCCATCGTAGTAATTGTCATTGTCGTAGGAATCATAACTATCATCATAGTATGAGCCATTGTCATAATAATCATCCTCATTATAGTAGCTGTCATTAGAGTAGTAATCATCTTCGTAGTAACTGCCACTGCCAGAGTTGTAATAATCGTCGTAGCTATAGGACCAACTGTTGTAACTGCCGCCCTTCCTGTAGCCCTTGCTGGAAAGAACCCGGGCGGTGTCTTGGTATCCCAGGTCGATGAGGTCTTGGATTTGTTGTTCGCTAAAGTTCAACGTGCCCTTGATGATATTTCCCAGAGGTTGGCTGGGGATTATCTCCACTACGCTCATGCCTTTTTTGGTGAGGCTGCTGGTGTCCGTTCTTTTTCCTCCAAGCTCTTGGACGGATTTCAGATACACCACAAAGACCGTGTCGATGTCGGGCCGGGTGAGGAGGGGAGTGACGGGGGTATTCTGCCCGCCCACCAGCTCGAATCCTCCGTCGATGTACTCAAACTCCTGTCCAACCTCCGTCCCGTCGAGGATGACATCCTTTGGCAATGTCACGCTGTCGAATGCGATGGGGATTGCCGACGAGGCCAGGAGAATCTGGGTGATGTGGTCTGTGTTCCGTTGCTCGTTCAGATGGAATGAATGGGAGTAGTCGGTGTAGAGACCTGTGGTAACGGTGGCAGCTTTTGCAGCTAGTCTCCGTTTTCGGATGGTGGTTGCATAGACATCGAAATTCCAGCTGCTGTAGTAGCTTGAGGGAGCGGAAATATTCTGACTGATGATTTTTGCCAAGCTTTCCCTTGAAAAAATTCCGGGGGTCTTTTTGGGTGTCATGGCGAACAGCTTGAAGTAGTCCACCAGGGCATTGCCACCAATCTTCGCACCCTCCACCACGGTGGCCAGCACAGCATTGCCTCCCTTCTCCTGCTCCTCTGGATGGATATCGGAGGTTTCCGGTATTTCTGCCGCATTCTGCTGGGAAATCAGATTTCTCTGCTTGGCATACTGGTGGAAGCCTTGCAGTTCCTTGACAAAGGATGCAATCTTGTCCGCAGACAGGCTTATCTTTCCGATGTCAGGGGTCAGCACCGCCAGGAATCCTATCTTTTCCCGCCACAGCTGCTCAGCCTTTGAGGTGGAGATGTTTGCAAACAGGGCGGCATTCAGCGCACCCACGGAGGTGCCAGCGGCCACCTTGACATTATCCGTCAGGCCGTACTCCTCCATGGCCTTCCAGACCCCCACCTGGTAGGCTCCCTTTGCCCCGCCACCGGAAAGCACCAGTCCAATGTTTTCTGCATATATTGAACAGGCTACCAATAAAAAACAAATAGTATAGAAAGCTCTTTTCATGTTTTCCTCCCTACCAGTAGTAAGATGATGGTGCCGCATTGTAGAGGGTGGTGTACACGTCTGTATCATCGATGTAATAGTTGCACCACTGGTACGGATACCTGCCGCTGTACTTGGCGGTTTTGTCTGCCCCCGCAGTGATGAGGATTTTTGCCGCTTCCGTGGTGCGGTTGTTCCTCACGGCATAAACCAGCACGGAGGCTCCGTCCCTGTCCCGTGCGTTCACATCGGCTCCGGCATTGATGAGGGTGCGGACAATCTCGGTGTTGGGCTGTGAGCGATTCACAGCGGCAATCAGCTCCGTGTGGTAGTCGTCGCCAACCCGCATATCAATCTTGGCTCCATTGGACAGCAGGGCTTTTACCGCCGCCACATTCCCCTGGTCCACGGCGTGGTACAAGAGCGTCTTGCCGTTGCCGTCCTGACGGTTCACCGCATTGCTTGCCTGCAGCACCAGCTCAAGGCAGGTCTGGTTTTTAGCTGAGGAAATCGCCACAAATGCGGAGCGGTAGTCGGCGGTGATGCCAAAGTCATTGACCAGCACCTTGAGGGCGGCCTCATTTCCATAGATGGAGGCCAAGGTCAAAAGGTAGGAGGTGTCCTCCAAGCCGATGTCCGCACGGTTTTCCGGCTTCAGCAGAACCTGGGCCAGCGGCTGAATCTTCTCCTCGTCCTTGGACAGGCAGAGCAGCTCCAAGTCCTCCGTACCATAGACGACAGAATCTGTCTGGTCCAGCTTTGTCAGCAGGGCATTGGCAATGTCTGCGGGGCACAGCACATAGGCCAGCTCGTAAGCCTCTATGATGCTTTCCGTTGTAGGATTGTATTTCAGCAGAAGTGGGACAAGCTGGGGCTTTCCCTCCTGCTGAAATTCATCAAGATATTTCAGCAGACTGTCGTAGGAGCTCCGTTCGCTGATGGAGGAGAATTCCGCCAATACATCCTTGGGATTCTTGTTGCAGACCGCCCACAGCAGCGGGGTGGAGCCGTACTTGTCCTTTTTATTGATGTCTGCCCCCAGGATGATGAGGTGTTCTGCCACCAGGGAGCTTCTGTTGCAGCGGACTGCCCAGTGCAAGGGCGTGTAGCCGTCCTTGTGGCCGGGGTCGTTGATGTCTGCTCCCGCCTTGATGAGCGCATCGATGACTTGGGGATTGGGGTTGTACATGGCCGCCCACATGATGGGGGTGGTGCCGTATTGATTTCCTTGTCCCGCATTTCCGTTCAATTGTACAAGGTAGGCGACGCATTCCGGGCTGGTGTTGGTGAAGGAGGCAAAATTCAGCAGGGGCTGCTGGTATTGTGCTGCCAGTGTCTCCGTGTGGTCAGCCCCGGCATCCACCAATGCCTGAAGAATCCGCACATCGGAGCAGAACAAGGCGGCATAGGTGAATATGGAGCGGTCGTTTCTGTCCCTGAGCTGGACGTTGGCTCCATTCTTCAGCAGCAGTTGTACTGCCTCAAAGTTGCCTTCCTGTATCGGAGTGTTGTCCAGCTGCTGGTAGAGGGCCTTGTCGTTGTCCTGACGGAGTGCTGTCTGGATGTTTGCAATTCCTTCCGCATATATTGTGGGCGTGCCTAAAACTGCATGGAAGATGGGAGGGAAGCCATTTTGATCCAATGCGTTCACACTGAAGCCTTGCTTGATTGCCTTTGCTATCTGGCTTTTCTTTCCATAGGCACACAGCTGGTAGAAATCCGTGTTGTCCACAGTGGCGGGACGGCTGGCTGTCGCCCTGGCTCCCTCCTGATCCGAGCCAGGGTATCCTGTTACCTTTTTCACTGCGTCGCAGCTTGGAAGTCCCGCGGCAACAACCAGTAGCATCGCAAATCCTGCAATCATGCTTCCCCTGGTACATCGTTTCATACTGAATCCTCCTTGTTATTTCTCAGGTTGTTCTGGGCTTCCTGTTCAAGGTTGGTCATGTCTCCACGGGCAATGCGTATGCCCTTGTCGCTGTCCTTTGTCCAAAGCGTGGCATCTGGGGGAGCCTTCTTCTGTCCTTCGTCCTTGACCATGCTGTCGTCTGTCGTACTGTCGTCCAGCAGACCCTCGTCCTGCTCCATGCCGGCTGTCGTGGCCTCTGGAGACTCGCTTCGGCTTGAGTCGGGTTCCCCTCCAGCAGACGGTGGGGACTCCGGTTCGTCCTGTGGGTCTGGCTCGTCGGGATTCTCGCTGGAATCGGGGAAGTCCTCGTTTTGGGACGGAGACTGCCGTGCCGTTTCCTCCTCTTGGGACATCCTTTTTATTTCTTTGTAATACAGTGCCTTGGTAACTGAGTAGTAGCAGACCAGGTAAAGCAGTCCGATTCCGCAGGTACAGATGCCGAAGACAAGCCAGCCTAAAAAGCTCAGGTCCCGGAAAAAGAGCTGCCCCTCATATCCTCTGGCCAGGGACTTTGACCTTTCGGCCGTCTCGCTGAAGGTCTGCTCGTTGTTTTCTATAAATAGATACTTTGTGAAGGAATGCCGGTAGAAAGTGATGACCCCCGGAACTACGAGGAGCACAGACCAGAGGAGGGTGGAAAGGAACTGGGCTACCCCGGCAATCATGCACTCGATGAAGTGGCGCAGCTTCTGGATAGGGGCAAGGGCCATGCGCCATGACAGGGGGCGGCCCTCGATGATGGCGAGGGGAACCGTAGTGATGCAGACGGAGAATGGATGCACTAATGCCATCAGCAGGGTCAGCCGCACGACGAGGAAGATTGCCCAGATGATAAGGCGGATGTCGTCTGCGGTGAGTACGCTGGAAAAGACTTGCAGTTCTCCCAATGTCGAAGCGAGGTAGGCTTCGAGCGGGTTCGGGAGAAAGAAGCAGAGGATGAAACAGGCCACCACGATGATTCCGTAGAGGGCGTAGCAGAGGAGCATTTTGAATACCTTTCCGTCAAGCAGCTGCTTTGCCTGCTTTTTGAGGGCAACCCGGTCGATTTCGTTGGTTTCTTCGTTCATGGAAATTCCTTGTCTTGCTCATCCGTAGTATCAGGATGGATTATTTCCCGGAATGAATGTTGAATCGGGAAGTTTCCCAATGCTATCATTTAAAATGGAAAATTTCCATATATAAAGAGTAAAAATCGGGAAGTTTCCACATCATACAGGCATGAATTTTTGGGAGAACGTGGTTTCGGAGCTTGAGTACCAGAACATCGAGCGCAAGCGTCTGGCAAACGAGGTGGGGTTCGATGTGTCCAACATCGGCAAGGGCATGAAGAACGGCAACGTTCCCCTGGCGGACACGGCAGTGAAGATTGCCCGCTTCTTGGGTGTGTCTGTGGAGTATCTGGTGTCGGGAACGTCTGCCCGCAGCGACCTAGATGCAAGGCTCCAGCGGGAACTGCACCTGTTCCAGAAATACCGCTCCGTGGTGGACAAGCTTGATTCCCTGCCGGAGGGAGTACGGGAACCATTGGTGCAGATGATTGAGGGGATGGAGGTGTAAACTACAATCAAGCCGTCCTCAAGTATGATTCAGCCCGCTGCCTCCCGTCCCGCCAATTCCCCTTCGTTGACACTGCCACGTCATTCCTTTATTATTGCAGATGTTTCAATATAATTGAAGATATATTTGAAGATTTTGCTGGCTTCGGCTGGCGAACTGGAGATAGATATGGCCACAGAGTCAAAGAACATAATGATACTGGATTCCACCCTGCGGGATGGTGCCCAGGGAGAGGGAATCAGTTTTTCAGTACAAGATAAAATCCATATTGTAAAGGCGCTGGATGAGCTGGGTGTGGCCTACATCGAGGCGGGAAACCCTGGCTCAAATCCCAAGGACCTGGAGTTCTTTCAGGAGATCCAAAAGATTCAGCTGAAAAGGGCCAAGGTGGCGGCCTTTGGTGCCACCCGTCGTAAGGACGTGGGCTGTGCCGAGGATGCCCAGCTCCAGAGCCTGTTGGCGGCCAACACCGAGACGGTGGTCATCTTCGGCAAGTCCTGGGACTTCCAGGTGACAGACATCCTCAAGGCCACCCTGGAGGAGAATCTGGAGATGATTCGTGACACGGTTGCCTATCTGAAAGGCCAGGGGCGCACAGTCATCTACGATGCCGAGCATTTCTTTGACGCATGGAAGGCAAACAAGGACTACACCATAAAGACGCTGGAGGCAGCCGTGTCTGGTGGTGCCTCGGTGCTGGCCCTCTGCGACACCAAGGGCGGTTCCCTGCCGCTGGAGGTGCTGGACATTGTGCGGGAGGTGGTTGCCCGCTTTGGCAAGGAGGCTGAAATCGGCATCCACTGCCACAACGACGCAGACCTGGCGGTGGCCCTTTCCCTGATGGCGGTGGAGGCTGGGGCGGTTCACGTGCAGGGAACCCTGCTGGGATTTGGAGAGCGCACTGGCAATGCCAACCTTGCCTCCATCATGGCAAATCTTGAGCTGAAGATGGGCTGTCGTTGCCTGCCGGAGGGCAACCTTTCCCAGCTCACACCCATTGCCAAGCGGGTGGCAGAAATTGCCAATATCAAGGTCTTTGCCGGCCTGCCATACGTGGGAAGCAGCGCCTTTGCTCACAAGGCCGGAATGCACATCGATGCTGTCACCAAGAATCCCTTTGCCTACGAGCATATCACCCCGGAGAGCGTGGGCAATGATCGGGTCTTCTTGATGAGCGAGGTGGCAGGACGCTCCACAATAATAGAAAAAATTCGTCGGTTTGACCCCACCATCCACAAGAACAATCCCATTGTGGGGGAAATTGTAAAGAAGATGAAGGAGCTGGAGCACGCCGGCTACCAGTTCGAGGGGGCTGAGGGCAGCTTTGAGCTTTTGGTGCGCAAGAGCATCGGCAAGTACCAGCCCTTCTTCCGGCTCCACTACTACAAGTCCATCGGGGAGAAGCCGCCCTTGGATGAGACCCTGTGCTCCTTCGCCCAGTTGAAAATCGAGGTGGACGGCCAGATTGAGATTACCGCAGGAGAGGGGGACGGTCCTGTTCACGCCCTGGATACCGCCCTGCGAAAGGCTTTGGAGCGCTTCTATCCCGCCGTTGCCCAGATTCGCCTCACGGATTACAAGGTTCGTGTGCTGGACTCCAAGTCCACCACTGCCTCCAAGGTTCGGGTCCTCATTGAAAGCTCCGACGGCATGGACACCTGGTCCACTGTGGGTGTTTCCACCGACATTCTGGAAGCCTCCTGGTTCGCCCTGGTGGACTCCTTCGAGTACAAGCTGATAAAGGATTTGGAGCGCCGCTTCAAGAGCTTTTTGTAAGGTGCGGGTACACAGGTGGAGCCCTCGGCTGGTTTCCTGGAGCAGGAATGGCCTTGCTTCCCCAGTGAAAATAAATCCTGTGATTCAGGCCACTCATGCTTGACAGGAATCATGATTTCTGATAGCATATTTGAGTTACTGAATCTTCGGTACAACAACGGGCAATAGCGCAGTTGGTTAGCGTGCAAGTCTGGGGGACTTGAGGTCCCGGATTCGAATTCCGGTTGCCCGACTTGAGGATACATCAATTACCTTGATGTATCCTTTTTTTTGCCCGAATCTGACCGTCCACCAAAGCTACTGCCGGGTCAAATCCCTGAGAAAGCTCATCATGTACTCCGACTGGTAGGGGGTCAGGCGGTGGAAGCAGCTGAGAATCTCGCTGTCTAGGAGCACCGTGTTCCGCACCTGCGGGCTGAAAAAATCCTCCGGCGTAATCTGTAGGTACTCGCAGATTTTCAGGAAGCCTGCGATGGTGGTGGAATTCTTTCCCGTCTCAATCTTGTTGATGTAGGTTTCGTTCTGCCCTAGGGCAAGGCTCATTTCCCTGGCGGAAATCCTTCGCTCGTTCCGCAAAAACCTGAGCCTGTCCCGAAAGAAATCCTCTGTAACAATGGTTCGCTCTTTCATTTTTACAGCATTATACGCCATATTCTTGTTGACTTGTTGCTTGTTAGTCCCTATACTACAGATGATAATGCTTTTAGAGCAATATTATCAAATAAAACTGCATGACAGGCAATGCTTGGCCTGTGGGAAATTGGATTTGGAGGAATGGATATGGGAAGTGAAAAGAAGGTGAGTGAAGAGGAGCTGGTGGAAAAATACCAGCAGCATTTTGACAAGAACATGGCCATGAAGCTGTTGGTGAAGCTCAGGAAGGCAAC
>CALEFI010000103.1 GCA_937876905.1 uncultured Treponema sp.
CCTGCCTCCCCGCCGGATGAATTCTTCGCAGGAAAAGCTGCTCACCGGTAGAATCGGTGCGCCGCCCAAAAGCCCGCCGAATTCAGCCCAGTCTCCCGCAGCCTTCCCCGGCACCGGGATTATACGGACGGCGGTGGTCTTGTTGTTCACCATACCGATGGCCATCTCGTCTGCGATGATACCGCTGATGGTGGCGGCGCTGGTGTCGCCGGGAATGGCAATCATGTCCAGCCCCACCGAGCAGACGCAGGTCATGGCCTCAAGCTTTTCCAGGTTGATGGAGCCCGCCTTCACCGCCACAATCATCCCCTCATCCTCCGACACGGGAATGAAGGCCCCGGAAAGGCCGCCCACATTGGTGCTTGCCATGACACCGCCCTTCTTTACCATGTCGGTGAGCATTGCTAGGGCGGCCGTTGTCCCAGGCGCACCCGCCGCCTCCAGTCCCAGCTCCTCCAGAATCCGTGCCACGGAGTCGCCCACGTAGGGAGTGGGAGCCAGAGACAGGTCCAGGATGCCAAAGTCCACCCCCAGCCGGCGGGCTGCCTCCGTTCCCACCAGCTGTCCCATGCGGGTAATCTTGAAGGCCATCTTCTTGATTCCGTCGGCAACCTCGTCCAGTGGCCGCCCTCGGTACTCCTCGCAGGCCGCCTTGATGACGCCGGGACCGGACACTCCCACGGAAAGCACTGCATCTCCCTCTCCCGGCCCATGGAAGGCTCCCGCCATAAAGGGGTTGTCCTCCGGGGCGTTGCAGAATACCACCAGCTTTGCGCAGCCCAGCCCGTCCCGCTCCTTAGTCAGCTCCGCCGCCTCCTTGATGATGCGGCCCATGTCCGCCACCGCATCCATATTGATGCCGCTCTTCGTTGTCCCCAAATTGATGGAGGAGCAAACCCGCTCGGTAAGGGTGAGTGCCTGGGGAATCGAATTGATGAGGATTCGGTCGCCGGGTGTGGTTCCCTTTTGCACCAGGGCGGAAAATCCCCCGATAAAGTCCACCTCCAGCTCCTTTGCCAGTCTGTCCAGCTCCACCGCCCAGGCCACGTAGTCCGGCTCGCCGCTTGGCTCCGCCACTAGCGAGATGGGGGTGACGGCAATCCGCTTGTTGATGATGGGCACGCCGAACTCCGCCTCAATCTGCCGCCCCGTCTCCACCAGCCTGCCCGCATACCGCAGGATTTTTTCCCTCATTCGCCGACGGCTCTCCCTGCCGCTCTCGCAGGCACAATCCCGCAGGGAAATCCCCATGGTGATAGCTCGCACATCAAGCTTGTACTGCATAAACATGTTCACAGTCTGCTGAATCTCAAGGGGAGAAAAAATCACTGGAAACCTCCGAGACGCCGAGTGTTTTGCGACACTGGCGAGTGTTACATTCCGAATAGAGCATTGTATAGTAAAATATTCTATGGGAACATTAGTTTGATTGTAGCGGATTTTGCGGGATTGGGGAACTAGGAGGTAAGAACGAGGAGTTAGGAGGCGGGAGAAAAAACTCCCTGCCACAGGGACAGGGAACTGTCAGTTTGCTATACTGATTTATTTGCGGGTGAAGTTGATGGTGGTACCACTGGCCTGGCTGTCCACAAGAATAGCAGGTACTGCCAGTGTTTTCCCGCTGATGGTAAAAGTGACTTTAGTATCTCTAAGTCGAATTCCTGCTAAACCATCAGTTATTGTACACTTGAGTTCTCCATCCTTTGTGGCATCGCCGGTGTATGTTCCACTTGCATAAAGTGTACTCATTGAGAAATCATAAACACGAAGAATTTCCCAACTCTTGTCATCCCAAGCGGTCAGTTCAAGATTCTCATCATTATGAGCACCTCTCCAAGTTGCAACTACTGCCAGAAAGTACAATCTATAAGATTGTGTAAGATGAGTTGTTTTCGGAGACATTGAAAATCTCATTTTGCAACAGACTTCGTTACCTGCGGAACAAACAGGACGTGTCTGCTCGTGAGATGAGCTTGGCTCTCGGACAGAATGTGAATTACATCAATTTAATCGAAAATGGAAAGCGGCTTCCGTCGATGGAGGGATTCTTCTTTATCTGCGAGTATTTCGGGCTTACGCCTGTAGATTTCTTTGGTGGAGAGAAGGGTGAGCCCGAAACACTGGATGAGGCTGCGCAACAGACAGACCAAGATATTTTGTCCAAGCTCAGTCCCCGTCAAACACACCTTCTGGTGGCTCTCATCAAAAGTCTTGCCTCATAGTCGTAACGAGTCGATTTTTAATGTTCCTCCCCAATCACTATATTGACAGAGACTGAGCTTGTATTCTGAAATGAAAAATGCACTCCCAAAATTGACCCACCGAATTCGCATGCTACGCTTATTATTTTATCCCGTCCTTATAGTCCATACGGTTTAAAAGCGGGCTCGGCGCAGGCGTACCTGCTCGATGTCCTCGCTGAACAACTCTCGTAAATCATTCAGCCCCAGTGCCATCAGGGCCATGCGGTCTATTCCAATTCCCCAGGCAAGCACTGGTACATCGACACCCATCGCCTTGGTCACCTCCGGGCGGAAGATTCCAGAGCCACCCAACTCGAACCAACCGAGCACGGGATGCTTGATGTGCACCTCGATGGAAGGCTCGGTGAAGGGAAAGTACCCTGGAACATACTTTACATCGGTGGCACCAGCAATCTCCACGGCAAACATCTCTAGGAAGCCCAGCAAGGTCTTCAGGTTTACCTCGTTGCCCAGTACGATTCCCTCCGTTTGATAGAAATCCGACAGGTGGGTTGCGTCAACCTTGTCGTAGCGGAAGCAACGGGCAATTCCGAAGTACTTGCCGGGAATCCTTGCCTTTGCCAGCTGATGAGCAGAAAGGACGGTTCCTTGGCTACGAAGAATCAAGCGACGGGTAAAATCCTTGTCAAAGCTGTAGTTCCAGCCACGACTTCCTGTATTACCACCATTTTCATGGGCGGCGGCAACATTGGAAAGATAGGGCTCCTCGATAAGTTTTGCGTGGGTGGGATTCTTGACGTAGTATACATCGTGAATATCCCGTGCTGCATGGAACTGTGGCATGAACAGTGCATCCGAATTCCAGAATTCGGTCTCCACCAGTGGGCCATCGAATTCCTCAAATCCCAAGGAACAAAGCTTGTCCTTTACACTTTCCAGAAAGGAGACGTAGGGATTCGTCCGGCCAGGAATGATTCGAGCGGGGGGCACCGCAATGTTGTAGCCACGGAAGGTGGCGTTTTTCCAACTGCCGTCGGCAAGCATCTTGGCAGTAATGGAGCCAATTTCATTGCCGGTGACACCAGCCTTCTCTAAGGCAGCTCTAATCTCGGTGGCGATTGGCTCCAACTTGTAAACCACCGTCTCTCTCTCCACTATGCGGAAGGGCACGTCGGCAGCACCACGCTTTTTTGCCAAGCTACCCATGCAAGCCCTTTCCTCGTCAGAAAGGGCTGCCTGATCAAGGAGTCCGCCCCCGGCAGCGACGGCCCTCTCGAGCAAAGTCCCTGTGATTGCCAGGGCTTGAGGCTCGGCAGCCCCAGTATGAGCCACCTTTTTCTCAGCGTCCATGGCGAGCACACCCTGCTTGGACAATAGACCGAAGGCACTTCCCACATCCTTGTTCTCAAGCTTTAAGGCTGACGCTATTTCCGGCAGAGTACGGGAGCCAGAATCCCTCAGAAAGGCTATGATACGGCTTTCAGGAGTCCCTTTTTCAGCAAATTCCCGCCCCAAGTCGGTAATCTCGAAAAATGTGTGGGACTCCCTCCGCACCACAGCAACAATATTCTTGCCCGCAAGCCATGAAAAGGCTTGATTCGCATGACCTTCCTTGTAATCAAGTTCTTTTTGTAGCAACCCTGCTGTCAACTCATCGCTTGGGGTATAACCAAGCAGCACCCGAATTTCAAGGGGGTGCAAATTCTTTATGAGGGCTTGAATATCCATCATGTCTCCGGCTAGTCCAACAACTTGATGTAAGATGTGTAGACTACGTTGTCTCCTCCGTAGGAGGTGTCATCCGGCCTAAGATAAGTATAGAAGTAGTACCCTCTTTCCTTAACAAAAGCCTCGATGCTTTCCTTGATTGCCAGCATCGCCGTACTCTGCTCAAAAAGAGGTTCGGGACATGAATACTTGAAACGGGCTTCATCGTAGGCAGGCATGTATTCGATGTTGACCTGACCACCACCCTTCTTCAGGTAGTCGCTGGTAATCTTACCCTGGACTGTCTCTGTCTTCATGTAGTCCGGTTCAGGGGCCAGAAGTGATTCTGCATCGTCGGCAAAGATACCGCCAAATACAAACAGTGCGCAAAGCAAACTTACAACATACTTTAACATTGTGACCTCCATGCCATAAATTAATATATTGTATAATCTATTATTCTACTCACATTGAGAAAAAAATCAAGGTCAACAACGTAGCGACCTGACCTTAATCCAATGCTGGGTAGACCAGTCAAAAGAACCTCACCGACAACCTCTTTCGGCTTGTTCTTGGTGATGGAGCGGGCATACTCTCGGACGGCTTCCTTTAAAGCCGTGCTAGCTCCCTCGTAAATACCGTCAAAACCGTCAGTTAGACGACCTTGCCCTCTACCGGAGACACGCTGGTAGCCTAGGGTTTTCCAGGTTTTCCGCCAGGAGGTGAGATGGGGTGGACAGCGGAATTCAATCCAACAGCTCAATTTATTTTCTTCCACCCATGGCTCTTTGTATTGAATCATGGACTTCATGCCCGGATATTCCCGCAGGGGCTTGAACTCAAAGAATTCCTCCACACCCCTGGTTTTGTCGGAAGGTGTGTAGGTAAAACTCCAGCCGCACACCATCCCTTCCATAAAAAAGGGAACCAGCTCCTTTAGGCGATTGATGGGGTGGGCAAAGGGAGCATTTGCATCAACAATCTCCCCAGCACCTGGATAAGCCTCCAATGTGGCCCACAGTGAAAATCGAATTAACTCCTCCTCCGCAGGACCTGCCTGGGGCCGGGCAAAGGAGGTGGAGGCACAACACAGGAATGCCACCGCAAGTAGCGCAATTTTCATCGATACGCATCTTTCCATACCTTCCATGGATTTATCCCCATCCTCACAACAAAATAGACCCAAGCAACGGCAAAGCCTGCGAGATGGGTCATGTGGGCAACGCCAGAGTGCAGCGTCAAAAGCTGGCTGGCAATTTCTATACCCGCATAAGCCGCCACCAGCAAAGGAGCCGGAACCGGCAAAAGCCCCCAAATATAGATTCGGCTTCTGGGGAAGATTACTGCATAGGCAAGCAACATTGCATAAATCGCACCTGACGCACCCACCAGCCGTACCATGTAGGCTCCGGAAAAAAGATATGCCAGATAGGATATGACACCACACAAGATTCCCGATACCACGTAAATCATTAGGAATTCCTTGGAGCCTATTGCCCGCTCCACCGAAAGTCCAAAGAAGAACAGGCCAAGCATGTTAAAAAGCAAGTGGGTAAAGTCTGCATGGACAAACATGTAGGTAAAGAATTGCCAATACATCTTGTAGTCATGGATGGCAATTACATTGAGCGACAGATACGAAGCCAAGCCCCTTGTTGTATTCGTCAGGAGAAAGACCACCAAATTCAGCCCGATGATGATGAACGTTGCGTTAAAAAAACTGTACTGAAAGGGCCTTCGCACCAATTTCACAAGGCTCATATATGAATACAACTCCTACTAATTAACAAACCGAGGGAAAGCATGTTACGGCTTTTCCCAAGCCCTCCTACTGGGCCTCCACTTCCCCCACGACGGTGTAATTCCGCATTACACTAAGGAAGGTCTGCCAATCACCGAGCTGGCTTTCCAGCTGCAGGGCATTGTCCTTGTTCCGGGAAGAAGCCAAGAGAACCTTAATGTTCGTAATATTCATTGGGCTGATGAGCTTGGCATCCTCCAGCATATCGGATAGGAAACGATAGAGGTTGAGTATATGCTGAGCCTCTTCCTGGAGCATTTTCTGGGCAAAGGCATTTATTGCCTCTACAGACTTGGTGAGTTTTGTGAGGAACTCCGGGTTGGTGTGGCTATCGGCAACATATCCTCTAAGGACTGCAATGTCATTCGGATTGTTGCGATCGAAGGTCGCCTCAAAGCCCTGAAGCTTTTCGTGGGCCTCCAAAGTGGCAAACACCGCCGTTGAAAAGTCCGTCTTGAAGGTTGCATTGCAGAAAAACCCTTCAACTACAATGTCATTGAGCAAGGACTGGATATTGGCTCCTATGTACATCGCCAGAAAATTCTTCAGAACCTGCATGGGTGTAATCCAAGCGAAGGCTGGCATATGATTTTCCAGCAGGTACTCGTTTTGCTCAGCATTATATCCAGCGAGGGGTTCCAGCTCCCGGTCTCCGAAAAGACTTTTGATTTCACTGGCCACAGTCTCATCCTGCACCTCCACCCTGATGCGGTTGGTATCCACCTCGAACTGCTTTTTCAAGTGCTCGATATAATTAGGGAGAATCAGGCTGGAATACTGGGCCGTCTCCATGGAGAGCTTCGGGTCCTGCTTGCAAATCACAAGCAGCTGGAATATGACTTTAGGCTGCAATATATGCTTGAAGACATAGGAAATCTTCTTTAGGTTCTCAAGAATCTTGTCCTGATCCACCGGCTTGCCGTTGGCATGGATGGTGGCAAGGGCGACGACAGCCTTTGCCATGCTGCTGGTGATTTGGAAATCACAGGTAACATAATACAAATCCATGAGCATGGTTTCCAGCTCAGCTACGGGAACATTGTTGATTTCCGTATTCTCCAGTTCAGTGTGCTCGGAAAAGTTCGGCACAAAGGCTCTGACAGCTCCAATGAAGTTAAATCGACAGATGTCACAGAGCTGATACAGCTTTGCGATGATGGTGTTAATCTGGGAAAACTCCTCCTGTCCAAGAATCTTCAGGAGATGCCCCAAATCCTTGGTCTGTTCCTCAAAGGTCTTTGTTTCATTTTCTGATGCAAGAACCGCACTCTTTCTATTTTCAAACAGGAGCTTTTCCTGCAATTCGAAGGCTTCCGTAGGAAAACCTGTCACAATCAGCTTGTTGGCAAAACCAGTGGCCCTTTGGATGTCTGTAGACTTGATGGTACTAGACAGAATCTCTTCTATGTATTTTGTGTTGATATATAGCAAGACAAAGGCTTCTGCCACGTTTGCCGTGAGCGCGCCGTTTTTGTAGATTGTGGGAACATGAAGTTTCAGTTCATTTTCTATGCGCTTGAGCTCATGCCGTGTCTTTGCATCCACAGAGGATGTCTTGAACAGACTCCCAAAGATTGAAGTAAAAAATTTAAGGAAATTCATACTTTCCCATATTACAGTGCCTGTGCAGCTTTTTCAAGGGTCTACAACAAGCCCTCCCGCTGAAACAAGGAGACGTAATCCTCCTCTGTAGCTGCCTCCACGATTGCCGCCCTCAATCTCCCTCCGCCGGAAACACCCTTGGAATATGCGCAAAATCTTTTCCTCATTTGCCGACATGCAGACTCTTCCCCTGCATCCTGAATAAGACATCTCAATTCATCCATTCCCGCCCTGATGCGGACGGAGGGGGCAATTTCCTCGTAAGAACCGGATTCCAGCAACTGCCGCGTCTGGGTAAAGATGAAGGGGTTTCCCATAGCTCCCCGCGCGAACATTACGCCTTGGCAACCCGTTTGCCGTAGCATCCGCTGGGCATCCTCTGGAGAAAAGACATCACCACTGCCAAAGACCGGCACTGTCCCCCTGCTTCTGTTGTTCACCAGCTCCACCAGCTCTGCCAGGATGCTCCAGTCAGCCTGCCCCTCGTAGCCCTGAGCTCTGGTTCTGGCATGAATGGTGATGGCAGCGGCACCAGCCTCCAGAGCAGCAAGGGCGGCCTCCCTCCAGGTGATAGTTTGCGCATCCCAGCCGGAGCGAATCTTGATGGTAACAGGCACTGACCGCTCTCCAAAGGACAAGCTTGCCCTGACTGCCGCCGAAACAATCTTGTGGAGCTGCTCCGGGCAGCGTGTCAGGTTAGAGCCAGCCCCGGTCTTGGTGATTTTCGGCACGGGACAACCAGCGTTAATGTCTATCAACTCTGGTACAACCTCCTGGTCCTCCTGGGCCAGCACCCGCTCCACAGCCTGCCCCATAACTTCCGGTGTGCCACCAAACAACTGGACCGCATATCGATCCTCGTTGGCAGCCCGAACCATCAACTGTCGGGTTTTGTCCGAGCCACGGACAAGGGCCTCTGCAGAAACCATTTCCGTATAGGCAAAGTTAGCCCCACCAGTACGGCATACCGAGCGGAAGGCCCTGTCGGAATAGCCCGCCACAGGAGCCAAAAAGAGGTTGCCAGGAACGGTGAGGCTGCCAATGGAAACTGGATGGTATAGCAAGGGGGTCATGCTGGCAACCGGAAGAAGGTACAGCTGTTTTCCCACAATTGCTGGCTGAGCTCCTCCAAATCCATCTCCAGCATCTCTGCCAAAAATTGAGCCGTAGACGGAAGATAGAACGGCTTGTTCCGATTTTTTTTCCTCTTTTCCCGGTCCTGGTACATGTGCTGGGCGGGAGTCATAAAGGGGGACTCCGACTCAATGAGAATGCGGTCCAAGGGAATGCTCAACACTGTCTCATGGAGATTCCGGGCATTTCTGTAGGTCAGATTGCCAGCAAAGGAAAAATAGACGTTGACACCACTGTCCAAAGCCCTTTGTGCATAGGCTGCATTCTCCGAGTAGCAATGGAATACGGCACCCGCCGGAGGACAGTGCTCCACCAGGATGTCCAGGATGTCCTTGCCAGCATCACGGTTGTGGATGATGACAGGCACATCCATCTTGTTGGCAATCTCCAGCTGGGTGATAAAAAGCTCGATTTGGGAGCGCTTGTCGCCATACTTGCGGTAATAGTCCAAGCCGGTCTCCCCCAAAGCTACCACATTCGGAAGCTTCAAGGAAGCTTCAATAACCCTCCCCCATTCCCGTCCAGGAGAATTCACTTCGGAGGGAGACACACCGACGGCATGATATACACCGGAAACGTTTTTTAATGTGTCATACACCCTCGCAAAGTCGTGGAGACTGTTGCAGATGCTTATAATGCGAGTGACCTGCTCCTGCTTTGCTGCCTGCACAACCCGCAATTGTTCAATGGGATCATCGTAAATAAGCCCGATGTGGGCATGAGTATCAAAAAACTGCATGGCTTTCTTCCAAAAAAAATGAATAGGAGCCCTGTGGTCAGCACTCCCGAAATAATTCCAAACCTGCACACCAAACAATGCACAGCCTTTTTACTAAAGATACCACAGGAACTGCCAGCCGTCAAGTAATGAGAATGACGCTATTGTCAGCCACCTCATACCCTTTCTTGTGACTGTGCAAGGCTTTCCTCCATTCCTCCATGAGCCCTCCGCACGAAATCAATTCAAGTATGTCGCTTTTCCTGCCGATAGCAAGAAGGGAAATGTCCGCAAGCTGCTCCCGGCAACTGGAGCAGCTTGCCATTTGACAGTGATATTACACTATGATAGAATAGTTTTGCTGTTTATGGAGATATAGAATTGGCTCGTACAAGGCGATATAAAAAGATTGAGAAGAATGCCGTCTTTTCCGTCGGAAGGTTTTTTTTGAGGGGGTTCTCCAAGGCCACGGAATTTTTCTCGTCTGTATTCAGAATTTTCGATAGGAAGCTGACGATATTGTTGGTTCCTCACTCTCAGTCAAAACCGCTGAGCTTTCAAACCAATGTGTTCGCACTCGTCTTTGGTGTCATCCTGGTTGTCGGCATGGGAATTTCTTTTGTCTACTTCAACCAGAAGACAATCGGAGCCAGTGCGGAAATCTCCCGCCTTCAGAACGAGAACAAGAAGACCCTCGCCAGTCTGGACGAACTGCGGGATCAGAACAATGATTTGATGCAAACCGCCAAGCGGTTCCAGTCTTCCCTGTCCCAATCGCTTTCTTTGCTGGGAATCAACCAGTCGAATCAAGCTAGTCGTTCTTCTATGCAGGGCAGCGACTTGTCTTCCCTCTTCAACTCCAACGACCTAGTTTCCGGAACCACCCAAGAGACAGCCGACATCGAACAGCTCATCTCCTATTTGGAGGGAGCTATCCAGCCTATAGAGCAGATTGGCAAGATGCTGGAGTCTCAGGGTAACTTGTTCTCTGAGATTCCCAACATCTGGCCTTTGAAAAATGGTCTTGGACATATTTCCATGGAATTCGGACAAAACAGGCATCCCATCACCGGGCAATGGTACATCCACAAGGGACTGGACATTTCAACCTGGCGTTCAGGTGATCCTGTAGTGAGCACTGCGGATGGGCAGGTTGTGACTGTTGCCTATGACAGGAGCTATGGAAATTGTGTGATTGTCAAGCACAAGCACGGTATCTACACCCGATACGCACACTTGAATTCCTTCCGGGTCAAGAAAGGGGAGTATGTTGAGCAGGGGCAGGTTATCGGGACTGTGGGCAACACGGGCATAAGCACCGGCCCCCATCTCCATTACGAGGTTCATATCGGCTCTGATGTTGTGGACCCTGCAAAGTATGTCAATGTAAAGCAAAAATAGACGTCGGTTCAATTTTGCCGGGAAAAGCCCGGCTCACCTAGGAGCAAGCATGGCGTTTCGTGGCGATGATATTTCCATAAATACCCTCATTGGATTGGGATCCACCGTGTCTGGCAACTTGAACATTGCAGGCTTTGTTACTATTCACGGAGATTTGGACGGGGACTTGCACGCTACCGGCAAGGTCATTGTAAGTGAGCAGGCTAGAATCAAGGGAAATATCACTGCAAAATCTGCCATCATCGGCGGGGTAGTGGAGGGGAACATTGTTGCGCCCGACTTTATCCAGCTATTCGAGACGGCCTCAGTGATAGGAGACCTTACAACCCGCCGTCTGGAGTTACAGGATGGGGTGCTTTTCCATGGCCATTGCATTGCCCTGTCTGATAACGGCGAATACCAAGAGGCCCGAAGCAAGGCCATGGACAAGGCCGCCATCGTTTCCACCGCTTCCCTATTGCAGTCGGCTACCGAGGTTCTCCAGTAATGTCCCAAATTGATTCCCTCCACTCATCACTTCATCTTTCGTCCATAGGAACGGCAGGGACGGCTTCCACTGCGTCTGGAAAACGCAGCGAACAGACGGAGCGGAGTCAGCCAAAAAAAAGCCGCTTTGCCTCAATGGTGGAGCAGCGGGTGGCAGAAAACCAGATGATTTCCGCTGGCTTGCCCACAGAAATTGCCGGGATGGACTTTGAGGATGCCTTGGTCTATCTCAAGGACCAGGCGGACATAGCCTCTGACGCTGCGAGAAATGACTTTACTCTGGAGGCATTCAAGTCATATCGCAAGGCGGTGGGCGACTTGATTCGGTTTATTGTCCACACCAATTACGAGGTTAAGATGAATATCCGCCGTCGGCCGAGCAAAAGGTTCAAAACAGAAAAGTTCTACCTTATAAATATCGTTGATGAAAAGATAGACAAGCTGGCGGCAGACATTTTGGCAAATCATCTGGAGACTATGCAGATTCTTGTCCGAATTGATGAAATCAATGGAATTCTAGTAGACTTGTTGACATAGGTGGGTTTTTATGAGTGATTATTTTGAAAGCGACATAGATGCTATGGGCGAGGAGGAGCTCTTGGCCTTGGAGGACCAGGGTTCTTCCGAGACAGACTCAGAGGGATTTGTATATCCCAAGCGGCTGTTCCGCCTGAAGCTGGAGTATTCCTGCGAGGGGGTGTATGCCACCGCCCCGGAAGACATGGACTTGAAGGGGGGAGACTACGCCATCATTCCCACCAAATACGGCAAGGACTATGCCCGTGTGATGGGGCAGGTGAGCCAGCCGGTGGGAATCAAGCCGACGGACATCATTGCTGTGGAACGTAAGGCCAACGAGTCAGACATGGCAAAGGCGAGGGCTCTGAAGGAAAAGGAGGCATCTGCTTTCAAAATTTTTCAAGAAAAGGCAGCAAACAACAAGTTGGAGATGAAGCTTGTTGCGGTTCACTTTCTGCTGGAGGAGCAGAAAGTGCTCTTCTTTTTCAGTGCTGACAAGCGGGTGGATTTTCGAGAACTGGTAAAGGATTTGGTTTCCGTGTTCAAGATGCGCATTGAGCTGAGGCAGATTGGTGTGCGAGACGAGCCACGCATTACCGGCGGTCTGGGAATCTGTGGTCGTCCCTATTGCTGTCACTCCGTTTCGGACAAACTCAAGCCCGTTTCCATCCGCATGGCAAAGGAGCAGAACCTTTCCCTCAATTCCCTAAAAATCTCAGGACAGTGCGGCCGCCTGCTGTGCTGCCTTTCTTACGAGCACGACTGGTACGCAGAGGCCCGCAAAAAGATGCCTTCGGAGGGGCTCCGCTTCTTCTATGACGGGACAAATTTCAAGGTGATTGAGGTAAATCCCATAAGCTCATGCGTAAAGATTTCTGGGGAGGATGGACGCATCATGGAGCTGGAGGCATCGAAATTTACCCAACAGGAAGGACGCTGGAAAATCAAGGCGTAGTTTTCCCATCGTCCCTTGGTCAGAGTGTCGCCGGTCCGTGGCTCCGGTGTGTTAGCCACAGCCGGCCTGTGTCATGCCCGCATCACACAGATGATGTCTGGACTGGACTCTGGAACAAAGGGCCTTCTGCTGAAGTCGCTGTAGAACTTGACCTCCTGAAAGCCGCTCGCCAGGGCAAGCTCCTCTATGTCTTGCGGAGCCAGCGGATATACCTGCGCCTTGTTCACCACGGAGACAAGCTTGCCTGTGCTTGTCTCCACCTGCTTGAGCATCCGTGTGCCACGCTCGTCGGTGATGAGTGTGGTGTGCAGTTTTGAGCGGACGCTTTCTGAAACAGGAAGAGAGGCCACCCGCTGGCAGGTGTAGTAGGGATAGTTCGGTATCTGGATGACAAAAAAGCCCTTGGGGGAGAGCAGGTTTCTACAGTCCTGGAAAAATTGCTCCATTCTGACGGAATTGGGGATGGGCGGCAACCTGTTGTTTATACATGAAACAAGATTGTAGAATCCCTTGGTCAGATAGGTCGCCATCTCAAGGATGGTCATGTAAAAGAAATTGATGGAGCTACCAGGGCGACGGCGACGCCTGATAGCTGACTCCAGCAATCCCGGAATATGCTCTATTCCCGTCACATTGCAGTTGCGGCGGGAAAGGTAATGCTCCAGAGAGCCTGTCCCGCAACCAATGCTCAGTACCTTCGGCTCAATAGAGAAGTCCTGCAACAAGTCTTCGTAAAACAGCCTGTGCTCAGATGTAACAGGATACAACTCGTCATAGTATTCAAGAATATTTTGCACATCATCCATTCACTACATTATAACAAGAAAATATGCTTGTGCCCATTTTGAAGCAAAAATCTTTGGAATAAAGGCAAAAAGAAAGGGGGGATGCTAATAATTCTGGAGATTTAATTTGATATATAGTTAAAGTTTACTTCAAAACCAGGAAGCCACCCTTGACTATTTCCTTGCAAAGTGCTTCTGTGTGTGCATGAGTTTCCAGGTTGGCTTGCAGCGAAGATACAGGGTATTCGGTCCCGCCCATTTCTACAAGCGGGCCTTACTGATTGCCCTGCCGGTGATGGGCCAGCTTTTGATTCAGAACATGGTTTCCCTTATCGACAACTTTATGGTGGCGGGTCTGGGCGACATCAAGATGTCCGGGGTGAACATTGCCGGCCAGATAAACTTCATCTTTTTGGTCTTTGTGAACGCCCTGTGCATTTCCGGCGGCATCTTCATTTCTCAGTACAACGGTGCCAAGAACAGCGAAGGGATGCAGCAGGGCTTCCGCTTTAAGCTGATAATCGGACTGACGGCAGGCATCTGCTACACCTGCATCTGCCTTTTCTTTCCCCGCCCCTTTCTCTCGCTGATGGTGCACGGCAATGCCGCCAGCGCCGAGATTGTGGAGGAGGGCGTGCGGTATATGCGGACGCTAGCCCCCTCCTGGATTCCGGCGGTGGTGGCCACCTGCATTGGAACATCCCTGCGGGAGATTGGGCGGGTGCGGCCGCCGCTGCTGATTTCCGTCACCGCCACCTGCGTCAACACCTTCTTCAACTGGGTGCTGATTTACGGAAACCTGGGCACTCCCCGGCTGGAGACTGAGGGTGCGGCCATTGCCACAATAATCGCCCGTGTAGTGGAGATGTCTATCTTCCTGCTATATCTGAAAACGAGGCATCCTCCCTTTGCCTTCAGAGTGCGGGAATTTCTGCGGGTACGCTGGGGGCTTTTTTTGAGCATCCTACGAAAATCTGGCCTGATTCTCATCTCGGAGATGTCCTGGATTCTGTCTGAAACCATAACCACTGCACTGTACAATAGCCGAGGAGGGGCGGAGGTAGTGTCCGGCATGGCTGCTGGCTTTGCCATTGCCAACCTCTTCTTTGTGTGCTTTACGGGAATCGGAACAGCCACGGGAGTGATTCTAGGCGGAACCTTGGGGGCCAACCGTCTGGACGAGGCCCGCTCCCAGAAGAACTGGCTCCTGTCTGGATCCGTGGTTTTCGGCCTGTTTGGGGCGGGCTTGGGGTGCCTGGCGGTCTTTGTAGTGCCGCTCGTCTTTGGGAATCTCAGCCCCGCCGCCCAGATTGTGACCAGGGGACTGGTACTGCTGAACGCTGCCTACATGCCCACCTGGGCACTGATTAACGCCCAGTTCGCCATTTCCCGAACAGGCGGAGATGCGGTTCTGGGAGCCATGGTGGACGTGGTAGTAAACAGCTTGATGGTGATTCCCGGAATGTTCCTGCTGACGAAATTTACCACCCTCGGCCCCGTTGCCCTCTATGGAATCATCAAACTGACGGACGTGGCAAAGATAACCGGCTGCGCCATCGGCCTGAAGAAGGAGCGGTGGGTGCGGAACCTGACGGTCTCCTAGCTTGCCCGCAGGTCGTGGAGAAAGGCCATGATGAGAGCCCACTGGCTGTCCATAGACTTTATCAAGGCGATTTGGGTGCGGGTACGAACCAGATTGTGCTCCGGGTAGCTGGTGTGGTAGTACAGGTCCCCGTTGAGATAGTCGGTGAGCATCCGTACTGCCATGATTTGTGTGATGGTGCGGCCCGACTCTGCCAGAAGCCCCTTTTCGTAGTCTGTGAGAAAGGAGCCAGCCTGCGAGTAGTAGCCGCTGATGAGGGCTCGGAACACGTTGAAATTAAAGGCCACCTTGGACACATCCGGCTCGTCCTCGGCGGCAGTGTTAGTGGCGGTGCGAATCATGTCACCCGTGTCGAAGAGGACGGAGCCGGGCATCACCGTGTCCAGGTCTATGACGCAGAGGGCCTTTCCAGTTTTTTTGTCAAAGAGGATGTTGTTGAGCTTGGTGTCGTTGTGGGTAATGCCCTCCCGCAGCTTGCCGGAGGCGAGTCCATCGCTTAGAATCATTCCCCGCTGCCGGTTTTGCTGGAGGAAGTCCAGCTCGGCCCGTGCGGAGGCTACCCGTCCCTTGGGATCGCTGGCAACAGCAGTCTCAAGCTGCTGGTAGCGTAGGTGCATGTCATGGAAGCGGGGGATGGTGTCAAAGAGGCGGGGCCCATTGTAGCCTGCCAGCCGGTTTTGGAATGCACCTACTGTGCAGCCCAGCTGCTCCGCCAAGGCGGTGCTGTCCAAAATCTCGTAGGTGGTAGCGTGCTCCACAAAGAGGTAGGTGCGCCAGTAGTTGCCGTCAGAATCGAGGTAGAACAATTTTCCGTCCCTGCATGGCACCAGGGTGAGGGTACGGCGTGATATGTCGTCCAAGCCTTCCTGCCGGTAGGATTGGCGCAGGAAATGCGTGACAGCAGCGATGTTGGCCACCACCTGGTCTGGCCGCTTGAACACCTCCCGATTGATGAGCTGGTGGGTGTAACGAACCTCGGTGCCACCCTGGTTGAAGGTGGAACAGAAGGTGCTATTGATGTGGCCATTGCCCAGCGGTGTGCAGGAGACAAGGTCGCCGTAGATGGCGAACTGAGAAATCACATCAAGAATCTCTTTTTCCTGGACTGGGCGCATATCTGTGATTAAAGCACAGGGCAAGGGTCACGTCAAGTATATGGATTGCCGACGCAGGTCTTGTGTTTCTGCAGGAACGAGGAGTTAGGAGTGAGGAACAAGCCCCTCGTTTCAGATTGTCACAGGTCTTCGATTTTGTTACGCAAATCTTGGGGGAGGGGTCCAGTCTTGACCGATGCAGGAACCGAATCTTAAGCAGTACAAGCCAGGGCATCCTCGCCATCACCCAGAAAAATTGTTAGATTTTCCGAAAAACGCTCGTTTTTCCAATCCGTGTGAGAATTTTTCAGAAAAACTTCAAAAGAACAGACAAAGCTCAGGAATGCGTTATAATATGTAGGAGTGAGGAGACGGCAAGGAATTTCTCCAGAAGTTCCAACCGAGCCCTTGCCAAGACGCAGGAAATGCACGAGAATAAAGCAATAGGATTTTGTCCGGCGGGAGCCGGGAGCGAAAGTTGGAGCGAGGAAAATGTATCTGGAACTGAAGGCACGAAGTTATTTTTCAAACGATTCTACAGAAAACCACTTGACAAGCACCATTCTCTCGATACAATCCCTGGCGAACAGCGAACAGCGAACAGCGAACAGCGAACAGCGAACAGCGAACAGCGAACAGCGGCGTAGCGATTCTTTCCGGCACAATAGATTTTTCTGGAGCACGACGGCCTACGGGAAATCCCCTTTGCAGGGGATTTCCCGTAGGCCGCATTCCGTTTAAATATCCCTGCCGTGGCAGTGTGCCACAGCATAGTGTGGCATCGGTTCACAGCATAATGCGGGAGTGCGTCACAGCATGTTGTGGCGCACTCCCGCAACATAGTCCCGGAGTGCACGGGAGTTGGCAGTTGAGAGCTGGCAACTATATTGACAAGGGCAAAAAGGAGCGTTGGATGATGGCGAGAAGGAAGATTGTGATGTTGGTGGCGGGGCTTGCGGCCCTTGCCCTGGGGCTGGGCGCAGGGCTTGGCGGGTGCAAGGACCTCACCTTCAACGGGGACATGAAGGGCTTCCTTGAGTACTGGACGGACACGGTGAGGGTGGCGGCGGCAGACGATAACTTGGATGAGGTCGGCCAGAGGGTCTCCAGCGGCAGGACAACCGTGGCCACCAACGCCACCATCACGGCCACCCTGACCATATCCAACCCGGAGGGCTACCCCCTGGAGTCCGTGGTGAGCTCCGCTGCCGACGGGCCGCACGCCGTGGAGGTCTCAGGGCCCGCCGCCAGCGCAGTGCTGGGACTCACCAGGGTCACGGCCGTCACGCCCACCAGCCTTTCGGTGGAGGTGTCGCCTTTCTCCCAGGTCCCCACGCCCGCCAGCCTGGCGCTGGAACACACCGACTTCACGGTGAAGCTTTCCCCCACCCGCAGCGACACCGCCATGCAGTCCCCCAATCCCCTGGTGCTGAACCTGCGCTACAATACCCCGCCTCGGATGCCGCTGGAAGTGGTGTACAACGATAAAACCGGCAAATTGGAGCGACTGGGAGATGACAGGTGGGAGCTGGTGCAGGGAACAAACATCAAGGATTTGGATGACAACATTTACTGGGCATATCCTTCCGGCATACAAGACCCCAAAAACCCTGATTATGTGGCAGGCTTTCAAATATACGAGGCTGATGCGCTGGAAATTGAGGAGGCTCCTTCATATTTCAGCCTTGCCGATAATTTCCCCAGTTTGACTTCCCTCGTTTCCCCTGATTTGGCAGGATATGATGTATACGCTGCTCCTGTAAGTCCGGGGGTTGAAATTTCCATAAAGGCCGTGGACGGCGAGGGTGTCAAGAGCCATGGTACGGTGTCCGACAAGGCTCCCCGCCCAATCACCCTGGAGGGCAACGGAGGAATCTTCGGCTCCAGCAAGGGCAGCGTGACGGTGTACAAGTCGGAAGACTCCGTCATCACCGGCGGCGACCTTGACGTTCCCACCTACCCCGGCCTCTCCTTGTCCGGCTGGGCTGCACAGCCTGATGGCAGTTTGCCCATCACCTTCCCGCATACGGTGTCGTCTCTTACTCCTACTACCTTCTATGCCCAGTGGCAGGGGAACACCTACACCGTCACCTTCGATGCCAACTCTGGAACGGGAGGCTCCAGCAGCCTTACCGCCGCCTACGACCAGCCGCCGCCCCCTATACTATCACCTCTTCCCACCAAGGACGGAGGCTATACCTTTGCAGGATACAATACACAGCGGGACGGCAGCGGCACATACTACTACGACGCAAAGGGAGACGCTCAGGGGACTTGGAAAGAAATGGCGAACACCGTCCTCTACGCCCAGTGGGATTCGGTATATCAAGAGCCAACCCTTGCTGGTGGAAAGTACGAAATCTCCGACCACGAGCACCTGCTGTGGATTGGCCAGCAGTTGAAGAGTGGAGCCTTCAAAACGGTCAACCTGAAGCTCACTGCCGACATTGTGATTCCCTCTGATGAGTGGGTGCCAATTGATTTGCCCGATGGCAGTCCCTCCACCTTTGACGGGCAGGGACACTCCATCACCTTTGAGGGAACCTCTGGCGGGCTGTTTGTTGACTTCAACTACTCCACGATAGAGAACCTGGTGCTCAAGGGAAACATCACGGGGAACTCCGTGAAAGGAGCACTGCTAAACATGGCATACTGCACCGTCATTCGCAACGTCATGTCCCTTGTGACTATTACCAATACCGGCACAGGGGCTACCGGTGGGCTTGTGGGGACGTTTGGCGGGAGAGATAGGAATGGACAGGTTTCCACAATCGAGAACTGTGCCGTGTATGCCGATGTCTCAAGTAATGGTTATGCCGGTGGATTGGTGGGTGAGCTTTGGAATGGAAATCAGTATGGCAAGATATTGAACAGCGTCTACATGGGGGAGGTGACAGGAAATAAGGCTGGAGCCGTGGTGGGGTACAACAACAGCAATCAAGGCAGTCCCAGCACCCTGCAGAACATCTACTACTGTGTGACCAACAACAGTAATATAGCCGTCATAGGTGACACAGGGGCTGGTGGCACTGTTGTGGCCAATGTGGTTTCCAAGACCGATCAGGAAATCGCCTCGGCTGATGCAGCGAACTTGCTTGGAAGCCAGTGGGAGTATAAGGCTGGCGAGAAGTACCCCACGCTGAGGAAGAATCCGTGAGGACTACCGCACGAGGGACTTAACGGTTTCGGCGACTGACAGGCAGGGGCGGGGAGTGAGGGACAGGCTCCTAGTCCCCGCTCCTATCTCCTCCCTGCCATTCTTCACTTGAACGGCGTGAAAAAATCAGATAGAATCAGTGTAGCCTTTCCCGCTCGGTTCATAGAGGACGGGAATTTCTTTTAGGAGCGACCATGAGCCTTATCAAGCGTCCCCTTTTCAATCCCGACGGGGACATAGACATCAGAATGCGGCGGATGGTTGGGGGCAACACCACCAACCTGAACGACTTCAACAACATGAAATACCAGTGGGTCTCCGGCTGGTACCGGCAGGCCATGAACAACTTCTGGATTCCAGAAGAGATTAATTTGGCTCAGGACATAAAGGATTATCCCAGGTTGTCGGCGGAGGAGCGAACCGCCTACGACAAGATTCTCTCCTTCCTGGTGTTCCTTGACTCCATCCAGACGGCCAACCTGCCCAACGTCTCGGAGTACGTCACCGCCAACGAGGTGAACCTGTGCCTGAACATCCAGACCTTCCAGGAGGCCGTCCACTCCCAAAGCTACTCTTATA
Organism: uncultured Treponema sp.; assembly: GCA_937876905.1. Taxonomy (GTDB): domain Bacteria; phylum Spirochaetota; class Spirochaetia; order Treponematales; family Treponemataceae; genus Treponema_F. The sequence goes on from CALEFI010000103.1 coordinate 19,746, forward strand.
TGTTGGATACAATTTGCTCTCCAGAACAGAGAACAGACATTTTGTACCAGTGGAAGACCGACGAACACTTATTGAGACGAAATACCTTCATCGGAAACTGCTACAACGACTTCCAGACCAACAGAGACCTGTTCCACTTTATGAAGGTGCTAATTGCCAACTACATCCTTGAGGGAATCTACTTCTACTCAGGCTTCATGTTCTTCTATAATCTTGCCCGCAACGGCAAGATGCCCGGTTCTGCCCAGGAAATCCGCTACATCAACCGTGACGAGAACACCCACCTGTGGCTGTTCAAGAACATCATCCTGGAGCTCAAGAAGGAGGAGCCAGAGATGTTCACCCCCGACAAGGTGGCCGTCTATGCGGACATGATGAAGGAGGGGGTGCGGCAGGAGATTGAGTGGGGGAAATATGTTATCGGAGACAAGATTCCCGGACTCACCTCAAAGATGGTGGAGGACTACATCAACTACCTGGGGAACCTGCGGTGGATGAATCTGGAGTTCGAGCCCCTGTATCCCGGCCATGACAAGGAGCCGGAGGACATGGCTTGGGTCTCCGCCTATGCCAACGCCAACATGGTGAAGACCGACTTCTTCGAGGCACGGTCAACCGCCTACGCAAAGGCCAGCGCCTTGGTGGACGACCTGTAGGCAGACTGGTGTGCCAATGCCCCATCCCGTCCTGTCCCGCTGCCCCCTCTTTGATGGCATTGCCGCCGCCGACATTCCTGTACTTCTGGAATGCCTGGGTGCCCGGACGGTGGGGATGGAAAAGAACCAGACCATCTTCTGGGAGGGGGATTCTGCTCAGGACATGGGGATTGTGCTGGAGGGTGTGGTGCAGGTGGTGCGGGACGACTACTACGGCAGCCGCACCATTGTGGCCCAAGTGGAGCCGGGGGGCTTGTTTGCCGAGGCCTTTGCCTGTGCCGGCACACCTTCCTATCCCGTGAGCGTGGTGGCTTCGGCTCCCGGCCAGGTGATGCTTTTGAACTGCCAGCGAATCATGACGGTGTGCAGTTCCGGCTGTGCCTTCCATAGCCGTCTCGTCAAGAACCTGTTGGCCATCGTTGCCACCAAAACCCTGCAGCTGAACCAGAAGCTGGAGTTGCTTTCCCGCCGTTCCATCCGGGAGCGGCTGTTGTCCTATCTTTTATCCTGTGCCAAAAAGGAAGCCAGTCCTGAATTCTCTATTCCCTACGACCGCCAGCAGCTGGCGGACTATCTGTGCGTGGAGCGCAGCGCCCTTTCCGCAGAGATTGGCAAGCTGCAGAAGGAAGGAATTTTGGAGAGTCGTCGCAGCTGGTTTTTCTTGAAGAAGGACGAGTGATTGAGGCTGCATGGGAACAAGTCCCGGTGTGAGGTGACAGTTTGGTGAGCCCCGAATGCCGTGGGATGCGGCGTTGCTCTTGCATAAAAGTGTGGTTTTGGGTAGAATTGCTGGACGGCATTCTATATAAGATGGAGTAATAAGCTGATGGGCGTTATTGGTATCATACTTTTGGTGGCATTTGTAATTATTTGCATTCTGCTGGTTTGTATTGTTCTTGTCCAGAATGATGCGGGTGGCGGTATGGGAGGCCTTTTGGGTGGCGGAAACTCGATGGCTTTTGGCTCCCGCTCTGGCAATGTGCTTACCAAGACGACATATATTTTGGTGACGCTGTTCTTTGCGGCAACCTTTGTCCTGGCTTTTATCAATAAGGCTCCTGCAATCCATTCTTTGGATGCAGCGGCAGCCCAGGAGGAGGCCGCATCCTCTTCTACTGGAGGGTTCTGGCTGGACGAAGAGGCTGATGGCTCCGGTAGTGATTCCGCAGGTGAGACGGAGCCAGTTGCTGCTGGTGCTACATCTGACCCTGTGGTGCCGGCGGCGGACTCTGTGGTTGCAGAGGCGACGGAGTCTGTAATGCCGGAGGCCGTGGAGATTCCCGCAGAATAAATCAATTATTTACTATATTATAGTAGATTCATAAGGGATAGCGTCTTGCCCCTTGATAAGATGCTAGCTGTCTGAATGCTTAGGAGGAAGGTATGGCAGAGTTTGATATGATTGGTCATTTGATGAGTGTTGAGAGCCAGGCTGCTGATATGCTGCTTGGCGTTCAGGCCGAGGCTGACGAGCGGATTGTAAAGGCTCGTGAGGAGGGGGAGGCTCGCTACCGGAAGCGTTGTGATGAGGTGCGTGCCTCGTTCAAGGGTCGTTTGGCCGGAGAGGAAGAGGCGGTGAAGGGTAGCCATAGTGTAGCGCTGGAGGGCTACCGTTCCTCTGTCGATTCCTCTCAGAAGGATGCCGGTTCCTTTGGCAAGCTGTTGGACAAGATACTGTTCTCATAACGGAAGGATTGGGGGTGACGCTTTGACGGATAGATCTGCAGACGCCTTTTTGTATGCAAAGGCTAGTGGAATGCTTGCAAAGTCATTTGTGGGTTCTCGTATGGCAAGTCTTTTTTCCGCTACAAGTTTGGAGGGGCTGTGGGAGCTTCTGTTTCGCTCGGAGGTTCCTTTGGTGCCGGACTTTGTTTTGGTTCAGATGATTGAGCGGCGGGCGGAGAAGCGGTTCCTGGAAGGTTTTTTGTCATTAGTAAGCAAATACATAAAACCAGAGGGTTTCTTTGTAGACTTGCTGCATTTCTATGATTATAATAACCTCAAGACTATTTTGGCATCCCTTGGTTCTGCAGAGACCAGCGGAGAGTTTTTGTCAGAGCTTCCTAGCCTTGGTAGGTACAGTATGCTGAATTATGCTGGATGGCCATCGTTGGAGAGCATGACGGCCAGGACACCGGTGTCATGGTGTGCTGAAGCCTTGGAGTCGATGGATATGCAGGATATACGCTCTCGGCTCGACTCTCAGTATGTTCGCTCCTTGTGGGATGGTGCCTCTCGTCTCAAGGGTGAAACTGGTGTGCTGGTTAAGAAGTTGCTGAAGGAGGAATTGGTCCTCAATAACATTGTCTGGGGCTTGAGATTGCGTTCGTATTATGGAATGAGCCAGGATGATGCCTTGGAGCAGTTGGTGGCAACGACAGGCTGTAAATCTGTGGAGGCCCTGTACAGGAATGAGTTGACCAAGCCTGCCGCACAGGTTTTGTCCTTGCCACTGGATTCCTATCGAGACTGGGAAAACTGGAAGTACTCTCATCTTTTGAACCCCCAGGAGGAGGGCGTGGAGTGGTCGGTGGATCCACGGTGGATTCAGCGAACGGCACGGTTTGAGTTGTACAAGCGGGCCTTGCGGCAGTTTCACCGGCATCCGTTTACTGCCCATGTGATTTATTGCTGGTTTAAGGTAAAGCAGTACGAGTTGGATTGTATCAGGATGGTGGCAGAAGGAATTCGCCTCAAGGTTTCTCCGGCTCAAGTCGGAAAATTTGCTGGAATTGAAGTTGTGTAGGGGGAAGTATGGCACGTAAGGTTGAGATGCGTCTTATGGAATTGGCTGTTATGCAGGAGGATGTGAGGTGCGTCATTGAATTCCTTGGCAGGCAGGAGAATTTTGAATTCCAGTTCCATCAGGGAGAGGGGAGTGGGGGCACTCTTTCCTATAAAGAGTTGTTCGACAAGCTGCAGCATGCCCGCTCCTACCTTGGGATGGATGATTTGTGCGGGTATCGTGACGACTCCGTATTCCCCAGTGCTAGTGATGTTGAGCAGGCAAGGGCTATCATCTCGTCAGTGGACGGCTTGAGGCAACAGGAGCGAGAGCTCAAGAGTGCCGTTTCTCGTATGGTGTTCAGTGAGCAGCTTTCTGTTTCCTTGGGCATGGCCGGACAAGATGCAGGGGCCTCCGATGGTGGCTCTGCGGAGAATGCAGAAGGACTTGCGGAGGCTATGAGCTTGCTGAAACAGCAGGAGCAGGAATATCGCTCTGCCCGGGAAGCCGAGGTTGATGAGAAGATTAAGGCTGAGCGGAAGGGGCTTGTCGCAGTTCATGGAGAGGACTTGCGCCGGCTTTTGGGAAGGTTTTCCTTGGGTGCGAATATTCAGCAGGTGGAGAACAGTCTGGAATCAACAGAATTTGTGTACAAGATAGCAGGATGGGTTGCCCTGGTGGATGTCAAGAAGCTCACCGAAGAGCTGGACAAGTTGACAAAGGGCAGGCTTGCGATATGCCTCTATCGTCCTGACGAGGTTCCTGGGGTTGCCGAGGGGCGTGAGGAGATTCCGGTTCAGTTCAAGCACAACAAGTTTGTCGCCAGCTTTGAGCGGATGCTTTTCAGCTACGGTACTCCTCGGTATGGAACCGTTGATGTTACTCCCTTGATGGCCTTCTTCTTTCCCTTCCTGTTCGGCATCATGTTCGGTGACGCAGGGCAGGGGTTGGTGTTTTTGCTGGTTGGTATCCTTCTTTCGGCGGGAATCATAAAGAAATTTCCTGCGTGGAATAAGTTCGGGCCGATTTTTATCTCCCTTGGATGCACCAGTACCGTTATGGGCGTGCTGACTGGGGAATTCTTTGCCAACAGCAAGGTCTTGGTGCCACTGAGCCGCTACATAACCGGTTTGTATGGCCATCCGCATGACCATATCCTCCATCTGATGCCCTCGTCAGACACCATCGGTACGGTGTTCATGTTCTTTGGGTTTACCCTGCTGGTGGGCTTTATCATGAACTCGATTGGCCTGATTATCAACATGGTCAACCAGATTTCCTTGGGGCATCCTGCCAAGGCATTGCTGGGAAAGAATGGTCTGTGTGGTGCAGTGTTTTTCTGGTACGTGATTTTTATGGTGATACGGGTGGTTGCCTTCAAGTCGTCTATCTTTGTTGGTGATTGGATTGTAATCGGCCTGTCGCTTGCAGGCGCTTGCTTTGCCCACCCGATTGAGCGGTTGATTGAGGGGGAGCGGCCCGTTTTTGAGGATGGCCTTGGCTCCGGCATCATCGTGTGTGTGGTGGAGGTAATGGAGGTTGTCTCAGGCTACATGTCCAATACGGTCAGTTTCTTGCGTGTCGGTGCCTTCGGCCTTGCCCATGCGGTGCTGGGGTACATTATCTTTACCATGAGTCAGATGGTTGGGGGTGTCGGCGGTCTTGCCATAGCGATAGTCGGCAATGCCATCGTCATTTTCTTGGAGGGCATGATTGTTGCCATCCAGGTGGCCCGTCTGCATTACTACGAGTTCTTCTCCAAGTTCTTTACTGAAACAGGACGGGAATTCAAGCCGTTCAGATTCCAGTACAAGCAGGCTGGATGAATGGTGTGGGGGAGACCCCTTGCGTTTGTATCTTTTGCAGGTCAGGGGACACTGCAATGTATTTTGATATATTTTGGAGGTTTATAGTATGAAAAAGAGCAGGAAATTCCTTGTGTTTGCAGTGATGCTGTCCTTGTTTGCCACTGTGGGGCTTGTTGCCCAGGAGGCCGAGGCGGCGGCTGTGCCGGTGGAGACCGAGGTTGTGGCAGAGGCCGAGGTGGTGGCCCAGGAGGAGGCTGAGTCCTCTTCCGCCTTGAAGTACATTGCTGCGGCTCTTGCTGTGGGTCTGGCCTGTGTTGGTGCTGGAATTGCGGTGGGCAACATCGGTGCGGCCGCCATGGGTGCCATGAGCGAGAATGAGGGACTGTCCGGTAAGGCTATGCCCTTTGTCGGACTGGCGGAAGGTATCTGTCTGTGGGGCTTCCTTGTCGCCCTGCTGATTATTCTGTAAGTTTGGTTGGGAGTGGGTAGTGGACTATTACGTAATTGGCGAGCGGGAGCTTTTGCTGGGCTTTTCTCTGGTGGGGATTGCCGGCACTGCCGTCTCGAATCGAGATGAGGCCTTGGCGGCCTTCAAGAAAATTACTGGTTTCGGCAATTCCTCTACCGAGAACACTCCTGCCAGCAGGCCGAAGGTGCTCATTTTGACGGAGACGGTGGCGGCTTTGCTGGAAGATGAGGTTTTGGCGTGGCAGATGGGGGCCACATATCCTCTGATTGTAGAAATTCCTGGTTTGGATGGACATGTTGAGGGGCGTAAGACTCTCTTGGATTCGATTCAGTCAGTGATAGGCATTCAGGTGTGAGGTTAGGTACTATATGGAAGTTCTCCGTGCAACAGAAATCCTTGAGAGGGAAATAAACGAGAATGCCAAGAAAAAGGCGGCTTGCATTCTTGCTGAGGCAGAGAGTGAGTGCAAGAAGATTGAAGAGAATATTGACGGGCGCATTAAAGCCATGGAGAAGGACGAGGAGTCTTCCTTCCAGAAGAAGTCCGATGCGCTGAAGCTGCGTGTTGAGGCTGCAATTTCTCTGGAGCAGGGACGCTTTTTGGCGGAATACATCGACAGGTCTGTCATGTCTGCCATAAACGACTATCTGAATTCCTTGGACGAAAAGCGGCAACTGCAATTGGTTCAGCGCCAGTTGGAAAAATACAAGGCTGTTCTGCAAGGAAAAAAGATTGTCGCCGGGGTCATGGGCTTTGACAGCAAGGTGGTGCAGCCTGTTCTTGCAAGTGTCTTTGGAAATGACCTGCTTGGCTCATGTCAACCCATGGACTCCAAGGCTTTGCGTGACGCCGATATTTGGTCTTTGCCTGGACTTGAGGTTCGAAAGGGTGTTATTGTGGAAACCGAGGATGGTTCTACAAGATGCCGCTCCACCTTTAATGAGGTTGCACGGGAGCTCATTGAGTTCCATGGCAGCGACTTGGTGAGCACTTTGTTTTGTGGAGGACTTCCCCAATGATTGAAGGTCGTATAACCCGTATTTCCGGGCCAATTGTATATGCAGAGGGCTTGGCTGGCTGTGGTCTCTATGATGTGGTCAGCGTTGGTGAGGCCAGTCTGATTGGAGAAATTATTCGGCTCCATGCTGATAAGGCAACTATCCAGGTCTACGAGGACGACACCGGTATGCGTGTGGGGGAAAAGGTTGTGTGTCACCAGCGCCCCCTCTCGGTTAGGCTGGGGCCTGGACTGGTGGGAACCATCTATGATGGTATCCAACGTCCCTTGGACACGATGTTTAATGAGGGTGGCCCCTTCATCGTCTCTGGACAGCGGGCGGAGCCTCTGAACACAGAAAAATTATGGCCCTTTGTGCCGGTTTTGTCGGCAGGAGCTGCGATTGGTCCGGGCTCTGTTGTGGGAACCGTACAGGAGACCTCTTCAATCCTGCACAAGATTATGGTACCACCTTCCATCAAGGGAAAGACCCTGGAGTCTGTGGTTCCTGCTGGCGAGTACACTGTTTCCGATGTGGTTGCAAAGACGGAGCTGGGAGAAGAGATATGCCTGTCCCAGTATTGGCCGGTGCGTATGAGCCGCCCCTATTCCCGCAAGCTGAATGTGGCCCAGCCCCTCGTTACCGGACAGCGTGTCATCGATGTGTTGTTTCCCATCTCAAAGGGTGGTGCTGCCGCAATTCCTGGAGGATTTGGTACGGGCAAGACTATGACCCAACATGCAATCGCCAAATGGTGCGATGCTGATCTCATCGTGTATATTGGTTGTGGTGAGCGTGGAAACGAGATGACCGACGTTTTGCGGGAGTTCCCCACCCTCATAGACCCTAGGACCGGCCGCTCCCTGATGGAGCGCACCATTTTGATTGCAAATACCTCGAACATGCCTGTTGCCGCTCGTGAGGCATCCCTGTATTCTGGCATTTCTTTGGCCGAGTATTATCGGGACATGGGGATGGCGGTGGCTGTCATGGCTGACTCTACCAGCCGTTGGGCCGAGGCTCTGCGGGAGCTTTCTGGCCGTATGGAAGAAATGCCTGCCGAGGAGGGCTTCCCTGCATATTTGCCGACGCGTCTTGCTGAGTTCTATGAGCGTGCCGGAAGGGTGGAAAATTTCTGCGGCGAGGAGGGGTCCATTACCGTTATTGGTGCGGTCTCTCCCCCAGGAGGAGACTTTTCCGAGCCTGTGGTTCAGCATACGATGCGCTTTACCCGCTGTTTTTGGGCGTTGGATCGGGATTTGGCCAATGCACGCCATTATCCGGCCATCGGCTGGATAGCCTCCTATTCTGAATACATAGAGGAGGTCAAGGAATGGTGGAACAACAAGGATGCGAGTTGGGCTTCCATCCGTCTGGATGTGCTGGACTTGCTCAAACGGGAGCAGCAGCTGGAAAAGGTGGTGCGTCTTGTGGGGCCGGATGCTGTTCCAGAGTCGGACCGGCTGTTATTGCTTGTGGCAGAGATGATTAAGATTGGCTTCCTGCAGCAGAGTGCCTTTGATGCCGTCGATGTGTATTCTGTTCCAGAAAAGCAGATTGCCATTCTTCAGCTCATCATGGGATTCTATGAGAGGGGGCTGGCGGCGGTCATTGCTGGAGTTCCCCTGTCCAAGATTGCAAAGTTGCCGGTGCATGAGGAGATTATCCGTGCAAAGTCTGTCGTGCCTAATGACAAGTTGGAGATGATGGAGTCAGTGAAGACGCATCTTGAGGAACAGTTTGGCGAGTTGGAGCGGATGAACCGCAAGGTGGTATCGTAATGAGAGGTGTAGAATATAAGGGAGTCGAGTCTGTTGAGGGTCCCATTGTCATAGTTCGTCGCAACGAAAATGTATCCTTCGGTGAACTGGTGGCCATCCGTGACAGGCATGGTGACAAGCGGATTGGCCGTATCATTGATTTGTCAGCAGAATATGCCATCGTCCAGGTGTTTGGCTCGACGACGGGCATCGACCTGCAGGAATCCAGGATTGAGTTTCTGGAGACCCCGATGGAGATGCCAGTTGGGAAGGAGCTGCTGGGCCGTGTCTTCAACGGGTTGGGGCAGCCCATTGATGGATACCCGGAGATTATCTCTTCCCAGAGACGGAATGTAAACGGTAGTCCCATCAATCCCTATGCCCGCACCTATCCGGAGGATTTTATCCAGACCGGTGTCAGCGCCATAGATGGAATGAACACCCTGATTCGTGGACAAAAGCTGCCTATCTTCTCTGGTAATGGTATGCCCCACAATAGGTTGGCTGCACAGATTGTGCGTCAGGCCCGCCTTTTGAATACCGATGACGAATTTGTGATGGTATTTGCAGGTATGGGTATCAAGCATGACATAGCGCAATTCTTTGTCAAGAGCTTTGAGGAGTCCGGTGTTTTGTCTCGGGTGGTTTTGTTCCAGTCCCTGGCTGACTCTCCTTCGATTGAACGAATTATCACTCCGCGCTGCGCCTTGACTGCGGCGGAATACTTGGCTTATGAGTTGAATATGCACGTTCTGGTGGTTATGACTGACATGACCAACTATTGCGAGGCATTGCGGGAGATTTCCGCTACTCGTGGTGAGGTTCCTGGACGAAAGGGCTACCCTGGCTATTTGTATTCTGACTTGGCTGAGCTCTATGAGCGTGCCGGAAGGGTAAAGGGGTCTACTGGTTCTATCACCCAGCTTCCCATCCTTACCATGCCCAATGATGATGTTTCAAATCCGATTCCTGACCTTACCGGATACATCACCGAGGGACAGATTTCCCTTGACCGGGAGCTTTTCCAAAAGGGACTGTATCCTCCCGTTGGAATTCTTCCCAGTCTCTCCCGTTTGATGCGGGATGGTGTCGGCGAGGGATTGACCCGTGATGACCACAAGGATGTGTCGAACCAGTTGTTTGCCTCCTATGCGAAGGTAAAGAACATCCGTGGCCTTGCCTCCATTCTGGGTGAGGAGAGCCTGTCCGAGAATGACCGGAAGTATCTTCAGTTTGGCACTGCCTTTGAGAAGGAATTCCTTGGTCAGGACGAATTCGACAATCGCTCCATAGCAGAGACTCTGGACATTGGCTGGCGTATCCTTTCCCTCCTGCCCAGGGACGAGTTGTATCGCATTTCCCCAAAGCTCATAGACAAGTACATGGGGGTTGCAGAGGTATCTTCGGAAGGCAGTAGGTAGTCTATGGCAAGATTGGATGTAACACCAACCAAGTCAAACCTCTTTGTGATTAAGGAACAGCTCGGTGTAGCCAAGAGTGGCTACACCCTGCTTGACCAAAAACGAGAGATTCTGGTTATGGACTTGATGAGGTTGGTGGAAAAGACAAGATTGGCGGAGCAAGAGATAGACAAGCTTGTAAAGACAGCCTATCCCACCTTGCAAAATATGTTGATGTCGGTAGGTGGCGACCGTGTGGAAGAGATTGCTCGGAGCGTAAAGTATGAGTTTGCCTTTACAGAGCGCTCTGTCTCCATCGCAGGTATGCACTTTTCTTCTTTGGATGTTGTATTGCCGAAGATGCGCCTGTTTCACTCCTCGATGGGCTCCTATGCGGCATCGGACAAGGTGATGGTGGATTTTTTCCAGTTGCTGCGTCTCCTTACGGAACTGGCGTCCATCCGAACGATTGTGTGGCGGTTGGCCCGTGAGCTGCAGAAGACACAGCGGCGGGTCAATGCCTTGGACAAAATCATCATTCCCCAAACCAAAGAGACAAAGGCCTATATCGAGGGGGTCATTGAGGAGCGGGATCGAGAGAATATCTTCGTGCTCAAGTCCTTGAAATCCCGCCAGGAAAAACAAGCCAATAACTAGATTTTTTTCACGGTCAGGGCTGCGGGCGGCACGGGGTATCACGAGATGAAATTGATTATACTCCATTTTCTCGACATTCAGGCAAAGAAAAATATTGCCTTGGTGGAGTCCCTTTCCGTTGCCGCTGCCAATTCTGGCCATCAGGTGGATGTGGTGGACGGAATCCGTCCTACCGATTGTCTTCGTCTCGCCCCCTACGAATATGTGGTGGTGGTAAGTCCCAGTTTGGGTTTTATCAAGGGAAGGGTGCACCCACGGGTGGTGGAGGTGCTTTCCTCCTGCGGGAGTCTCACCGGCAAAAAGGGTGCTGCCCTTGTTACCAAATCATTGTTTTCTGCCGCTGCTGCAAACCATGTCTTGATGCGAGTTATGGAGCGTGAGGGCATGGTGGTAAATGATTTTAACATCTTGGAGAATCCTCGGCAGGCTACGGCTGTTGGTTCCAGATTGGGTTAGGGTGGGAGCTTGGAGAACTGCTACAAGGTTCTGGGAGTGCATCCTGCGGCATCGGCTGCAGAGATAAAGCGAGCCTATCGAAGGAAGGCCAAAGAGCTTCATCCTGACACAGCCGATGAGTCCACCCTCTCGAAACAGCAGTTGGAGGCATTCCACCGGCTGGTGCAGGCTTATGAAATCCTCTCCGACTACCAGCGCCGTTCCATGTTCGACCTGTCCATGGCTACCCACCATAAGACGGAGCGAGCCAAGGGTAGTTCCTTCGACTATCGTGAATGGCTTTCGGAACGGCAGGATTTTGAGAGCAGGGCCAAGCTCATCTTCTTCGACCTGCTCCATGGTCGTGAGGATGAGGCGGTGGTGGAGTTCATCCGCATGAACACAGAGCAGCCTGGCTTCAGCTTGGCGGACTGGTTTGCCAGAGAGGACTTTATGGACTGTGGCTTTATCCTCTGCGAGGAACTGGTGCTCAGGTCCAAGTTCTATGATGCTGCCCTGCTGATCACCCGAATTATCACCCTAGAACAGGCCCGTCCGTATTTCCGGCATTTTTTCCCGGAGGTGCTGATTTTGGCACGGAACATCTGGTTGAATCAGCTGGAAGGAAGTGTCTGCGAGGAGCTGGCTCTGGATGCTTGGGAGTCGGCACTTGAGCTTGAGCTCAGTCCCAAGGATGATGCCGCCCTGCTGGTTCGTATGGCCGGAGCCTATTTCCGCATGGGTGATGCCTATACTGCCAGGGTCTGCCTGGAGGAGGGGCTGCGTCTGGATGGCAGGGCCAAGGTGCCGGCGCACCTAAAAAGAATTCTTTTGGAGGAAACATGATTCGTCTCAAAAACGACACTCAGATAGAGGGAATTAGAAAGTCCTGTCGCCTTTTGGCAGACATGTATAAGAGCGTTATTCCCCAGGTGGTGGCTGGAATGTCCACCAAGGACATTGATGACCTGTGCCTGGAATACATGCAGGCTCGTGGTGGTAAGCCCGCCTGGTATAGGGAGAATTTCCCCGGTGCCGCCTGTGTCTCAGTCAACAATGAGGTTATCCACGGAGTTCCGTCCAAAAAGCGGAAGATACGGGACGGCGATTTGGTTTCCATTGATGTAGGCATTGACTTGGACGGCTATATCAGCGATTCCGCCGTGACCCTGATGATTGGCAGTGTGAGGCCAGAGTACCAGAAGCTGGTGGAGGTGACACGACAATGCTTGGCGGCAGGAATAGAGGCGTGCAGGGTGGGAAATCGCATCCGTGACATTGGCGCTGCCGTTTCAGCCGTTGCCGAGGCGGCCGGCTACGGTGTGGTTTACGAGTACTGTGGCCATGGAGTAGGGCTTGAGGTCCACGAGGAGCCGTCAGTGCCAAACGTGGTGGGCAGGGGGCCAAATCCCCGCATCCAGCCGGGCATGGTGTTGGCCATCGAGCCGATGATAAACCTTGGGCTGCCCGAGGTAACCTTGGCCGACGACGGCTGGACGGTACTGACCGCTGACGGCAAGTTTTCCGCCCACGAGGAGCACACGGTTGCTGTGTTCCGGGACAGAACGGAGATTCTGACACGGCGGGATTAGGATTCCTTAAATCTAATGTAACGTAGCTGACAAGAAATTTGTATTCTAACTAGGAATATAGTAACTTTTAGTAAGTAGTGTTAGACAGAGGTCAGTCCGCTGCCAATTTTGGTGTTTTCCGAAAGGCTTGCCTGCGGAATCCTCAAGGAACTACTGGAGGTTTTTCTATGAAGCGACGTACAAAATACTTGGCTGGGGTAGCTTCTGCTACGCTCCTGTCCTTCCTGCTGTTTTCCTTTTCGTGCAGCTCTTCCGAGGGAAAGTCGGCGAACACGGCCTTTGCGGACACCGCCCCGGCGGTGGCCATTGCCAAGGATTCCCTGGCGGTGGCCGAGGCGCTGCAGAATGTGTTCCGCTCTGTTTCCAGCGGGGTGCTTCCAAGTATTGTGGAGATAGACGTGGTGGAAAAGCGCACTGTCACCACTCCTTCCATGGGCTGGCCCTTTAACTTCTTCTTCGGCGAGGATGGTGGTGGTGAGGGCCAGACTAGGGAATACGAGCAGTCCGGCCTTGGTTCCGGTGTTATCGTTAGAAAGACTGGTGACACCTACTATGCGCTTACCAACAACCATGTGGCAGGCTCTGCCAACGAGATTTCCGTCCGTCTCTCCGACGACCGTACCTTTGAGGCCAAGTTGGTGGGCAAGGACGAGCGCATGGACATTGCCCTTGTCTCCTTCGATGCCAAGAACGAGGACATTCCCGTGGCCGTGCTGGGGGACTCTGACACGGTGCAGACGGGAGACATTTGCTTTGCGATGGGAACTCCCTTGGGCTACTATTCCTCTGTAACCCAGGGAATTGTCAGCGCGACGGGCCGCTCCGGCAACGGAATTGGCAATATCAGTGACTTCATTCAGACGGACGCCGCCATCAATCAGGGTAATTCCGGTGGTGCTCTGGTAAACATTTACGGTGAGGTAATCGGAATCAATACGTGGATAGCATCCCAGTCCGGTGGATCCCAGGGGTTGGGGTTTGCGATTCCGATTAACAACGTGAAGAAGGCCATCGATTCCTTCATCCAGACTGGAAAAGTAACCTACGGCTGGATGGGAGTGTCTCTGGTGGACATTACCAACGAGTACAAGGAGGCTCTGGGAGTTGGTCGTCGTGTGGGTGCCTTTGCATCCCAGATTTTCATCGGTTCTCCCGCTCAGAAGGCGGGAATGCAGGCCGGTGACTTTGTAATCAAGCTGAACGGCCGAGACGTCCGTTCTGTGGACCAGCTGGTTCGTGAGGTGGGAGATCTGACGGTGGGAGAGACTGCCAAGTTTGTGGTTCTGCGTGACGGAAAGGAGCTTACCCTTGACGTAAAGATTGAGAACCGCAACGAGGAGCTGGTGGCCGACAACTCCAAGTTGTGGCCGGGCTTTATCGCCGCTCCCCTCAACGAGGCCACCCGCAAGCAGCTGGAGTTGGGGGACGACAAGGTGGAGGGCGTGGTTGTTACCAACGTTCAGCCCAAGTCCCCCGCCGCCGCTATGCGGCTACAAAACGGGGATATTATCACTGCCGTCAACGGTAAGGCGGTGTCTTCCCTGGAAGATTTCTACGGCTTGCTGGACCTGTCCGACAACAAGGAGATTTGGTTCGATGTATATAATCAGGGCCATACCATCTCCACCGGAAGGTACAAGCTGTAGGACCGATGGAGAGCATCGGAACAAGACCTGACAAGGCGGCTGTGGTGCACCGGCTTCTGCCTTGAATCATGGTTTGACAGGTTGACTTCGTCCTGTCCAGGTTTTCTGGGCAGGGCGTTTCTTTTTTGGAAGCCCGCTGCCCCTTGTCTGAAAGTCAAAAGTTCACAGAATTCTTTTTGTGCTTCCTTTCCCTATTGACGTAATCATATTTTTAGTGGATAATGAGACAAGTTTTCATTAAGGAGAGCCATTGTGCCTTGCGGAAAGAAGAGAAAGCGTCAGAAGATTGCTACACATAAACGGAAGAAGAAGCTGAGAAAGAATCGGCACAAGAACAAGTAGTTGTTCTGGGTAAAGCCTGCTTTTGTGTTTTCAATTTATGACTAGAAAAAGGCCGCGGATTTTGTTGTTTTCTGACACAAACTGCGGTCTTTTTCGTTGTATATATAAACTTGACTCGGAGTTGTATTACGATTTTACATACGATAAATTCTCCTGCAGATATACGGGGGCTCAACAGAAAGGAAATTTCTCAGCTGGCGCAGGAGATACGGAAGACAATAATCGATGTGGTGGGAAAAAATGGCGGTCATCTTGCCAGTAATCTTGGGGTGGTAGAGCTTACCATCGCCCTCCACCGGGTTTTTGACAGTCCCAAGGATGCCTTTGTGTGGGATGTGGGACACCAAAGCTATACCCACAAGCTGCTTACCGGACGCTATGGCGCCTTCCATACCCTCCGGCAGAAGGGAGGGGTGTCTGGCTTTACCAAGCGTGTTGAGAGCCCCCACGATTTCTTTGACGTGGGGCATGCCTCTACCTCCGTTTCGTCAGGATTGGGACTACTGATTGGGCGTAGCCTACAAGACCGGGAGGGAAAGGTGGTTGCCATCATCGGTGATGGGGCCCTCACCGGGGGGATGGCCATGGAGGCCCTGTCCCATGCGGGTCAGCTTTCAAAGAATCTGATTGTGGTGCTGAACGACAACCAGATGTCCATCAGCGAGAATACCGGCTCCCTCTCCCGTTATCTGAGCCGCCTTACCATGACCACCTCCTATCAGTCCATGCGGTTTGGCATAGACAGGCTGGTGGACCGGATGCCCTTTTTGAGCAAGCTTTTCAGCAGGTTCATCTTTAGGTTCAAGCGGTCGGTAAAGGCCCTGCTGTTTCCCAACAATCTCTTTGTGGAGCTGGGATTTGAGTATGTGGGCCCCTTGAACGGGCACAACGAGGGCGAGTTGGAGGAGGTGTTTCGGCGGGTGAAAAGATTGGGCCGCCCGGTGGTCGTTCACGTGGTGACCAAAAAGGGGCGTGGCTACAGCTATGCGGAGAATGACCCGGCATCCTTCCACGGTATCGGCCCCTTCTGCACCTCTGATGGTACGGTAGAAAAATATGATGCCCTGAGCTATACCGAAGCCTTTTCCAATGCCCTGCTGGGTCTGGCAGAAAGAAATCCCCGGATTGTGGCTATTACTGCGGCCATGTCCAAGGGAACGGGATTGGCTCCCTTTTCCCGCAGGTATCCCTCCCGTTTCTTTGACGTGGGCATAGCGGAGCAGCACGCCGTTACCTTTGCTGGGGGGCTTTCTGCAGCTGGACTGATGCCAGTTGTCGCCATCTACTCCACCTTTATCCAGCGTGCCATAGACCAGTTGATTCATGACATTGCCATTCCTGCCGCCCCTTCCGTCTTTGTGCTGGACAGGTGCGGTGCAGTTCCTGACGACGGGGAAACCCATCAGGGGGCCTTTGACATTGCGCTGATTCGGCCTGTTCCCAATATGATTCTGATGGCACCCGCCTCTGCCAAGGAGATTGAGCTGGCACTCAGTTGGGCAGTTGACCGTGGCGCTCCTGTGGTAATGCGTCATCCAAAGACCTCCTGTCCTTCGGAGCAGGAAGCCTTTGCCCAGCCCATCCAGGAGGGGAGGGGGGTTTTGTTGCGCTGTCATGATGTGGTTGCCTCGGAAAGCGCTTCCCTGCCGGACATGCCCGCTCCCCTGTTGATTGTCTGTACGGGGGGAATCTTTTCGGAAGCTCTGGCAGCCGCCCGGAATCTGGTGTTGCATGACATTCTGGTGGACATATACAATCTTCGGTTTCTCAAGCCAATCGACCAGGAATTCTTCCTTGAAACGATTCGGCCCTATCAGGCCATCCTCTTTGTGGAGGATGGAGTCCTGCACGGTGGAATCAGCCAGGAGTTGGAGCTGCTGGTAGCACGGCATTATCCTGACAAGAGGATGGCCATCCATGCCCTGCCGGATAATTTTCTGGCTCAGGGTAAGCGAGGTGAAATTCTGGAGGATTGCGCTTTGGATTCCAGCTCCCTGGCTTTGTCAGCCGGAAGCTTGCTGGACAGGGATTTGGAATCAATCTGAGGAAGGCGTCTGTGGAGGACAGGGTTTTGGTGAGGCTGCCCCTTTCTGATGTAGCGGGAAAAAGGTTTTTTGTGTCCACACCCCTGCCTGCCTTGGTGATGGGGATTGTCAATTGCACCCCCGATTCCTTCTGGCAGGAAAGCCGTGGAAGCGGCCATCAGGCAGCCGAGCTTGCCCTGCAGCTGGCAGAGGAGGGAGCGGACATCATCGATGTGGGTGCTGAGTCCACCCGTCCAGGCTCCAATTATATAGAAGAAGGCGAGGAGCTGCGCCGCCTCATCCCGGTGATAGAGGAGATTCGCCGCCATAGCTCCATCCCTCTCTCCGTGGACACCAGAAAGAAGGTGGTGATGGAGGCCGCTTGGCAGGCTGGGGCTAACATCCTCAACGACATTTCCGCCTTGGAGGATGATATGGCCCTGGGAGCCTTTGCCGCAGCCCAGGGGATTTCTGTGGTACTCATGCACAAGCGGGGGATTCCTGCCACCATGCAGCGGACAGCTTCCTATGGCGATGCCTTTTCGGAGGTTGACACCTACCTGCGGCATCGGGTGGAGCTGGCCTTGTCTTTGGGACTGCACTCCGATAGAATATGGATAGATCCCGGTATTGGGTTCGGGAAGGATTTTGAGGCGAATCGTGGGCTTGTGGAGCAATGCGGCAGATTGTGTGGCGGACGTTATCCCGTGGTTATGGGGCTTTCCCGCAAGACCTTTGTGGCCCAGATGATTGCCTGCCAGAGGGTCGTCACAAAGACTTCTGGAACCGGCTTGTCGGGGAGTGTTTCTGGGGAGGACTTGCCTGCGCCTCACCAGCGGCTGGCCGGAACCATCGAGGCAAATATGATTGCGGTGTCCAAGGGAGCCACCGTCTTGAGAGTCCACGATGTGGCCGCCACAAGGGATATGCTGTCGGTTTATGGGAGCTTGAAACGTGAGTGCAGTGTCAATTCTAAGTAATGTTTACGAGCCTGTTAAGATTGCCCTTGACATTTGTCTTTTGACCTTTATCCTGTACAAGATTTATGGGGTTTTGGTAAAGACAAACGGCCTGCAATTGCTGCGGGTTGTGCTCATATTGGGTGTTGCCTATGCTATAGCCACCATTTTGCAGCTGGACATGCTCCTGTGGATTTTGAGTGCCTTGGGCCCCAGCCTCCTCGTCAGCTTTTTTGTTGTGTTCCAGCCGGAGATTCGCAAGATAGTGCTGCGGCTCGCTCAGGCGGAGTGGCGGCCCAGCAAGAAGAAAAAGCACATGCACGTTGACTCCGTTCTGACTGCTGCGGAGGAACTGTCCCAAAGACGGCGGGGAATGCTGGTGGTCTTTGCGGGCAAGACGGATGTTCAGGGAATCATTGACTCTGGAACCGTTCTCAACGCCCTAATAACCTCCTCACTTTTGAGCACCATCTTTGAGTTTGACACCAAGCTCCATGACGGGGCGGTGGTGATTCGAGGAGGGAAGATTATTGCCGCCGGCTGCTTCCTGCCCGTGTCGGAGCAGTACGACATAGAAAAGACCTTTGGAACACGGCATCGGGCTGCCCTGGGGCTTTCTGAGCAGACCGATGCCATCATCCTGGTGGTTTCCGAGGAGACTGGTGCCTTGAGCATAGCCTGTGAGTCCCGCCTGTACTATGACCTGTCCTTGGAGCAGGTTCGTAAGATGCTGGAGGACCGGTTGGACCTCACCGATGAGAATTTCGCTCCTGTGGAGGATGTGGAGCAGAAGGTCGGGCGGAGTCAGGAGGATGTCCATGAAGATAAGTGACCTGTACAAGGTTGCCCGCAGAAATTTGGTTGTCAAGCTCATCTGCTTTGTGCTGGCGGTCTTTATCTATTATTTCCGTTATATCGAGCCCTTGAAGGACGATATGCTGGTTGTCCCCTTGCAGGTTTCCGCTCAGGGAACCATGCTGCCGGCCGGAATCACGCCCTCCCACGTCAAGGTGTCGCTCAGGGGAAGGCAGGAGGATCTGTCCAAAATTTCCAACCAGAATGTTTCCGCCCATCTGAACCTGGACTACTACACGGAGCCAGGAACCTACAAGATTCCCGTCCAGCTTGACCTGGCTCCAGACATTTTGGAAATCCCGGTGGAACTGGAGGTGGATGACGTGAAGGTGGCCATCGCCTTAAAGTCCACTGTGCAGGTTCCGCTCATTCCCTCCATCCAGGGAATTCCTGCCGCTGGATATGAAATTGTTGATATACGGGTGGAGCCTTCCACAACCGGGGTATCCGGAGCCGAGCCTGTGGTGCAGTCTCTGGCCACCGTGTCAACGGATGCAGTGCCGGTTGACGGAAAGACCAGTTCCTTTACCCAGGCTGTGAAAGTCAGACAGGACAGCAGCCTCATAACCTATAATGAGGAGACGGTGACGGTGGCCGTGGACATAAAGCCCATTGTGGTGACACGGAGGATTGCGGGACAAGGGATTTATCTTTCCCAGATGGATCCTTCCTTTATAGCCCAGGTGGAACCCAAAACCATAGACCTCACCCTCACAGGAAATCCAGGCCAGCTGGACGCCTTTGTCCCCGGTCAGCAGACAGTCCGTCTGGACTGCTCTGCCATCAATGAGCCAGGAACCTATGAGCTTCTGGTGGAGGTGGTTTTGCCGAATGGAATACGGCTGGTTTCCCAAAGCGACAGGGTGGCGACAGTTTCTGTCGTTCCTGCCACAGCTGTCCCGGAGGAGGGACTGATCGTAGAGGAAGAAGAGGTGCCAGTGGTGGAGGAGGTGGTGGAAGGCGGGCAGACACCATGATTTTCCTCTTTTCGCCCCTCCTTTGTGCCGATACTATCACAAGGATGGGTTTGCCGTGATTGTAGGAATTGGGGTTGATATGGTTCGGATAGACCGTTTCCTTCCCTGGGTGGAAAATCCCGCCCTATCCAGGCGCTTTTTTGCGGATGCGGAGCTGGCAGCCCTTGAAGGCAGGAGAGACCTTGCCCAGGCCCTGGCAGTGCGCTTTGCTGCAAAGGAGGCCTTTGGAAAGGCCCTTGGCTGCGGGCTGCGGAATATGGTGCTGAAGGACATCCAGGTAAGTCAGGACGGCATTGGGAAGCCCTCGCTGTGCCTGACAGGAACTGCAGAAAAACTCTTTCGGGATTCGGGGGCCACCACCAGTCACCTGTCTTTGAGCCATGATGGGAATTATGGCCTTGCCTATGTAATTTTAGAAGCCGGGGCTGAGGCTGCCGCTTCGGAGGAAAAATATGCTGGGAATGAGCAAAAAAAATGTGAGTAAGGGAAAGAAACCTGCAATTTCTTTTTATACCAAGGAGAAGACAACCTGCTGTGTTTGCAGCAAGCCCTTCCCCAGAGAGGAGATGCTGAGTGGTAGCGGACGCATGATTGCCGGAGACCTCACTGACGAGCTTCACCGTATCTTTGAGCCGTCGGCAAAATATGGACAGATTTACCCCTTGATTTATTCTGTTGGAGCCTGTCCCAACTGCCATACCGCCTTGTTTTGGAATGACTTTAAGTCGCTGTCCTCTGCGGATGCCGCCGAGCTTCTGGATCGGGACGAGGAGCGGAGAAAGGCTGTCTCCACCATCTTTCCCCACTATAACCTGAATCGGGAGCGAACTGTCTTTGACGGGGCCGCCATGTATTACCTGGCCTTGCTGACCTACGAGCACATGCCAAAGTCTTATTCCCCCACTTTGAAAAAGGGCCTTGTCTCCCTGCGGCTGGCCTGGCTCTGCGGCTATCTCCATAAGCTGATGCCAGGCAGGAACTATGACTACATCCAGCAGGTGTTTTACCGGAAGGCCATGTTTTTCTATCCCCTTGCCCTGGAGTACGAGGCCAAGGGGGTGGAAATTATTGCGGACATGGGGAATTTCGGGCCGGACATCGACAAGAATTATGGCTATGACGGGGTAATCTATCTGTCTGGTCTGCTTGAGTATAAATATGGCCAGAAAGAAGATATTCCCGCCCGACTCAAAAAGCTTGATGAAAAAAAACGGGCTATTGCGCGGATCTTCGGTTTGGGAAAGGCATCGAAGGCAAAGCCAGGCCCCCTGTTGGAGCACTCCCGGAATCTTTACGAAAATATCGCCAAGGAGCTGAAGGAGGCTTCCGAGATTGATTTTCTTGATGATGAGGACGAGGAGTAGTCACCGGGATGACTGTCCTGCCCGCAGAGGATTCTGAATCCTTGGTGGAGGATTCTTCCGCCAGAAGGAACATTCATCTTACCATCTCCTATGACGGAACGCATTTCTGCGGCTGGCAGAAACAGGACAGGGCCGATGCGGGAAGACCGGTTCGCACCGTGCAGGGAGAGTTGGAGCGGGCGCTGGAGCGGTTGGCAAAGGCTCCGGTTCCAGTCATTGGATCCGGGCGCACTGATTCTGGTGTCCATGCCTATGGTCAGGCAGTGAACTTCTTTTCCCCCATCAAGTCCATGGCGGCAGAAAAATATATTCCTGCCCTCAACAGCCTCCTTCCCAAGGATATTCGTGTCAACGCTGCCCGCCTCGTTCCTGCGGACTTCCACGCACGGTTTTCTGCCGTGTCAAGGAGCTACCGCTATTTTCTGTATCCCGGTCTCACTCCGCCTGCCCATCTCATGCCCTACACCTGGCCACTTCGCCATCGTCCCTCGGTGGGAAAGCTGAATGCCATGGCCTCCTGTCTCCAAGGCGAGATTGACTGCACAACCTTTGCCGCCGCCGCAGATCTGAGCCCCTCGAAGCACCGGTATCTGGAGTCCGCCGTCTTTTATCCGCAGGGCAATCAGCTTGTCTTTGAGATTGTTGCCAACGCCTTTTTGTGGAAGATGGTGCGTTCCATCGTTGGCTCATTGATTCACTATGAAAAATTGGGAAAGGATGCCGAATTCTTTAAAGAGGTTTTGGAGAAAAAGGACAGGAGCCTGGCTGGGCCCACCGCACCGCCTCAAGGATTGTTTTTGTGGCATGTGAATTTTTGTGGCTCCCGCCGCCATTGATTAGACGCTGTCCCGCTCTCTAGAGTCCTAAACTTGTCAATAACAATCAATTTATGCTAATATAAGGGGTATGGTGGGAGAGTTTTTTTTGTTCGGAGTAAGGAAAGGCGTTTCGATTATGAAAGGATACGGGCCTCCTCTGTTCACAGTGAATTTTCTCTATTTGTTCGTGGTCAGTCTCTTTTCTGTCCTCATGTTTTTTCTTGCTGGATGCGAAATGTATGGCGAGAACCTGAAGGTTGAGGCCAAGGGACTGGATGGGGTCAATGTGGAGCAGATTGAGCTGACAGTGGACTATCAGCAGCGAAACGACTTTGGCTTTGACTGCGTTCCCACCGATTCCCGCATACTGATTACAGCGTACATCAACAATCCCGGCAACATCGAGCTTGACGCTACCATCGGTGTGGCGGGAGCTGCGGTCAACTTTATGCAGGTGTCCAGGGCTATCCAGCCCCTTGCCTCCGTGGTTCAGGGGGATTCCCGCATCATGCAGGTGGCCCTTGCTCCAGCAGGACGGGAGCTTGAGCACACGGACTTTACCGTCGCCTTTGTACCCATGGACAGCAACAAAAATCGGATTGGGATTCAAAGCCGTTCGATTACCCTCCGCTACAATACTCCTCCCACCACTCCCCTGGGAGTTGTGGTTGGCGATGACGGAAATTTTACCTGCGTCACCAATCAGAAATGGGATGTTGTCTCTGGCACAGGGGATGTGGCCAAGGACGGGTATATCTTTTGGGCCTGGCCCCAGGGAATGACGATGCATGGCGGAGCGTCGGAACGGGAGCCTGATTGTGCGGCGAGCTTTGTGCTGAACGGCCGGGCCTACACTCCACGGGAATGCTCTGCAGGTGCAACCATCACCGACGGCGACGGACGGCTCTATGATTTGTATAGATTGCAGGTTGGACAGGGGCGGGCTGTGGAACTGTACGCCAAGGATATGGAGAGCGTCCGGGGACCCTCGCTGCTTTCTGGGATTGAGTTCTTGGAAATTGCATTGGATGCCCAGGGCGGAATTTTTGACGGCACAACGAGTGCTGAGCGCAGCCTGTATTTTCAGCCGGACACGCATTGTAATCTTTCCGACTTGCCTGAGCCGGTCAAGGAAGGCTATGCCTTTGCTGGCTGGGCTGTGGATATGACCGACCTGCCGGTGTCCTTTCCCCTGGTTGTAGAGGATGATGTGGCCTTAACTGCCCTCTGGCAGACTCCTGCCGAGGTGGGCGAGGCGAGAAATGTGCAGGCCCTCTTCAATCTTGAGGATGAGGCAATCCTTGTAACCTGGAGCCATCCCTATGTTCAGGATGTACGTCATCTCAGGATATTTTTGGAAGGAGCCGGGAGTCAGCAGGAGGCCATGGCCGACTTAGAGGCATATACCTTCCGATTCGAAAATATCGAGAGGAATTCCGGTGAATACAGGTTGAGTGTCCAGCTAGTTGACTCGGCAGGGCAGGCAAGCGATGGTATCGTCACCGGGGTTTCCACCAACACTGAGTCCTATGACGAGGTGGACAACCTCCAGGCAATAGTCCTTTCTGACAGGATTGATTTTAGATGGACGTCGCCTCCGAAGGAAGATTTTTCCCACATCGAATTGACTTGGAAAGGCGCAGACGGGACTGTTTCCAAGGAGCCTTGCATGATAGAAAGAGAGGCAAGGTCTTTTTCCCTTGTCCTTGAGCAGGATTTTCCTGCCAGTTTTGTCTTTCGAACAGCGGGTTACGACGGCACTTTGAGTGAGGGAATGACCATGTACACCATCAGGCTTGAAAAGGATGGCGACTTGGATACTGTGGACCAGCAGCTTGTGGTTCCAGCAGGACTTCCCCTGGAACAGATTGCTCCCAGCCAGGACGGGCTGCGCTTCTTGGGATGGTATGAGGATGGCTCGTTCAAAAAGGAATGTGACTTTTCGTTACCAGTGGAAGATTCCCTGCTTCTGTTTGCAAGGTGGAAGGTTCTTTCAGACTGAGGGAGTGTTTCCAGTCTTTCAAATCCAGGCGGACTACAGCAGATTGACTGGGTTCACGTCCGGGCGGACTACAGTAAATTGATTGGGTCTACGTCCACTTCAATGTAGACCTTTGGGGTCTTGTGTCCATAGACAATCCTCTGGCAAAGTCGTTGGAGGGGGGCGATTTCCTTTGCCCGCAGCATGACCTGCCAGCGGTGGTTTGCCGCAATCATAGCCAGGGGACATTCCGAGGGGCCCAGCAGATCTACCAACAGTCCGTGGCCTTTTATTTCATTGAACAGTATTTTCGCCGTCCTGTGGGCTGCCTCCTGTGCCTCATCCTGGTGTGAGGAGCGGAACACCAGCCTCACCAGGCGTGAGAAGGGCGGGAAGCCGAGTAGCTCCCGCTGCTGGACTTCCTGTCGGTAGAAGCCGGCCACGTCGGACTTGCAGGCATAGGCGATGGCCTCCCGGTTTGGACTAAAGCTTTGGACAATCACCTTGCCGTCGGGAAAGAACCGGCCCGCCCTTCCTGCCACTTGGGTGATGAGTGAGAAGGTTCGCTCCGCCGAGCGAAAGTCAGGCATATTCAGTCCCATGTCGGCCATCACCACTCCCACCAGCTTGAGGTTGGGAAAATTCAGTCCCTTGGCCACCATCTGAGTGCCCAGCAGGATGTCGATGTCGCCCCGACGAAAATCCCTGATTTTTTCCTGTAGCTGCCCCTTCCTGGTAATGCTGTCGGTGTCGATGCGGCTGATTCTGGCTCCAGGAAATTTAGCCGCCGTCTCTGCCTCGATGAATTCGGTGCCGAAGCCAGAATAGCCCACATCCAGTGAGCCGCAGTGGGGGCAGATGGTGGGTGGAGCCATGGTCCAGCCACAGTAGTGACAGCGCAGCCGTCCCTGGGACTTGTGGTAGGTGAGGGCTACAGAGCAGTTTTTGCACTTTAGCTGGTAGTCGCAGAGATTGCAGCGGAAGAAGTGGGTAAAGCCCCGGCGGTTCAGAAAGAGTATGGTCTGGCGACCCTCCTTGAGGGTGGCCCTGATTTCCTCTGCCAGCACCGGCGAGATGCAGCCACCGTCCCTGTTGCGGCTCAGGTCCACGCACTGGATTTCCGGCTCCTTGCCCCCGGCAAGTCGTGCGGTGAGCTGGTGTTTTTGAAATCGGCCCGTCTCCATCAGGTACCATGCCTCCACCGATGGGGTTGCGCTTCCCATCACCAGCGGGATTCCAGCCTGGCCACAGCGGTACATAGCCACCTGCCGGGCATGGTAGCGTGGGGTGGTGCCGGACTTGTAGGAGCCGTCATGCTCCTCGTCGATGATGATGAGGCCCAGGTCGGGAACCGGAGCAAAGACGGCACTGCGTACCCCGATGACGATGCGGGCTTTGTTTCTGAGGATGCGTCCCCATTCCTTGAGCCTTTGGCTGGGAGTCAGGTTGGAATGGAGGATGGCAACCGTGTCGCCAAAGCGCTGCACCACCGAATCCACTACCTGATGGGTTAGACTGATTTCCGGCACCAGATAGATGACACCCCTTCCCTGTGCCAGAACTCGGTCAGCCACGGAGAGGAAGACCTCTGTTTTGCCGCTACCAGTGGGGCCGTAAAGATAGTGGATGCCACTTGACTGGCAGATGGCATCCACCGCCTCCTGCTGCTCTGTAGACAGAGCCTGTGGCTGGAATTCAAGGCCCCCGTCTCCCAATGAAAGATTCGGCCCCTCAGTCTCCCGACGCCCGGATGGAATCATAATTGCCAGTGCCTCTCCCTGGGTGCAGAGGTAGTAGCGGGCCATCCAGCGGGCTAGGTCGATGTGCTCTTGGGTAAAGGTTGGCTGGTCATCCAGCACCTTCAGGATGGGCTTTATCTTTTCAACTGGAATCCCAAGGTTTTCTGGCAGGCTTTTGTGGAGGGCCACTGTAAAGGCAGTCATCCGTCGGTTGCCGAACCGAACCTCTACCCGCTTTCCCACCGCCACCTTATCTGCCAGCTCCGGTGGGCAGCTGTAGGTAAAGCTTTGGGGGAGGGGGACATTCACCAGTGTTTCGATGTAGAGAGGCAGTGGCGAATGGGGCTCGGCGCAGGACACTTACCGCCCCCCACTGCCATCGGCCTGGCCTGAGCGCTGCAGGAAGGTATGATCGTAGTCGGGGACGACTTGGGTCAGGTGTTCTTTGAAAAGCTTGAGGTCCTCCCAGGCTGGCCGCTTTAAATCCTGGTTGCGTAGCAGGGCGCTGGGATGGTAGGTTGCCATCAGCGGGATGGAATTGTAGTCAAGGAAGCGTCCTCGCAGCTGTCCGATTCCTTGGTTGGTGCCCAGCAGATTTTGGATGGCGATGCGTCCAACTGCCAGAATCATTGCGGGCTTGAGGATGGCAATCTGGGCCTCCAGATAGGAGCGGCAGGCATCGCTTTCCTCTGGTTCCGGGTCACGGTTCTTTGGCGGGCGACACTTGACGATGTTGGCGATGTAGCAGTTTGAATGCCGGGACAGGTTGATGGCCGCCAGCATCTTGTCCAGTAGCTGGCCTGCCACCCCCACAAAGGGCAGTCCCTGCGTATCCTCGTCGGCTCCCGGCCCCTCGCCAATCACCAGCACTGCCGGATTCAGTACGCCGGTTCCTGGTACGGCTTGCTTCCTGCCCTTGCAGAGCTTGCAGCGCTGGCACTGTCGGATTTGGGCCTCCAGCCGTCCGATGGCCTCCTGCCTATGTGCCAAGTCCTGCTGGGTGGGAGCCGCCCCCGGCCCCTGATTCGGTATTACAGTCGCCAGATCGGGGATGACCTGATTTGATATACTGTTTGTCGGGTCGGGGATGACCCGATTGGATATACTATTTATCGGGTCATCTTGGAATTCGGGAGGAGTGCCATCGAATCCAGGGGAGGGATAGCCCTGGGGCCAGGCAGAAATGGTTCGGAGCAGGAAATGGAGCTGTTTTTTTTCGGCGGCAGTCATCACCCTGATGATATACCAAAGGCTTGCTTTGTGCAAGGAAGGTAAAGGGATGGAAGATTCTTGCAAAATTTCCCGTCCCTTGACATGTTTTTTCCTATAGGTATAATAGATACGTAATTTTTTTTGAAAAAGCATCTACGAATAAGGAGTTCCCATGTCAGGACATAGTAAGTGGGCCACCATCAAGCACGCCAAGGGTGCCGCAGACGCCAAGCGTGGCCAGTTGTTTACAAAATTCATAAAGGAAATCTCCATTGCCGCCCGCATGGGTGGTGGAGACCCTGCCGCCAATCCCCGGCTCCGCACTGCCATCCTCAAGGCTCGTGCCGCCAACATGCCCAAGGACAACATCGAGCGGGCCATCAAGAAGGGTACCGGCGAGTTGGGCGGAGCTACCTACGAAGAGAAGCTCTATGAGGGATACGGTCCCGGTGGAGTTGCAATCCTGGTTGAGGTTCTCACTGACAACAACAACAGAGCTGCCGCAAACGTCCGCAACATCTTTTCCAAGAGCGGTGGAAATCTGGGTGCCACTGGTTCTGTGGCCTACATGTTCAATCGCAAGGGGGTCATTGAGTACGATGCCGAGGTGGTGAGTGAGGATGAGGTGATGGACGTGGCTCTGGAGGCTGGTGCTGACGACATTGTGAGCGAGGACGGCATCATCACTGTCACCACCGACCCTGCCTCCTTTGAGAGTGTGCTGGAGGTTCTGCAGGGTAAGGGGTACGAGTCCGTGTCCGCTGAGGTGGCCATGGTTCCCGACATGTATTCCACCGTGGACAATGAGACTGCCACCAAACTGCAAAAGCTCATCGACCGTTTGGAAGAAGATGACGACGTGCAGAACGTATACACCAACGCCGACTTCCCGGAAGGTTTCGGTGCCGAGTAGTCCACTTGACAAGGCCGGAGCGGAAGGCTCCGGTTTTTTTATGTCTTTCGGAAAGCCCCGACGTGTGCTGGGAATTGACCCTGGCCTTGCCTCCACTGGCTACGGCATTGTGGATTTTGTTGGCAGTCGCTATCAGCTGGTGCAGTACGGCCTCATTTCCACAAAGGCGGACGAGCCCCACGGCCAGCGTCTGCTGAAAATCTATTCACATCTCACCGCCATCGTAGAGGAATTTCGCCCCGCCGAGGCCGCCATGGAAACCCTGTACTTTGCCAGGAATGTGTCCAGTGCCATGTCCGTGGCGGAAGCCCGTGGCGTGGTAACCCTCTGCCTTGCCCAGCACTGCATCCCGCTGGGAGAGTACACACCGAACAACATCAAGCAGGCAGTGACAGGACTCGGCTCCTCCGGCAAGGCGGGGGTGCAGGAGTTTGTGCGGCTTTTGCTGGGAATGGAGTCAGTGCCCAAGCCCGACCATGCCGCCGATGCCCTTGCCGCCGCCATTACCCACATCAATTCGGTTAGGGGAGAGGAGAAGCCAAGGCTACCATAAGGTTCGTATGTCATAGCGGTGAATGAGCATATCTTTTGTAATGAATGTCAGGTTTGAATTTTTTGCCTGGGCAATCAGGAGTCTGTCGAATGGATCCTGGTGGATGAGAGGGAGCGTCTTGATGGTGTCAAAATCTTCCTCCGTCACGGGGAGATTTATAAAGGCTTCTTGCACGCAAAACTCCCGATAGATACCCCTCCATCACATATAATCCTCAAAGTCATCAAGTGGCTCGTCAAAATCGGAAGCCATAAAGAAATCGGGATCCTTTGCAATGCCCGCAATTCTGGTGGAAGGTTTTTCCTGGCCTTGGCTGCCTTGCAACCGACTTGATTTGATGGTGAGGAAT
Organism: uncultured Treponema sp.; assembly: GCA_937876905.1. Taxonomy (GTDB): domain Bacteria; phylum Spirochaetota; class Spirochaetia; order Treponematales; family Treponemataceae; genus Treponema_F. The sequence goes on from CALEFI010000103.1 coordinate 47,978, forward strand.
TCGACAAAATCAATAACCTCATCAATGTACTTTTGTTTTTGCCAGACGATAATGTTGCATGTCGTGCCCAAGCCCCACCATGCCGCCGCCATTACCCACATCAATTCGATTGGGGGAGTTTAGGTAGGAACGACTGTTTGAAGGCATCATTGTTAGCGTATTCGTATACACGGTAGAATTCATCGTTGTATACTAGCTGTCCATTTGCAAAGACAGCCGCGTCGGGTACGGCATTGTACTCATCCTGTGTCACCAAAAAGAAGACCTTTTCTCCCCCTCCAGCGTCATCTTGATAATATCTTTCGGGCGTGAGCCATCGGTCGGAAATCCAGCGATCTGGCCTGATGGAATTGGTGACGTACTCAACCCAATCAACCTCGCTCCTCCTAGCCCGGAAAAAATGAGCCACCTCAAGGCTGCCGTTGCTGAGGTAGCTGAAGACGTTTGCATTCCAAAAGGAGCCATACCCAAAACGGTAGCCATTGCTCTGGAGGAATTCAGCTACGGCGTGCTTGTCCTTGTTAAAGTCGGTGGTGAGTACTGTTCCAAAGGAGAGCAATACAGAGCTGGGAATGGTCTATCTTTTGGCACTCGCTGTTCCCACCACTAGGCAGGCCAGGAAGAGGACAGCGTTTACCAGCACGATGGTGGCTCCAGAGGCGGAGCCCAGATGGTAGGAGAGGGCGAGGCCCACCACCGAGGACAGCATCGAAATTACCACAGCCGCCAGCAGGTAGCCTTTGGTACTACGGGTGATGAATCGGGCGGCGGCAGCGGGAAGCACTAGCAATGCGTTGATGATGAGTAGGCCGGTCCAGCGGATGGAGATGGTGACGATGAGGGCGGTCAGCAGGGCAAAGACCAGCTCGGTGGCAAAGACATGGATGCCACGGCTCTTTGCCAGTGTGCGGTGGAGGTTGGTTAAAAGCATCCTGTTGGAGAGAAAAATCCACACCGCTGCCACTACCAATGCCACCACCGCTAGGAGCAGTATCTCCTGCGGAGTTATGCTCAGGATGTCTCCGATGAGGTACTTTTGGTAGCGGGCGAAGTTCCCCGTGGCGGAAAGCAGCACGATGCCCAGCGCCACGGAGGTGGAAGAGAAGACACCGATGATGGTGTCGGCGGAGCTCTTCCCCCTGGTCTTTACCGTGATGATGGCAAAGCCCAGAATCAGACTGAAGCCCACCATCGCCACCATAGGCTCCCTGATTCCCAGCAGCACCCCGAAGGCGATGCCGGTGAGGGCGGAGTGACCGATTGCATCAGAAAAGAAGGACATCCTGTTGGACACTACAAAGCTTCCCAGTACCCCAAAGAGCGGAGCGGCTACCAGCACTGCTAGGAAGGCGTTCTTCATAAAGTTTGGCTCCAGCCAGCGGAAGGGCAGGATGGCTTCTATGATGGAATACCATAGGCTCATACTCGCAGTCCTCCTGACTCCCCGAAGATTTCCCGAAAAGACTGCGTTTGATACACTTGGGCAGGAGGCCCGTCCTCCGCAATCTTCTTGTCTAGCAGGACCACCTTGTCGGCATGGCGGGCCACTAGATCCAGGTCATGGGAAATCAGCAGGATGGTGATGTCATGGGTGTGGCGCAGGTCCGACACCAGCTGGTAGAACAGGGACAGGCCCGCCCGGTCCACCCCGGAGACTGGCTCGTCCAGCAGCAGGATGTCCGGCACCGGATGGATTGCCAGAGCCAGCAATATCCGCTGGATTTCCCCGCCGGAAAGGTCACAAACACGGCTCTTTGCCAGGGCTGCCACCTTGGTGACGGAAAGGACCTGCTCCACCAGCTCCAAATCCTTTTTCCTGCGGGGCAGCCACACGGGGCGGCGGGAAAGGCTTGCCAGCACCAGGTCGCTGACGGAGATGGGGCTGTTGGCCTCCACCGCCAGCTGTTGTGGCACATAGCCGAACCGTGGGGTAGAGGTACAGGTGCAGCCGTCCTTCATAAAATGAATTTCGCCACTGTGGGGAACCTCGCCCAGCAGGGTTCGGAAGAAGGTGGTCTTTCCCGCCCCGTTGCGGCCGATGATGGCAGTAAGCTCTCCGCAGTGAATGTGGAGGCTCACATTGTCCAAGATGATGCGGCTGCCGGCCCTGACGGAAAGATTCTGTATCTTAGTGCAGCACACATGGTTAGCCTGCTGACTGGGATGTCGCTCCTGGCAGCGGGTGCAATTGGTGTGCTGGCAGATGTGGCTGTGGCTTGGACTCCTTCCCGATGGCTTTCTAGGTGTCGTCCGCCCAGCCTCTATGGGGAGCGGACGCTTCAGCGGCCTGAATCCTCCCAGCCGCAGTTTGGTGGTCGGTGTGGGGGAACCAGCGTCAATGGTCCTAGGGGAGTCTTGTAGTGGCGTACCGGGAGTTTTTTGTTCCATGACCTGCTCTTGCGTCCTAGTTTTGATCCTGCCAGGACGGGAGGTTGATTTTTGACTCTAGGACTGATTCGGCATCATCCTCCATATTATAGAAGAAGTCAAGTCCGGTGAGAGTCTCAATCTCGTCCACGGAGACGGCGAAGGTGAGGTAGTCCTCCTCTGTCTTCTGGTTTGCCATCAGAAAGCCAATCATCTCAGGAGTACCCTCCCGTCCCTGCGGGGCAAAGAGCACCTTGTAGTAGTATTCGGGAACGGCTACCTGGTTTTCTCCGATGGTAGGATATTCGGCCTTGTTCAGCACCGGGCCGCTGATGACGTAGACGCTGCCGAACTCCTCTGCCCACTGGCGAACCTGTGCTTCCAGCTCCTTCCAGACACCTCGGTTGAAGCCTCCTACCTGGGGACTCATGTTGCTCATGTAGAAGGACTCGCTCATGGTCTCCGTGCTGTAGGCGAGGTCCGCCGCAGGGGCCAGATGGCCACGGTCGTAGCCGGAGCCCCTGTAGTCGGCAAGGGTGGCGGAGCCGGTGGAGATGTTGGGGTCGGGACGGAAGTCGTCGGTACGGTTGGCTTCCTTTACCAGTTCCGCAGTGTTTATCTCGTAGGCAACCCACTCGGCCTGCTCGTAGTTTTCCCGGTAGCACAGGCTGAATCCAGCGTACTGATGAACCTCGTGGCTGTCGGAGGTGTGGGCGCAGCGGGGAATTTCCAGTCCTGTAGGCAAGTTTCCAGAGAGCTGTGGGGCAGCATGTATCCCAGAGATTGGGTCGTTTGCCACCTCGCCCCGATGCTCCCAGGGTAATGTCTCCGGGAGGACAATGCCCGTGTAGTCATAGACCAGGGTGCTGACCGTTTCCCTGGGGCCGAAGAGGTAGAGCAGGGCCGCCGCAATGACGATGACACAGATGAGGGCGACAAGACCAGAAGATTTCTTCCGGGGCCTTCTGCCTGCCTTGGGAGAGGATGCTTTTTTGGAAGAAGATTTTTTTCCACTTGATTTTTTGGTTGTGTTTCCCATACCGTGGAGTATAACACAGGGGGATTAAATGGAAAAGGGGGCGGGGGGTTGTGCCAATCCTCGTTCCGCAGGAGGCAGTCCGTCTTTACCTTGTTCTAACCAGTCGAAACCTGCACCTCGTTTTTTTTCAATTCCGTCTTTTTTTCCTGTTGTATCATGGCAATGAACAGAGGCTCCAGCTTGTGCCATCCTTCCTCCGACAATCCGTTCAGCTCCTTGATGAGGTTCCTGTACAAGTCGATGCTTTGCGGGGCTGGCACAGTGGCCGGATGGCGTCCTGTCACCAGATACTCTACGGAAACATCCAGGGCCTGTGCGATTTTGACAGCCACCTCCGCATTGGGAAGGACGGCCCGGGCATCCACATAAGATAGGAAGGAACCATAGGAAATTCCCACCCTGGCGGCTACTTCCTTTAGCTGCAAACCCTTGTATGCAATTTCATCCCGCACATTTTCTCTGAAACCCATAGGCCATAGTATCAAAATATTTATGCTCTTCTATTGACAATATAAAAATATATATGTTATATAATGGAAACGCAAATATTTTTATGTTAAAACATTCCCCCCGTCACGGTGTTTCGGCCCGGACGGGCGGGGATTTCTGCCGGAGGGGTGGCTGTGGAGTGGTACTGCCTGATGGTGAGGACTGGCTGCGAGGCCGAGTTCAAGGAGCGAGCGGGTGCGGCCCTTGCCGCCTGCGGGATTGAGGGACGGCTGTACTTTTTCCAGCGGAAGTTCAGCCGCGGGCGGGAAGGAATCATAGACGCCCCGCTGTTTCCCGGCTACCTGTTCTTGCAGGTGGAGGAGCTGAGTGCGGAGGTCATTGGTCTTGTAAAGGCTGTGCGGAACTTCTGCCACCTCCTGCCCGCCAACGACCGCCCGCAGGCCATCCGCGGGGCCGCCCTGGAGGAGCTGAAGCTTTTTATGGGCCACGGCGAGTGCTTCGGCATCTCCCGTGTGGCCTTCCTTCCGGGGAGGCGGATTCGGGCCATTTCCGGGCCCATGGTGGGGCTTGAGGGCAGCGTGTACAAGGTGAACAAGAAGAAGAGGCGGATTACGGTGGTTTCCAGCCTGAGCCCTGACGGGAAGAAATTCGACCTTTTGTACGAGGAGGTCGAGCCCCTGGAGGGCTGGGTTTGAGCCGGCCCTGAATCCGGTGTGAGTGACAGGCAGCCGTGGCGGGAGCCTCCTTTGGGGCGTTCCTGCAAGACGGAGATCCACGAGGGGCGTGTGGCCCATGGATCCGGCGGCGAACAGGTTTCTTTTAGGCTCCCGGTTCCAGTGGGCGGGGCGCCACTGGGCGAGGTGGGTCCTGGAGGCAGGGGTGCTAGTGGGCGAGGTGGGTACCTGAAGCAAAGAGAATTGGAGTATGCCGATGCGAGCCAATGAGAAAAATCTAGCAAAGAATACCCTCTTCCTCTATCTGATGCGGATTAGCAGATATGTGTTTCCCTTGCTGACCTTCCCGTATTTGACTCGGGTTTTGGGGATGGAGAGGTATGGTGTAGTTGTATTTAGCAATGCAGTGATGCAATACTTCGCCATGATTACAGAATTCGGTTTTTTGTTCTCGGCGACAAACGAATGCTCCCAGTATAGACATGACAAGGAGCGGTTGTGGATTATCACGATGAGCGTTCTATCTAGCAAAATCATGCTTGTCGTTGTTTGTGCCGGGGTCCTGTCTTTTCTGTGCATGTTCCATGAGGCATTCAAACCTCATTCTCTATTCTTCATATACTCATTTATCGGTGTCGTCCTCTCCACCCTCCTGCCAGATTTTCTCTTCAGAGGCACAGAAAACATGAAGATACTGGCGTATCGGGTACTGCTTTCCAAAGCAGCGTACACAGTGGCAGTACTTGTTCTGGTAAGAGATGCTGGAGACTACCTGTATGTCCCTCTCGCAGCCGTTGCTGGGAACCTTGTCTCCGTCGTGTTGACCTGGGCAGAAATTTACCGGAGGCGATACTTGCAAAGGGCAGTGGTGTCCTTTCGGGATATCTTCCAGCGCCTGGCGGCATCCTCCGCTTTTTTCCTCTCGAGAGTGTCCGTTTCATTCTACACCACGCTGAATACAGTGGTACTTGGATTGAATTGCAGCGGGGCAGCTGTCGGGCAATACGGAGTTGCGAATACCTTGGCTTCTACATGCCGGTCGTTCATCTCGCCGGTCTCGGATGCGATATATCCATATATGGTAAAGAACAAGAACTACAGGCTTGTGGGAAGAATTCTTTGGACACTTGAACCGGTGGTCATTGCAGGATGCGTCATTCTCTGGTTCTGTGCAGAAAGCACGATACGGATTGCTTGTGGGGAAGGATATGCCGAGGCTGTACCAATCCTCCGGGCAATGCTACCCCTCATCGCCATATCCCTGCCGACATATCTGCTTGGGTACCCTGTACTCGGTGCAATGGGGAGGATTCAACTTGCCAACACAAGTGTGATGGTTGGGGCGGCGTTCCATGTGCTCGGCTTAGTCTCCCTGCTTGTTCTTGGAGTCTTGGGCTTCACATCCGTAGCATTGCTGACATTTGCAACGGAGGCTGTAGTACTAGGAATCAGGGGAATGGCTGTTTTGAAATGGCGTAGAAGGATACGGAATGAATATACATCATAAACATGCAGAGATTCGGGTACACGGAGGAAAAATATGGAAATGGTGGAGACTCATAGCCAAGCGACTGGTGTGGCTGGCCCTCCATGCGCTGTGGATAATGCCGGTGAATCGACGCAAGATTTACTTCTCCTCCTACCGTGGTCTGCAATACTCATGCAACCCCAGATATCTGTATGAGCATCTGGTTCACACGGGCCTTGTGAGCAAGTACAAGATTGTCTGGGAGCTCAGGAGCGGTGCGGGGAATGACATGCCGCTACAGCCAGTGGTTGTGGCTCCCAGGACCTTGAGGGGAGTCGTGGAGTGCATGACTGCACGATACATTGTGACTAATGCGGAGTTTCCCTGGTGGATTCCGCTGAGGAGGGGCCAGGTGCTGCTTCAGACTTGGCATGGCGGAGGGGCGTACAAGAAGGTCGGCTTGGAGGTCGGCTGGGGCAGGCTGGTTGATTACGAGATAAAGTTGAACTCCCGCCAAATCACCTTCTACGTTTCCTCTTGCCGAAAGTTCACCGAGATTCAGTCCCGGTCAAAGTGTGTTCCAGAAAAGAAATTCTTGCCGACGGGGATGCCCCGCAATTCCTTCCTGCTGAACCAAGACAAGCTCATCCAGCGGAGACTCCGTCAAAAGATAGGGATTGGTGGAGAGGATAGAATTCTGCTGTACGCCCCGACCTACAGGGGGGAGCCTAGGCGACGGAGAGGAGGTGGCGATGCGGGGGGAGAACTGCTTGACTTTGCCAGGCTGAGGCGCTGCGTTACCCGCAGGTTTGGCGGTTGTTGGACGGTGCTGTGCAGGGGGCATTATTTTGCGGTGGGAGCCTTTGATGGCTGCGGGGCGGATATCCAAGACATGAGTGACCATGATGACATGCAGGAGCTCCTGTACATCGCTGACATCCTGGTGACAGACTTCTCCTCCTCCATGTGGGACTTTTCCCTGTTGTACCGTCCCTGCTTCCTGTTCGCACCAGATGTGGACAGCTATAACTGCGGGAGGGGCTTCTATACGCCACCTGCGTCCTGGCCCTTCCCCCTTGCGAGGAGCAACCAGGAGCTGGAGAGTGTAATCACTGCCTTCGATACCGACAAGTATGTCGCCGACGTGAGGCGACACCATGAGGAACTCGGAAGTTACGAAGGGTGCAACTCCCCCGCCCTGATTCTGAAGGCAATTGGGTTGGAGGATGACGAGTAACAGGCACGGGATGGGATTGACATTAACAGCATAAGGAAATACTAGGAAGGTTCCAGTTGAAAACTTCTCTCTGGAACGACCAATAAATATCGAGGAGTCTGACCATGGAGTATTCGGCAATTTTATTATCCGGTGGGAGAGGCGTACGAATGGGAAACAATATCCCCAAGCAATACCTTTTGCTCGGAGGAAAACCCGTACTGATGCATTCCCTTGAGCGCATCGATGCCCTTCCCTGCGTCAGGGAAATTATAGTTGTCTGTGAGGAAAAATATCAGGACAAAATCATGATGATGTGCAGCAAGTTTGCCATTGAGAAAAAAATTGTCTTTGCAAGGGCAGGCGGCACGAGGCAGGAGTCTGTCTTCAATGGAGTGGAACTTGCAGACCGCACCAATGTAATCCTGCATGAATCGGCCCGCCCCTTTGCCACGCTGGATGATTTTGAGCGGCTGATAGGCTGCCCGCAAGAGAATGTATCGCTCGGCTACAGCATTCCGTTTTCTATCGTTCAAGGCCATGAGTACTTGGAGAAAACGGTCAACCGCAGCGATTTTGTGAACATACAGTTGCCGCAAAAGTTTACCACAGAATCCTTGCTTCTGGCACATCACAGGGCGCGGCAGGAGGATAGACAATATACGGAGGACGCCGAGATGGTACATGACCTTGCCCAACAAGAAGTCAAGATAGTGAGGGGGTCGAGCATCAACATCAAAATCTCCGAGCCAGTGGATCTGCTACTCGGTGAGCTGATTTATAAGGAATACATCGTCAGGAGGAAATAGCATGGGGACTGTCATCATTACTGGCGCCAGCTCAGGAATCGGAAGGAGTGTTGCAATCCAGCTGAGCCGGCTCAAGTTGTTTCACAATATTGCCTTGATTGGACGCAGCCAAGAGTCGCTACAGGGCACGATTGGCCTGATGGATGTCGCAGGGCTACGTATCGAGCTCTTTGAATTTGACCTAGTTGACTTCATTCAGGTGGAGTCTCTCATGCACAGTATCTACCACTGTTTTAACTCGATTGACTGCCTAATAAACATCGCTGGATATACGGAACCTGCTCCGGCTTTGCTGACCACTGCCGAGAATTTCATCACGACATACAGCGTCAATGTCTTCTCCCCTTTTTTCTTGATGAAGAGTGCGTGCAAATATATGAAGAAAACGGGCGGTAAGATATTGAACGTAGCCTCAACGGCAGGCATGACCCCTCGGCCTGGCTGGGTGAGCTACGCCTCATCCAAGGCGGCGATGATTTCCCTGTCTCAGACTTTGACGGAGGAATTCTCGGAATATGGGATAAAGGTCTATTGCGTCTCGCCCGGCCGGTGTGCCACAAAGTTGCGTCTTCGATTGGTTCCTGACGAGGATCCTTCTACGATTATGCAGCCGGAGGAGGTTGCGGAGGTGATATGCCAGCTCGTCTCCGAATCTGGACAATGTCTCGATGGGCAAAACATTGTCATCCGCAAAAAAATGTAGCCAGGTTCCCATGGAAGAACTTCGCAAGCTGCAGTCGGAACTAACTATGATGATTTCAGATGTGGATGGGCTCCTAAAAGAAAATAATATCAGATATTTTTTGCTTGGTGGCAGCGTCCTTGGAGCCGTGCGGCACAAGGGCTTCATTCCGTGGGATGATGACATGGACATAGCCGTATTCCGACCTGATTTTCATAAGGCGGAGGAATTGTTGTCAGGATTAGACAAATATGTCTATGAGCCAGCTGATAGCCACGTCATTCCTGATGCTCCCGTGGGGCATCTTCATTATGTTAATGAGAGGTATCCGATTGAAAATTCTCCTACTATCGATGTCTTTGCATTGGATGGGGCTGGCGCCACTGAAAAGGATTGGAGAAAACAGAGGAGAATTGCGAATTGGTATCACTTGGCAATATTGGGCAGGCCTGCAAAAAACAGGGGATTCTTAAGCAGGCTTGCCACAGCCTTATTGCTGTCGTTCATTCCAAGCAAGATGTGGGTGGAAATAAAACGGCTGTCATTCAAGAAAATCACATCTTTGGATGTAAGTATCTCTCCGTACATTGCAAATCTTTTTGGTGCATGGGGATACAAGGAATTTTTCAGGCGGGAGATGTTCGACACCTGCGTGTTCGGGGAGTTTGAGGGGCTGGTGCTTCCCCTGCCTGCCAATCCCCATGAGTATCTTGCCCAGCTGTACGGGGACTATATGCGGCTACCGCCTGCGGAGGCCCGAAGACCACGTCACAGGAAATTCTTCTAAACCGCCTTCCATAAAATCAAAAGGAACCTATTCATGCACTACGACTATCTTCTGGTCGGAGCGGGACTTTTTAATGCCACTGTTGCCCATAAAGCAATAAAAGCTGGCAAAAAATGTCTTGTTCTAGACAAGCGTAGCCACATTGGGGGAAATATTTATACCCAAGAAGTGGCCGGCATCAATGTCCACAAGTACGGAGCCCACATCTTCCACACGGATAGCAGGCGGGTATGGGATTTTGTAAACTCCTTTGCTGAATTTAACCGCTACACCAACTGCCCCGTGGCAAACTATCGTGGCCGGCTCTATAATCTGCCGTTTAACATGAATACTTTTTCCAAAATATGGGATGATGTTGTCACTCCCGCCCAAGCCCAAAATCGCATTGCTGCACAGGCAGCCGAGATGTCAGGCAAAAAGCCAAGGAACCTGGAGGAACAGGCCATTTCCCTGGTGGGGCGGGACATCTACGAGATTCTGGTGAAGGGCTACACGGAAAAGCAGTGGGGCAGAAGCTGTGCGGAGCTTCCGGCCAGCATCATCAACCGGCTGCCCGTCCGCCTGATTTTTGACAACAACTACTTTAATGACCCTTACCAAGGAATTCCTGTCGGCGGCTATACGCACATAATCCAAAAGATGTTCGATGGCTGCCACCTTGAGTTGAATGTTGACTTTCTTGCACACAAGGAAAAATGGCTTTCTATGGCAGATGCGGTGGTGTATACCGGCACCATCGACGGGTTTTTTGACTATCAGTTTGGCCCCCTGGAGTACAGGAGCCTGCGCTTTGAGGAGGAGCTGCTGGACATGGAGAATTTCCAAGGGAATGCCGTGGTCAACTATACCGACGCAGAGACTCCCTACACACGGATAATTGAGCACAAGCACTTTGAGTTCGGGAGCCAGCCCCAGACGGTCATCACACGGGAGTACCCTGCCGCCTGGCAGCAAGGTGAGGAGCCATACTATGCGGTAAATGACGAGAAAAACAATCAGATATATCTCAAATACACCCAGCTGGCCTCCACCCAGAACAAGGTGGTGTTCGGCGGCCGCCTTGGAATGTACAAGTACTTCGACATGGACGACACCATCCTTGCCGCCTGGGACGTGGCAGAAAAGCTTATCTAAGCCTCGTATTGTATGGCTTTTGATTTTTCCCCGGCACATTTTTTGTGCACATACTTTTCAATTGAAGGACTTTTCTATGCAAACTCCTCTTTTTTCTATCGTCACCCCCATGTGGAAGGGTGCGGCCTTGGTGGGCGCCACCATTGAGTCGGTTCTTGCCCAATCTTTTTCTGATTGGGAGTTGATTGTGGTGGATGACTGCTCCCCGGATGAAGGTGCTGGAGCGAGGGTGGTAGAGCGATATGCAAATCAGGATGACCGAATACAGCTCATAAGAGCTACTGTAAATAGAGGTTCGTCTGGAGCCAGAAACCAGGCGATGGAGGCTGCCAGGGGCCGGTACCTGGCATTCCTTGATTCTGATGACCTCTGGCGTCCATCTTATCTTGAGACGATGAAACAACATGTGGAGGAGTGCAGCAATCCTGCTGTGGCCGTATTTTTCTGCGGCTACAGGAGGATGGACAGTCTTTGCGCCAGAACAGTTCTACCTGATTATTCCTGCCCAGGGCCCAAGGACTTTAACGCCCTGCTGTATCACTGCCCGATTTTTCCCTCCGCAGCCATTGTGGATACGACAAAACTAAAGACACCTGTTCGTTTTAGGGAGGAGCTACAAAATCTGCGGGACGATTATGTGTATTGGCTTGATATTGCTCGCCAGGGATTATTGTGTTGTGGCTTTGATGACATTCTGGTGGACTACCGTATGCGGGATGATTCCCTGACTGCCTCCAAGAAGGACATGATTCAGCCCCAGTGGAACGTGTATCGCAATGTCTTGGGGTTCAATGTCTTTGCAAGTTTTTTTTATCTTTGTATCTGGGCGGTAAATGGCCTTGTAAAATATAAAAAACTTTCCTTTTAATTCCCCACAAGTTCTTTACCAAACCCCAAGGCATCGTCTTCCATACGGAGTGACAGGCCCCCACAGGCCCGGAGGCTCCCGTGC